>DAOTUI010000130.1:0-41234 GCA_034437035.1 Chloroflexaceae bacterium
CGTGATGTGTAAAACATTTCTGCAATTTTCGTCACCATGTGGGGCGAGATGCTTCCCAAGTGTCCGTTTTTGACCCGCTCGTGGGGAATTTTTATGAACTCGTTCCGAAAATAAGCGAACGGTGAGACAAACTCCTGTGCCAGGTAAAAGCTGCCGGTCTCCGGATTGTAGGCAAACCCGATGCCAACATGCGTATGTTCCGGTTTCAGAATGTTAGCGCGGTGACCGGGACTATTCATCAATCCTGTCTGTGCCTGCTCTATAATCGGCATAAAATCAGTGATCGGTGCGGGGCGTCCGTCGTCAAAGCGGTAGCTATAGGTGGAGATATTTTCCATGACGCTATCGCGTCCACCGACCCGGTTATAGCGATATTCCGGTCCATACCCAGACCTATTCCAGTGGCTGAAGTAGTCATGGGTCGCCATATCGGCTGCGTGGAGCGCTCCGGCATAGGCTGCCGTGTCATCCCACGCAACCGGTTTTAGTCCATGTGCCTGCCGGTCCTGGTTAATTGCTTCGAGCATACTCTGCGCAAGCGCGGGGTCTGCCGGCGCCAGGGAAATAGTGTTGATGGACGGTACTATCGGGGTCGTACTGCTTGCCGGCAGGTCGGTGGCTGCGCTAAGGTTCCCAGGTTGGCGCGTTACCAATGGGTCACCTAACACGGGCAACTGGTGACCGGTTCTCGAACCAGGTGGGATAATGTGCTGCTGCCAGAGCAACCAGCCACCTGCGAGCAAAAGACCTGTCAGCAATGTTGTAGCCAGAATGCGCCACGGTCGTGTCGAAGCCGGTCGATGGGTAGCGCGGCGAGTGGATGTTCGCCGTTGATGCGCTCGGTGGCGTCGGTGTGTCCGCATCGCTTATCTCCGGCGGGATTGTAACCGTCTGGAACGACTAATCTTGCGCCGGTCACGTCTGACGGGTGTCTGACTGGTGGTATTGAGCATCAATACTCCTCCCCCTATGCTTGCCGCCAATCCCAGAAATGTGATCCATACACCGGTTCCAACCGTCAGTCCAAGCATACTTAAAGCAGAGCCAATAAGACCCAGATCGAGGCCAAAGGTGCGAATACGTCCCATTGAGAAGAGCAGCATAAGTGCTGCCAGCGCACTCCAGGCGATCTGCATCATTCCGACCATACGTCCGGCCTGACCGCCGGCCATGCCAATAATACCGCCGACAAGCGCAACAAAACCCGCAGCAAGGGTAAAAAACAGGATTATCCGTAATCCCTCACCAACCGTCGGGAGTTCTGTCACAAATGTCCAGCCAGTGACTCTGGTGACATCGTTAAGCAACTCCTGGATCGTTGCCACCAGTTCGGGATCTCCAATCTGGTCAACCAGCTCTGGCGGAAGCGAAGTACCACCAAAGCGACGGATAAGATCGCCAACGCCACTTAGACGCACCCAGGGCAGCGCGAAGAATGCCAGAATGATCAACGCACCGCCGGCCAGCGAAGGCACGGCCAATGCGCTTTGCTGGTTGCTTCCCTGACTCATAACAGCAAATGCTCCGATAGCGGCAATGATAATAATGAAAACGATGAGCAAACCCATAGTTATCTCCTTCTTCTTTTACGCCTGGATTGACCCGACTCACGCGATGTCACCAGCGCAGCAATACCGAAACAACTGAGTGGTGTAACAATCACGCCTATCAGCGCTCCGTCCGGACCTGCCTGCCACAGGAGCAGCAGACAGAGCACAATACAAGCAGCATAGGTATAAAGCCCCCCCAGGCAACCCGGCCGCGAAATACTCTTTCCCACCAGAGACCGGTAGAGCGGCACCTGTGCGGCGGTGAGCGCTACAGCCATTATGCTTCCCAGAATCCAGGCCATTGTTGGGGAAATATAGCCATTAAGAACCAGCCAGACCATAAAGACAGCTACACTGCTGATGACAAAGGGGGTAGTGAAGGCCGCAGTCAGGCCAGGGATGTCATCCGTGTTTTTCTTCTTTTTTGCCAAGCTCATACATAGCACTCCTTACTGTTCATGTTCGAGTGTTACACCGTACAGGGTGATGAAGGGATCATAAAAGTCTTGTGTGCTTGCCTCGCGGTTCTTTCTTGTGTCATCGACAATCTCGATGGATATCAGGCGCTTGTCCCGCAGGTATTCTGGAACGGTCAGTGTCACCAGGTCGAGTTGTAAACTTGTGTATTCCTCGGTAATCCCTTGCCGTACTTCTGGAACTCGCAGGGCTGACGCTGTGATGAGCATACCGTCTTTTCGATACTTGCTACCACCTGCGATCTCGCGCATGGCCCTGTTATTGCCACATTCATCAGGAGTGCGCGACTGGCGTATGGTCAATCCTGCCTCTAATGGGAAAACAGGCAGTGTATACCCATCTTCAAATGAGACAACAATTCTCCCGATCCGGTCACCCAGGCGTATGACGTGCTCCGGAATATTTTGTCGGACACATAAATTACGGGCCGACATCAATAAATAGATCCGTGTCACATGTTCCATATCGCCATCTGTCAGATCAAGGTTGATCGCTGAGTCAAATCCCCGATGCGCGACAGGATCCTCGGGCCAGGTTTCCAGA
This sequence comes from Chloroflexaceae bacterium, assembly GCA_034437035.1. Taxonomy (GTDB): domain Bacteria; phylum Chloroflexota; class Chloroflexia; order Chloroflexales; family Chloroflexaceae; genus CAKZQX01. Next base: position 2,571 of record DAOTUI010000130.1, read on the forward strand.
ACCGGTCCGGTTCTATACAGGACGAAAGGCACTTCCGTTGGTACATTCGGTGACTGAACCAGAGTCACACGGTCACGATCTTCACAACTGTCAGCAAGTCTCAATCCTGTCTCTAAAGGATCGCCTGAACTGGCGACGTCCATAAAAGAACGGCGAGAAATATAGCGTGACTGTTCCCGATAGTAGTGCTCCATGCAAAGAGTATTCACCAGCGTGTTTGCCGATGCTGTCGGAGTTAGTACCGGTGTGGGAATAGTGGGCAAAGAAGCTGATTTCACAATCGTCAAAGCTATGATATCCAGGGCCAGCGTGGGATTATTTAATTCCCGCTGGCTGATATCTTCAATCGAGATAGCCTGTATGGGATCACGATCAGGTATATCAAGCCGTACGGCTAAAAGCTGAGACCGCTGTTGCGTTGCAAAATCACGTACATTCAGGTGCAAGATTGGAACAACATTGGCTGCGGTATAGCGTGTTATGCTATGATCTCCATCAGTCCAGTCTGCTAGCTCTTGCCCAAGTTTCAGTTCAAAGCGCTTGTGATAACCGGGAAACGCTACTGAGACAACCGCCAGCTTTTTATCTCTATCATCTGTACTGGTGTTCCGGGCATTGAGTACTAACCAGATATGTTTGGAGTAAACATTGTCTTCTACATTAGCAACATTAAATGTCACGAGATCGGGTCCATCCGGGCTTGAGCGTGTGGAATGTGTAGTAATAATACTATTGCTGTTTATACAGAAGGTAACATTATCCCCCAATCCTGCATCCCATACCTCGTCACCAGCGGTGGGATAGCGGTCGTAGAATGGTTCATGCAGCAAAGTTGAATGTTGCAGCGGATGCCCACGGTAACTAAGACTGACATGCTCCTCGTCGGTAGTACACAACTTAACCAACCGCTGACTGACAGGCAGTGGGGTCGAGGTGGTGGTTGGAGCAGTCGTAGTCGTTAGTGAAGGTACTATGGTACGCGACGGGATTAGCGTATTGATTGGCTTCGAAGTTGGAGGAATAGTCGAACCTGTTACTTTCGTTGTTGGTTCACTAAGTAAAGGCATGAATACTACAAGAATCAGTACAACTAGCCCCGCCGCAACAAGAATTATGTTGATAAGTATGTCGCGTTTTTCCTTATTACTTCGCGTAGTCTGTTGCGGATTTGATTGACTCATAGCTACAACTCCACTCCACCATGAATGATGTTGGTACTACAACGGGATTGGACATTCCTACAATGATGCACGGTGTGGTAATGCTCCTCGAATGCTAATTTGTACTATAAGCAATCTTCTGTAATGATATCGTGCTGCCGTCAACAATGACCGTTATCTGCTTTCAAGTGATATTTGCCGTACTATGAGTCATTTCATATAAGGGAAGCGGAAACTTTAATCCATCCCTTGGTCTGCTCTCCCCCGCTTGGTGCTGCCACGCCCACTGGACGATGGAGCACAGAAGGGATGAGTATTTCCTTCCGCTTCCCTAAGATCTTTGGATAGTTCTATGTCTATAGGTACATATGGAGAAAAACCGCTATACCCACACATACACAGAAGAAAATAAACCCAAAGAGGGGCCTACGCCAGAAACTTGCAAGCGAAAATCGTTTAAGATGTTCAATCGTAGCCTCATGCGCGGTAATCTGCTCTTGACTCTCTGCCAGTTGCTGCTCCAGATCAGCAATGCATTTTGTGGCAGCGGTAAGTTGCTGCTCCTTGGCTTCAGTTTGTTGCCGGCTCGCGGTCAGTTGGGCCGTGAGTTCCGCTATCTGTTGGTTGGCAGCTTCAGCTTGTTGCTGAAGTTGCTGCTCCAGATCGGTAATTCGTTCTGTGGCAGCGGTAAGTTGCTGTTCCAGATCGGCAATGTATTGCGTGCTGGCGGCTAGTTCCTGCTCCTTGGCTTCAGTTTGTTGCCGGCTCGCGGTCAGTTGGGCCGTGAGTTCCGCTATCTGTTGGTTGGCAGTTTCAGCTTGTTGCCGGCTCTGTTCCAGTTGCGTATCATGATCATTAACCTTGTTTTTACTATCGCGCATTTGCACCTGCAACTCAAGTTCTTTTACTCTGCTATTATTTTGTTCTATCTCGCCACGTAGATTTTTATTTTCTTGTTCAGCTTTGTCCAGTTTGCTAGCAAGCCATTGCTGTCCTTTTAACCACTCCTTATCCTTACTTTGTGGGGTTTTGATATAATACTTAGAGAAATCCAGTAATAAGTTGTAAGTTTTTAGTAATTCATCTCCATTCAAAGAAAGATTCTGTTTTTTGACAATCTGCATTATGTTTGACAGTACTTCTCGCAAATTATCTCGACCAACACATTGTTCAAGGCGGTTTTTAAAAGCAGGTACTGCGTTTGCTATATCAAGACTTTCGCGTAACTCACTCACTCTCTTGAAGAAGTCATTAAAAACTTGATTATCAAGCGTTTCTTTAGTCTTTACTATAGCCATCATGAGTTGACAGTGAGCGCGTAACTTTCGATGATTTTCAGTTTCAGCCCAATTGCTAATGTTGCCAAAAAGAACATCTAATCGATCTTTGTCATTTTGTAAAGCTTGCTCAAATTCACTTAATGTTTTCGCTCTTTGCGGAACATCTGATTTGTTTGATTCGTTCAATGTTTCTACAAACCACCACCACCGTCGTAATCTGATATTCCCATCCTCAAATCCTCGGTCATATTTTAAAATCTGTTTGATATCTTCAATATCATATTCTGTATGTTCAAATAATTCTAACAAGCCTTCGATGAGAGGTAGGCAAAGCATATAACTCTCTGATCCCTCGAATTTTGCTCGTAGCTGCATCTTGCCTTTATCAACACTACGTATATCCTGATTAAGCAGGTTTTGAAGAAATTGGCCTCGGGAATTCGGATTCTGCATGATTGTTGTGTTGGAATATTTGTTCCGAAGATGGTCAAGAAGTTCTTTGACACATTTAGTGTTTGCATCATGATCATCATCATCATAGGCGAAAATGATAGGTTTATCATGCCCTCCTATATCCTCAGGTCTTACCCAAGTAAATCCAACAATGTTGCCTCCTTTAAAGAATACAAAACTTGTTTTATCTTGACGCGTTTCTTTTGCTGCTTCCTCTAAAAATAAAATCAAATCTTTCCACAGAATATGAGGATCCGTATTAGTAATATAGGTCACGTGATACCCATACCTGGTTAACAGTTCGATCTCATCAGAAACAGGCTCTAATTTATCAGTATCAGTAGGGTTGGTATCTACAATAAGCGCGTTACCGATCTGACAGTCTTCATAAAGTGGCGACCATTCAATTTTATTATCCAGAACTTGAACTATTGGAAAGTCCTGGTTGTTTTGCGATAGCATTATAGGATTTGATTTGTTGTTTTCCATCGATAAACCCTTCTTAATGTATTCAAAAAGATCTCGGCTGTGTATCCATCCTGATCTGCTGGAGCTATCTTTTAAGCCGGCTATCAGATATTTTGAAAAAGTCGTTATACCACATTCTTGTGTTACAAACGATACCTCGTCTCTTTGTGATGAGGCGATGACAATAATATTCGAAATGTTCGATGCTTCTGCTGTTTTTATTATTGTGTCAGCGATGTGGCCTGAATAACAGGCATCAATGATGACCAGGCATCTTTCTACTCTTGTAGCAACTGCTGTTACCTGTTGGCCGAACCATATATCCTGGATAGCTGTTTCTTTCAGTTTTTCTTCACTCTCATCGCTGGTATTTTGAAGACAAAGATACACATGTTGAGGAAAGTTTTCCGGAAGTGGATACCCATGTCCGCAAAAATAAATAATAACGGTACTATCTGCCGGCAGTCCTTGGAGTTTTTGTAGTGCCTTACTGACTTCTGGCTTGCTGAATTCCTGGTATTTTTTACTTTTGTATAATGAAGGAAAAACCATGTAACCATAACTTTCAAAGAAGTGTTCTAGATATTGAATTGAAGCTTGTGCATTCAGTGGGGAAAGTTTCGGTAAATGCGTGCAATGATCTACACCAATAAGCAAGACATTAAACTTTGCGTAATGTTTCATTCTAGCATTCCTTACCGCTGCACCACTCCCACTACGGTTATCACACGAACCGGTAATGCCGCACTGTGTCAGTACTGCAACTACGCCGGGAATTAATCCATCAACGTCGGCGTATGCGATCAAGCACAAGCATTACGACAAGTCCAACAATTATGAGTAAAACGCACTGCCATATAAATAGCGAAAGTGTCGAGCAGGGATCAGGTTGATTTGACGTAATTAATACTGGAACCCAGCAGGATAATGACCCGACGACATCGAGTGTGATCCACTGTGGTATGGCCAGTATAAGACCAATACCTATAATTAATGTTTCTATCCGTCGCCTCCAGAGTTCGTGAAGCTTATTATGCCGATCTTCTCTCAGTTCTATGGCAGTATGTGTTACCTCCAGTGTTCCTTTAACTTCAGTGACCAGAAGTTCTAATTCACACGAGGCGGTTTCTAACGCTGAATAGTGATATTCCACGATGTCATTGCTAAAACGTTCGCGCCACCAGGTATAGTTATGCAGCATCCGTTCCAGGGAAATCTGTAAACCTTCTAGATACGGTAAAGACTCAATTAATGGATCATATGATTGTGCTATTTCGATAGTACTCGCATCGGTGTAGTTTGTAGTTTGTAAAAGTTGTCCGATGATATCCCGGATCTTATTTGTATGGGTTTTTATGCTGTCTCCACTATGAATGAATTGATACTGCCGAATCTGATGATATCCTTTATGCGCAATTAAGTCGGGCATTAAAAGTAATGAGTGTGGGCCAAAAAGTATCTTTTCCATAAAGTCATCATTCTGTTCATAAGTACAGAAAGCTACATACTCGGTTTTTGCCTGCAGTCCATAGCCTTTCGTGGGGGTCTCTACTAACCAGAGATGACCAAACTCTAAGCTATCATCGGCAAGATGTGGGGTGTCCAGTAATTTTTCTGCTGTTTTCTTTATATCATACGACGAATCGATTGAAACCTGTTTCACTTGTGTATACCCCCAGAGAGAACGATTTGTCGATGTGGCAATAGGAGAAGTATTAAGCATATCTTTAAGAGATGCATTCTCATCCATCTTTTCTTGCAAGGATTTTATTACCTTTTCTTCTAGGTTTTTCCATATTTTTTTACCTCACCTTCGCCATTCAGAAGAAGTTGAACAATACTGGTATCGCGGGCTGCTGGTGGTTCAAATTGCTGTAATACCCTCTCCGGAAGAGTACTATCTGCAGGATAAAGCCAGGTTTTATCTATAGAAGCAAATGGTTTCAAGTCAAAATATCGACACAGTACCGATGTAAGTTGATTTAGTTTGTTCAGTGGACCATAGAATGTGACAATAAGCGACACGCTACCTGTTATGGTAGGAGGAGTTGCTGCACTCTGTTCTTGCGTGAATGTACCTGTCATTGTTCTGTCTCCTGTGTTGTATTTGTTTTTAAGGCTTCCTGAAGCTGCCGTGCAAACTCTTGCACTTTGTTGTCTAACTGAATTGCATTGTTCTTCAGTTTATCGGCGGAATGCAAACGAGAGTTGGGAAAGGCACCCATCTGGTGAAGCCGACGAATAAAGAAACTCCGTGTTTCTTTCAGATTCTCCCTATCCTGAGTGGTTATTTGTCCGTCACTGGTTAAGTCGTAAATGCAACTGGCTATGTCAAGCAGGGCTACGCGTGCCTTCAAACCTTCTCTGCTTTCATCTTGTTTCTGTGAGGCTATAATGGAGCATAAAATACCAATCAAAGAAAGTTTTTCTTTGGTAATTTTATTGCATGTATATTCCCTGAAATTTTCATCGGTTATGCAACTGGATAAATTGGTTATTTGATGATAAAGCGTTTGGAGGACTGAGGTTCCCGCTCCTATCCGTATCGCGTTAAGCCTTTGTGTCTTCTTGTCGAGAAGCCATATCGCTTTTTGTAGGACTTCATAAAGATGTTTTTCCATGCGTTCTGATGTGTTCATACCTACCGTCCTTTTCTTGATGGATTTCGATACATTTGGAGTTACCCGTATGATGCTTGTCCCTAAATCCCCAATTCCAACCGACCGGCTAATCCCCCCTGTCCATCGAGTAACGCAGCGGGTGCGTTGGGGAGCCAGGCGCGTAGTCGCGCCTGCGTGTCCGCGATGTCGTAGGGAATGCGGCGCACACTGAAGGTTTTTGCCCCGGTATCCAGGATGGCGTAGGCGGCGCGCGGGTCGCCGTCGCGGGGTTGACCCACACTGCCTGGATTAAGGATTAATCGCTGATCGCCAAGTGGGTATTGGCCGCCCGGCAGCATGGCCTCAAAAACGTCAATGACCTCCCAGCGCGCCTGGCCTGCTACCGATGCTGCCTCCTCTGCACAGATGCGTGGGTAGTGGGTGTGTCCCACCAGACAGAGAGGTGTCGTCAGATGCTGTGCGGCATCACGCGCATCTTCACTATTTTCAATATAGCCGGTAAGCCCGACCGGATCGCCGGGTGTGGCATGGCAAATTGTCAGCGACAGATTGTCTTCCAGATCCAGTTCGATGCGTTGCGGCAGATGCGCAAGCAGTTCCAACTCATCGGCAGTCAGGTCGGTGCGCGTCTGTTGCAAGGCGATCCGGGCCGCAGGGCTGAAGAAGTGTTCTTCGGTTCGTTCGAGTAATCCCCACTCATGATTACCCGGAACCCAGAGTAGTCCATGCTCTTCTCTGCCATCACGTTTGCCATAACCCGACATGACCAGATCGCTCAGCAATGCAATGACGGCTGCGCTATCAGCATAGTAGCCCACGGCATCCCCTAGATAGATCAACGCCGTGACCGACTGGTCAGAAAGGTCATCAAGCACGGCCTGTAATGCCGGCAGGTTCGCATGAATATCACTTAAAATGGCATAACGCATAGTATTTCTCACAGCTACAACTGGTAAATTCCCTGAATAGACGCCCCCACTGGAAAAAGCATCGCGCTGAACCAGTTCCACAGGGTTGGCCCGAAAAAAACCCCGGTTCCTACTACGAGCAGTAGTATAACGATAGTGGCGATAATTCCCTGTCGACTCGATCCCTCTCCTGCTTCCTCATCGGCAGCGCGAATAATACGGTCGGCATCGTCACTCAACGCAGCGTCTTTATCGCGGGCCTGGATTGCCAGTGTGCGGGCCTCGTCATAATTGCCTTCAATTCGGGCCGTATTCGCCTGCTCAAGCAAATCCAGCGCCTCCTTGATATTTTGCTCACACCGCGCAGCTCGCTGATCTTGATCAAGGGTTGTGAGCGCAGCCTGCACTGACTGGCGGATCTGCTGCGCTTCATCGCGCAGGCTCTTCAATGCCTTGTACGAGGTATCTGTGATCGCAGCCGGCGCTTCCAGTTGAGTCAGCGCGGATGCATAAGTAGTACGTGTCTGTCGATAAAGATCGGCCGCAGTCTGCCACTGATGTGCCTGTTCCGCCGCTGCTGCTGCCGCCTGCTGTTCGGTCGCTTGCTGTGCGAGCTTACGACCCTCATTCAACGCCTGCTCCCAGGTTTCTAGTTGATCAAGATCTAACTCGGTATTACTCATAGTACCCTTCCTTTAGCACAACCCAAACCGGTTGTCACTATCCAGCGTTTCCAGTAACCGTTGCAGGGCACTGCGCCGTTGAAGAATGTCACGCAACGTTTGAATGTTGGGCGCGTCGCGTTCGCGCTGCTGCAGGGTTGTGATCTCTTCCGCAATGCCACGCAAGAGGCGATACTGGTGTGGACTACGCTCCGCCGGTGTTCGTGGTACCGTAACAGTGGCAATACGTTCGGCCAGGGATACGGTTGTGGTATAGATAGTTTCCTCTGCTCGGTCCAGTTCGGCAAACTCGGCAATAACTGCAGCACTATCATCACGCTCCAGAGCGTTGCGTATTGCCGTGACACTGTTCGCAATCTGCACCTGGGCCTCACGGTCTGTGGTCATACGACGAGCCAGACTTTCCAGACTGTTATGATCAAGTTCGACATGGGTATAGGGACGCCCCTCGAAATGTTGCAGGGCTCGCTGAAGATCGAGTTCGGCGTCACGAAATTCCAGACTACCGGCCTGGCGTGCTGCAACCCAGCGGGTACGGGCAGCATGCAGATCGGTTTCGGCAGCATTACAGGCACGCCATGCCTCTCTTAATGCCGGTAATGCTTCATTCATACCGCGATGCTGTTCTGCGTCAAGTTGTTGTGCTTCCTCCAGGCGGGCCATCAATGTACGAGTATCTTCAGGGCGAATGCCCCGTTGCCTGGTCTGGGCATTGCGCATATTGAGCAGCACCTGGGTCTCCTCAATCAGTTTGTCGCGTACTGCGCGTACTTGTTTCTGGACACGGTTCAAGCCGGCAGTTGCCTCGGCATCCTGCCGATTGGGTGCAAGCTCGAGTACGGCGGTATACCAGCGGCGCGCATCACGGAGCGTGTCAAGTCGGTCTTCGTTGAGCGATTGTTCGGCCTCAGCCAGAAGTCGGTCACGTTCGGTAGTGACGTCGCGTTCATAAAGCCGTTGTAGTTCGTCATGCCGCTGCTGAACGATGTTGCGCAAACTATCTCCGGCGCGCAACTCAGGTAGAACAAGTGCTGTATGCAGTGTACGAATGGCCGCCAGCAGATCGTCACGATTCTTGTGCGATTGGTAGCGTTGGTACTGCGACTCGGCATCCTGCTGGAGCGACTGGACACGCCGGAAGGTTGCTTCAGCCCGCTCGATCTCTTCTCGCAGTGCCTGAATACGACCCGGGAGATCGCCTAACGGTTCGCGTTCGGCATCGTTAAGAACCGTTCTGGCGCTGTCAAATACCTTTTCCTGCAGGTGGGTCTGAGCCTGTTCAAGCAGAAGTTCAGCCCGCGCGCGGCTCATTAGTGCGGGAAAGCCCTGTTCACCACTATCAACCTGGTGCAAAACCTCCAGTGCCTCTGACCAGCAGCTACGATGCATCAGGCGTTGTGCTTCTCTACGGCGTGCTTCACGCAGGGTCGAGCGAACTTCCTGGTCGTTAAGATCGGCCTGTTTGAATACCTCGATTGTTGCAACAAAGTCGCCCTGGTCGAACATACGGAGTCCCTGCTCTTTTGACGCCAGTTGCTCGGCGCGACGGCGTAATTCAACGCTGGCAACATCCTCCATTCCATGTACACGCAGTGTGTCGAGGTACTGCAATGCCGCACCAGGGTTGGACGGAACGGCATCCATAAACTCACTTGCGCGCCGTTTCAAAAAGCCGGCCCAATCGGCGCGGATCTCGGTCTCCTTCTCATCAATGTGTGGATTGGCGCGATCAAGTTCGCGCGCTTCGACCAGGGTCTCCAGTGCCTCGGAGTAGCGATCTTCAAGTGCCAGGTTACTGGCTTTATCTACCAGATTGCGCGCACGTTCCTGGGTTGCACGTCGTTGTACAAGCTCATCTATCTTGCGCTTGACACGCGCGAGTGTTCCTTCAATATCCTCGGTTAACTTTTTCTGACGACGGGCATCACTGATTTCGCCAACATGATTCCGTTGTTTTTCCAGTGCATCCCGACTGTTCTGGAGCCGTTCATCGGTTGGTGCCGATAAAGCCTCTTCCGCAGAGCGTAGCGTGGCCTTGACCAGGGTGTATAATACGCCATTCAATACCTCATGTGCTGGTCCATATCCCTGGCGCAGTGCCAGTGCTTCACGCGCCAGACGTTCGGCATCGGATAAGTTGCCACGCGCGCGTGACCTGCCGGCTTCGTTCACCAGTGTACTCAGGTGCTCCTCGCGCTGTCGCAGTCCGGCAAGTAACTCCCGGGCTTGCTGACGACGCTCCTGAAGCGCATCCGTTTGTAGATGCGGTTCCAGACCAATGAGTTCGCCGGCACGCTGTTCAACCTGAGCATAGTCATGACGACTGTCGGCCATGCGCGCCTTTTCCAACAACTGATCAGCCTGTGCCAGGGTGACCTGTTCCCAGCGTTGTCGCGCGCGGTGCTGTAAATCATCTACCAACCGGATCTTGAGATGGTCGCCCATGAGTGCCTGGGTCTTCTCCAGGATGGTGATTGCCTCGACATACCGGGTTGCGCCAAAGAGTTTATCTGCATCGTCAAAGAGCGGCCGGATGCGCGCAATCGCGGTACGAGTTTCCGCGACCACAGTGCGGCGCTCGGTGTACTCACGTATCGCCTGCTCGGTATCGGCATTGACCAGCAGGTTTTTGATCGCACTGATGGCAACCTGTGTTTCTGACGACGTATCCTGTCCCTGAATTTCATCTCCCTGTATCAATCGAATAGCCTGGTCGTAACTGGCAGTAGCTGCTTCCAGCAGTTGAAGATCAAGATAGGCTGTTCCATCATCAGCCTGTTTCTCGGCCTGAGCCGCGCGTTCACGACCAACCCGCAAAAGCTTTTGCCGTACAGAAACCAGCAACTGGTCAAACCGGGGATTGAGCTCTTCACCATCGGGACCAACCGTGACACCTGCATTAAGCAACTTACGCGTGACTATCAACTCTTCTTCATCCCGCTGTATCTGGCGGGCTGTAGTCAGTTGCCCAAACTGCGCACGAAACTGTTCATAGGCAGTATGTGCCGCATCGCGCTGGTGCTGAAATGCGGTCTGTTGATCGGGGGTAAGATTGCTAAAGTTGAGGATACGATCATATAACTCGATTGCCGTTTTGTAGTTCGCCGTCGTCGGACGCTGAAGGTAACTCCGTGCCTGCCTGTCCAGTTCCTGGATACGTTGCTGGATAGCGTCGGTGCGACTATCGCCGGATCTGTCTGCTTCGTCCATGGGCGTATCCTGGTTCTGCCCGGTAATTAGTGCCGCATGCGCTGCGGTGACCTCAGATCGCTGTACCTCAACTGCGTGCCGCTGCTCCGGCGAAATATCGCTAAAGCCGAGGATGCGGTCAAACAACTTGAGCGCCTGCAGATATCCATCCGCTGAACCCTCGGCCTGCCGTTGTTCGGCTTCCGTCAGGAGTTCGGCCACGCGTTGCTGGGCCCATTCCCACCGCTCCTCTTCGGTGTGCGGGGGGGGAGTAGTAACCGGCTCGCTACCGTCAGGGTGTGGTGGGGCGGGAGTCGGAGCGTCATCGGCAACATGCAGTGGCGCAGCAGGAACTGGCTCATTACTGTCAGTCTGTAGGGGGGCAGGAACCGGATCGTCACCGTCAATATGTAGTGGCGCAGCAGGAACCGGATCACTACCGTCAGCCTGTGGTGAGACAGGAGCCGGATCATCACCGTCAACGTGCAGTGGCGCAGCAGGAACCGGATCACTACCGTCATCGTCCGTAGATAGTGGAGTGGTTTGTGACTCGGTCAGATCCTCCTGTCGTCGGGTCGATCGGTTCTTTTTGCGTTCGACTGGCTGTGTGATCTGCTTGCGTCGGCGCCGCACTTCGCGCAGGCGCTGAATGGCGTAGTCCACCGTCTCGCGCGGCAGTGTCGTATCATCAGCAATCTGGTTATACAGATGTTCAGCGGTGTCCAGTTCGCCGCTGGACAGGGCCGCATCGGCATCGGTTATCAAGGTTTGTGGATCATCCATAATATTCTGCTCCAGGTACCGTTTATGAGGATGGCTTGCTTATGTGTTCAGGCTCAGACTGGCGTTATCCAAAACAGCTTCATCTGTGAAATACCTTGCGGCTCATACTCCTGTATTTCTACTGTGATACGTATCTGAACGTCACCACCTGCTGGTCACCTGTCTCTTGCCGGTAGTGCTGCCCCGCCATCCACATACTGCCGCTTGATCCAGCCCGATTGTCCCTGGGAGTCGGGATCGGTTGCCTTGATCACAGCAATTCGATAGTGCTCCCCCTGTTCTTCCAGGATGTATACTGTATCGTCGTTGACCACGACGACGTCTCTACTCTCTACCTTTACCTGGCTATTCTCCTGCTGGTTCGGTGTCTCCCAGAGGAATATAGTTAACCTCTGATCTTGACCATCATCCTGCAAATTGAAGAAATTACCATCCGCCGGATCCTGGTTTTCTTCTAGAACACCACGTACTTCTTTTTGCTCTAGCCGAACTGTAACTGTAACCCCTGTCGGCTGGTCATCAACATACAGCGTTAATACCAGTTCCGGTTCATCGACGGAAAGTGGCAGTTCCGGCAGCGGATTTTCCGGTTGCAACACTACTTCTTCATTACCCTCAGATCCTCCATCATTCCGGGTTGCACGTACCAATCTGATTGGTTCACCTGTCGATATTCCATTGTCGTCATCAGATGTAGTCGCATCCGGCGGCGGTGAAGTATCCGGACGGAGGGTTAACCGCGCCACATCTTCATTACTTAGGATGGTATCTGATTTCAGGGTAAAAGTGCTCTGTGCCAGCGTATGTGCAAAGACATCATCATCAGTCGGACTGAAGGATTCGATGCTCTCGGCTGTAAATGGAACTGGTCTTGCCGTGCTGGTTGGCGTTGCCGTGACCGACGGAGTAGGTGATACCGTTGATGTCGCTGGCATTATTGTCTCGCTGAGAGCGGTTGCTATAGTCAGTAATTTTGTACCGCCACCCTGGCCTGCGAGATCTTCCCGGGTCTGCCCAGTACCAAAAAAGATTCTGCCCATAACCACAGCAATCAGTGCAACGATAGCGACTGCTCCAGGTGCCATAGCGATAATCCGCTTACGTTTCACTTTTTTTTTATCTGCTTCATCGTTTGCAGACATCGCATCCGGTTCGGTCGCTGAACTTGAAGAGGCGAGCTCTTCTGTCTTAGTAGTACCATTTTGAGATGAATCTCGCTTACTATATCTCTCACGTGACGCTTCAAGACGGTTCAGGCTATCTGCCGCCTTCGGGATATGTGGTTGTACCAGGATTAAAATCTCTTTTACCAGATCACGCTTCTGAGGCAGTTGCTTAAATTCCTGAGGTTTAAGCTTTTTGTTAACCTTACGTTGATATTGCGTTTGGTCTTGTGATTTTCGGAGGGTATCTGGTATTTCCCTCAATATCATCTCGGCCAGGTCGTAGGCAGCCTGGGCCAACTCGGGCGGTTTCTCTTCGCGGCGATTCGCGGGCGCAGTACCCTCCGCCTGTGCCGGTGATGTCTGTGATACCTGGGTCAACACGTCAGGGGGATTTTGGGGTATTGCCGGGGGTGATTCCACCGTCGCTGCCGGCACATTCTGCGCTAGAGAGTCGGTTGGCTGCACTGTCGTCGGCGACCTTGATGTCTTGCTCAGTTCCTCTATCAGGAGTTTGATTTTCGCCAGGTCGTTCATAAGGGTTTCCGGCACGCGCTGTGCCAGAGTTTCGATATGCCTCATCTGCGACAGTTCTGCTACCTGGCGCGTCACATCTTGCACCACGCCGGTGCGCAGGTTCTGCTCCAGAGTTTTAAGCTCTGTCTTCTGGGGGAAGGTTGCCAGATTGTCTGCAAGCGTCGATGACACACGTTGTGCCAGGGGGTCCATATGTCTATTTAGTTCGTCTGCCAGCTTCTTCTGTATACGTTCATCCAGATCGTGAAAATCCCATATCTGCTGTAGGGATCGGGCTTGTGGATGTTCGGGCTCCTCCTGCAGGACAGCATGCACCTGGTCCTGGGCCTGCTGCCACAACCGTTGCGCGTCTTCAATTTTGCGGTTTCGTTCGGCTTGCTGAGTCTGTCGGGTTGTTTTTTCATCAAGCTGTTTCTCGTATTCTTCCAGCATACGGCGAATCGACTGGATATCTTGATGATCGTTATGTATCGGCAGATGTGCGCGAACCGCCTGTAGTTGCTCGCGTGCTCCGTCCAGGTTGCCCTGGTCAAGGTCTTTGCGCGCTTCTTCCAGGTTTGTATGCAAATCTTCAATGGACGCACCCCTGGAGTTTTCCAGTTCACGTTTCAGATCAGCCAGGGAGGTTCCGTTGCTGCCGGTAATCCCCTCCTTACGAAGCCGATCAAACAGGATCCCAACCTCCTGCTGGGTATGGCCAAGTGGAGTTGTCTGCATCTCGGTCAGGTATTCGGCAAGTAAGCGTGCCTCGCGTAATGACGGATGTATCGCCTCTATTCTGGTTATCAGGTCACGTAGTCCGGTTGGTCGCGTGGCAGGAGATGGGGATAGCAGCGCCGGCCATTGTTGCCTGGCCTGTTCCAGCAGCATGTCAGCCTGCAGACGATCCTGGAGATCCGAACGTTGTGACAGTTCCAGTGCCCTGGATCCAAGTCGTTGTGCTTCTGCTTGCTGTTCCAGTTGCGCTATCTGTACTGCGACATCAGCGCGATCTTTCCTGGCCTGACCCGGATCGAATGTGGGACTGCGTTCCCCGCGCAGCAGGAGCGTCAACGCTTCCAGCGCACGGCGGTATGCCGCTATGGCCGCCTGATCATCGCCGCATTCTCTGGCTTGATCTGCCTGCTGCTTATGCTCCACAAAAATCCCGCTCTGACGTTTTTCTTCGGACAGAACCGCTTGCTCTCGTTCCAGGCGCTGCTGCTGCTGTTGCAGACGCTCGTGAAGCAATCTAAGATCAGGGTACTGATCGAAGAGCTCTTTGAGCGAGCCAAGCTGTCGCAATGATTCGTCCAATTGCTGCTTATGGGCGGCAAGCAGGGCTTCCACTTCGATTAACAGTGCTTTTACACGCGGCATTTCCGGACTAACCGCTGTGGCCAGACGTCTGCGCGCTTCTCCCAGGCGTTCCGGGTCATCCATGTTGAGGATGTCCACGGCATGCTCCAGATCGTCACGCACCTCACCATAGGTTTCAGGGCGTTCAGCGGCGATATAGGCCAGCCAGAGCCAGCGCCGCGGCCGCGGGTCACGTTTCCCCACATCGTTATATGCCTTTTGAAATAACTCTACTGCCCGTCGCGCCTCGTTGCGCTCCAGCGATTGCCGACCATAATCTAGCGTTTTTGCACTGGCGATACCCCGTCGCGCTTCAGCCCGCTGGCGTAGTTCGGCACACTGAGCCAGTCTGGTTTCACGCTGAGGATCATCTGCCGGCAGGGCATGTAGGAGTTGCTCGGCTCGCGCCAGCGGTGCCAGCACATCAATAGTCGTGTGACTGGTGGCTGTACCATCGGCGATCAGAGCACGTTCCAGGAGTTGTTGCCACTGCCCCTCGCGCTGTAACTGCGCCTCGTCAATTTCTCGCTCCAGATCGCGCATAAGCCGTGCATCATCGGTATAGCGCAACCCCAGCGCCTGCTCAATCAGGTCGCGGGTTCCTTCCGGCAACCGTTGCCAGAGCGGACCGTCCGGTCCGCCGCCTATCACACGTCCGTCACGATCAACCCCAACGCGCACGCCCGTACGCAACTGGTAGAGCCGCGCGCCGAACCGTGCCCAGTCACCGGCAACGCCACCGCGCGTTTGCACCTCGCTGGTAACATTCCAGTCGATGATCCGTAAGGGATCATCCGGTTGGTCAGATCGCCAGAAGAGGTTATCCAGCTTCATATCGTCGTAGCAGATACCCGCCTGATGCACATACCCAAGCGCGCGGGCAAAATGCCGGGCGATAGTGAGCGCCAGATACTCATCCAGCGGTGCGCTCTGCCAGTCAATTACATCTTCCAGCAAATCATCCAGGACATTCTGACCGGTGGCACGCTCCATAATGAGAAAAGGTTCGGGCGCATCGGGGGCACTCGCCGCCAGCAGGCGCACCGCATAGTGAACCCCGGCTCCTTCCTCAACAGCAGCAATACGCTCCAGTGTCTGCGCTTCCTGCAAGAATCGCTCACGGTCTTCCGAGGGACGGTCGCTGCGCAGGGTCTTCACAACGGCTTCTTCATCAGTGTCGATCCGACGACAGAGAAAGGCCTGTCCGAAAAGACCGGGCGTACCCAACGAAGCTTCCAGTCTGAACGCGATATGTTTATAGTTACCCTGCGTACCCGAAATTTTATCACCGACTTGCATGCTGATTTCCTCTTTGCTACACAAAAATCTGATCGAGAATGGCTTGCATGACCATGGCCAGATCCTGTTCTGCCGGATCATGACTGTTCCGCAGGTCGGCCGGTAACCCATGGTTTAGCCACTGCTCATACGCTGTATCATCGAGTCCAGGTAAAGTGGTCTGTACTGCTGAGGCCACCTGCTGTACGAGCGGAGCATCGGCGGCAAGCACAAACCATCGCAGTGCCTGCAACCAGATTGACTGTCCATCGAGCAGTGTGCTACCAGGCGCGACTGGTGATTGGTTATCGAGGTGAAGTACGATGCGTGATGCTCCTCGGCGATCTGGGCCGATAATGTTACACAGAACCCCGTGGGTGAAGATCTCAACGCGCGCCTTATCCTGGAAAAGATCAACCAGTCGCGGATGTAGCCGTCGGCGCACTATCTGCCGCTGCTCTTCATAGTGCGCCGCAACGGTTTCGTGTGTTGCGACCGCTATCTGAGCTTGAAGATTGGGAAGCATCGTGTAGCTCGCCGCCAGATGATCATAGGCAGTGAGTGCGCCCGTCTGAAGTGCCCCGATCAGTTCATATGTTGTCAGGTAGGTTATGCGTTGTGGATCGCCACCCATCACATACTGATGAAATACGCGGAGCGCACCCGCCTGCTGTTGTGCCGTAACAACCTGTTGAAATAGCTGATCACTCTTTCGATCAGCAGCGGGCGGCACCACCAGAAAGGTGTGGAGTTCGTGCTGATCTCGTGCTGTAGGCAGGTAGTGTATGGCCGGACTGCTCCGTTCCCCAGATAACTGTCGGGCCAGTGTAGTGGGTGTGTCTATCTCTGATGCAAGCAGGTCGGACAGGCATATATTCCGGATCCAGCCATAGTAACTCGCTGCGACACGCCAGAGTTCACTCCCTGTCTGCAGCCTGTGAGTGTCTCCCGTACCAGGCAGCATCGGATAGATTACCGGTTCTGTGGTGGCACTATCCCAGGTCCAGCAGATCTGTTCCGGCAGAGTTTTTACCGGGTCAGGCCAGGTTGCCGGACGCCGATTGAGGATGTGTGTCACATGTTCTCCATCCAGATAGCTTCGTAGATCCTGAACATACCGACGCTCGCGTTCATTTTGCGGAAGTGGTCGCTCCGGGTCGGTGTAAGCCCGCAGTTGGATGACATCCGTATGGGGCATCCCCCAGTCATGACGCACGCGTCCCATGTCAAGTTGGTTTACCCGGTACTGGCGCAGCAGCATACGTTGCTGTTGAGCGTTTTGATGTTCTGTCTGTAACATTGAAGTATAGGTACGCAATTGAGAGTGTACATATTGGGCATATGTATGCATCTGGGCAGCAGCCATGCCGGCTCCCTGCGCTGCCAGCAACTCAAGTTCCGTATCCAGCCATTCCTGATGCAGTGTCAGTACCTGCTCTTGTGTGCCAGTGGTAGGGTAGCCCAATAACCATCGCCAGAAATCGAAGGAACGCTGTTCCAATGTCGGCGCGGATTGTTGGGCCGTTGTCTGCATCTCCGGCAACCCTGCTGTGAGCGATTCGGCATACTCCTCCAATGAACGGTGTAATATGTCCATACGTTGTGACAGCGAGTCGCACAGGGTAAGCGCTTGTGACCATGCTCCTGATGCATTGCTGTTCAATAGCGTAGTTATGTCGGAGAGCAATTTATTGCGAAATAGCGCAATTGCCGCTTCACTGTTTGCCGTAATTGTTTGACTCCACTCACCAGTCGCTGTTGGTGTGCCAAGATAACGCTGGTGATAGTGTTGTATCAGACTACGAATGGAGGCACCATTGCGTGAATCTGCGTCTAAACCGGCGTAACGGACAGAGCGCAGCAGCCCATCCCCCAGGAACATCCGCAGCTGTCCTCGCACTGCGGATAGCTCAAGCAGATCAATCACCGCATCCCGCTGCCACGGCTGTGCATGGTGTTCATATGCTGCATGGCGATACAGTTTGTAATCACCGGCTATGAGCAGGTCGGTAAAGAAGGTCTGAACTTGCGTTGACTCAACCGGGCACAGCAGATGATCCGCTAAGTTATTGATTAATCGGGCAGTTGCTTCGCTGACAATTGCATCGAGCTGAAGCTGATAGGTAAATGTACCGAAACTGCTGTAGAGGGCTGTATCAAGGCTGTGCTGTGCCTGACCCACTCGACTGTTGACATTCGTGCGATGTTCATGCAGAAAGGTTGCTGCCGGGAGCTCGATCGCAACGCTGATGGCATCGGCCGCCATTGGATAGACACCATGCTGAGGTGGGATTCCAATCAATGGACCAATCTCGCGGTTCGCGCTCAACAGTGTGCAGCTACTGAAGAGTTTGCTTTCGAATGGTGTGCCTGGTGCATCTCCACCCAGCAAGAGGGGGTCGAACAGCGGTGATGTGGGTGGGTTTTGCCCAAATGAAGTTTGCAATCGTTCTAATGTCCGCAATACTGCAAATGATGCAGCACGAGTCTCCTGCGGCAATGGATGCGCAAACTCCAGCACATCCGGTAGGTAAATGATGCCATGGAGCGCGATATGGTGATTGTGCTGATTGGCAATAAGCTGGAGCGCCTGAGCAACATCGAGCAATGCCCCGGCGCCCAGTGCTTCACCCAGACCGGCGATGAGATAGACATCCACCCCTTGTTGTTGTGCCAGTCCTTCGAGCGCGGTTGTAAGAATCGGCGTGATGGATGGCAATTCATCGAGAAAAGCCAGACGGGCTGTTATGTGAGGTGAGGAACCAGTGCGTTCGGATAGCCAGGCATGCAATAGCGGATAAGCTGGGGCTGCCTGACGGATTTTCATCTCAAACCGGGAGGCGTTACCCTGCAACCAGTATTGTTCGGAATCTGCCAGGCGCACCTCTGTCATTCCACCTGGTCTATGCGGCGTGATTACCTCAATCCGCGCAGTTTCCTGCCCTTCCACATCAACAGGAACATCAAAAGCGAGCAGCGTTACATCAGACCCACCCTCTCGCTGAAGTAGTGTTTGTTTTATATAGGTCAGAGTCCAGCGCCCGGCTTCGCCTAATCCTACCAGCAGCGCTGGACGTGAGGTAACCGGTACTGGCAGTATCTGTGGCAACGACGTTACTTGAGATGGTACTGGCTCAGCCGGCGGTTGAATTGGCGTGGGTATTGCCATCTCCGGGAGCGGCATACCACGCCGGATCGAACGGCGTACCGACTGACGTTTCCAGAAAAGCAGCAGAAATAGGGGCAACAACAGCAGCAATGGCAAGAAACACCAGGGGCTAAACCAGTCAGGTAATTCCGACGGAGGCGGTGCAATCGGGCCAGTAGAAGGTGTGGTAGGGACGATGCCCCCCGGTAATAGCGTGGTGGCGCACTCCTGCTGTACCGCAGTTTTAATTAAATCCGGAAGATCGGCGGCCGAATGGCCCGACAAGAATGCCCCTCCCGTCACACGCGCCATGCGCTCGAAATCTGTTGGATTACCAAAACTAATTGCATAGATACGAATAGCCTGATCGCGTAAAGCTGAGAGCACCTGATCAAATTGCAGATCATCCTCAGTATCAGGTTGTCCATCAACACCCGGGTCAGGGTTATGTGCCGACGCATCGCCCCAAAAGACAATTATATGGCGCGCGCCACTACGCCAGCCAATCTGCGCCGCATCACCAGCTTCAGACAGGGCACGTACATAGCTTTCAGGTGGATCGCCACCATCGAGCAATACCACTTGATTGAGTGCTGCCTGCACCTGGGTAGTATCAGCCGTAAGAGCCTGATTGAGCCGCCAGGGGTAGTCCGCCGCATTTCCCTCTGCGCTGGGATAATCTACCAGGGACGCAACACCAAATTGGAGATCCGGAATATCCTGGCGTAAGGCAGTCATTAATGTGCTCGTCTGCTGTTGGGCAATGTCCAGTTGCTCTTCCATACTGCTGCTCACATCCATAATGATCAGCAGATCAAGCGCCTCAACGCACTGAGCGGCAGAAGACCCGGTGCTATCTTCAGTCTGGGCTCCTGGATTGGCATATACTGCGTTAGTCAGGGCAGATAAAAGCAGCAACAGAACCCCAATGCGTAGCAACAGAAAGTGTGACTGACGAACTGCCATAGAGAGCCCCTTATCCGGGTAGAGTGACTGCATCAGCATGGGAGACAAAGGATACATAGAGCGTCCCTTATCTCCCATGCCACTCTTACATGCGATCCAGAATTTCCTGCACCTTGGCGTCGTATTTCTCCTGCGAGATCAATCCCCGATCAAGCATGGTCTTCAGTTTGTCGAGTGCTGCCATCTCGGTATCGGTGTTGCCGTCCGTCGGTACTGCTGGTTTGTCGATTTCAGATACCGGTGCGGCGACTGAAATCGGCTCAACAGCGGGAGAACCACCGGCACCATCAGTGGTGCCGTTACCGGTCTCACGTGGTGCTGTCGGTTTACTATCGGCAGGTAGTGCGGAAGTATCCAGTGGGAGGGCATCGGGATCATAGTGTTGTCCACTGGCCTTGATCCGACTATGTAAACCCTCAACGATTTCATCGACCAGCAGACGCATCAGGGAACCAAGGTCGTGAATGGCCTGATCACGATCATGTCGCCGGGGTTCGATATCGCTATTAATTAATCCTTCAAGCAGGTTGATTAGACGGCTATCATTTCCTTCACTGGCCCGATCTTCAAATCGGCGGAGTTCCTCTTCGAGCAAGGGGAAGTCAATGGTTTGTGCAGAGTTATTGATGTCGGCTCGGCGAAATACGAAGCACTCCATGGCTTTAAAGAGCGAAGGTTGATGTTCGGCATTAGTGAGCGCAAAGCGATCAGTTCCGCGGCGGCGCTGGGTGGGCAGGAAGAGTACCCAACGACTCTGCATGCTTTCCGCTTTTTCAAGACGAATGAGCCGATAGAGTGTGGCCAGAATAAAATGCTCGACCATCTTACGATCTTCAAGCATGGTTGTCAGCACATGCGAGAAGCGGCGACGCTGTTCACCTATTCTGGTCAATTGCTGTTCCAACTGGACTGCGTTAACTTCTGCCGGGAAAATATGCAGCAGGCGGGCATCACCAGTGTGACTATTATATTCGCGCTCCGCAGCGGTGTAGGCGTGCAAGCCGGAGCTGGCAACAACATCGGCTGTGGCCAGAATGGTGCAGGTATAGGAGTTCGAACTGTCCAACACCTGATTATCTTTCGCCGATGCACCCAGTCGCCGCAACGCATCGCGAAACTCATTAAAGTAGGCCTTCTGCCGACCTTCATTCACACACACGAAATAGTGTAGTTCCTGTGCCCCACCTGATTTGAGTGGATCATAACGAATCATGGGACTGCATTTATCAAGCAGTGTACTTGCCAGGCGCATCGCATCACGTTCAGTCAACCTGTCAGCAATGGTCAGACTCTCACGGAGTGGTTCAAAGTAATTCCGCGCCATATGCAAAAAGAAGTCAGCATTGCGGTCGGTGCTTGAGCGACCACCGGTTGGACCGCTGCCCGCAATCGTACAACCGCTGAGTGATAGGCGGAAGCCCTGATCTTGCTGTTCGCCTACCCAGACCAGGTGTGTCAATGCCTCAACAAACTTGCCGGCAGAAACTGAAGCGTACAGTCCTGACTCATAGGCATCATCGGTGACATACTCATGCACTGCGATGCGCTGTTTATCGGTACGATTGGCTGTATGGCGCTGCAATCCGGTGTGAAGGTAGGTATATAACCCTGGATCGGTAAAGGTACCAGAGAAACCCTGGACCAGCGTGTTGATCCATGCATCGACTGCGGCTTTATATTCTTCGGTTACAGTCCGCAGAGTATTACTGGTATGATGCAAGAAATCAAAGAAGAGATCTTTGATTTCAATGTCGATTGCCCACTGTTCAGCTTCAAGATAGGCATTCTGTGCTTTAATGGCTGGTTGCTGACCGGTAATAAATGTCCCGATGAATCCTTTAACACCGGCTTGCTTCTCCATTTCAGAACGACATAGTGATGCCTCTTCCTGAGCGCTTCGCAGATCATCGAGGTTTTCGCGATGATCTTCAACCCGTTCCAAAAATGTTGAAAGATCGGTAAAATAGAGTGCCAGGTGTGATAAGACAGCCTGGGCCTGACCCAACTTACCGCGTTTCTCATGTTGATAATCTTTGTTGGTTGGCGCAGGACCATTAAGTAGGCTTAGGATGTATTCTTGGAGTAAAATCTGGTAGCGTTCCCGGTGAATTGAAACACATTGCTCCAATGCGCGACGATACAGACCACCAGTTCGTCGTCCACCCACATCGCGCCCCAGGTACTCTTCACGAAAATCACGTGTCCCCCGGATGACTCGGTCACAGCCTCCTACCGTATCTTCATCCATATTTTCACTAGTTGGAACCCGGGTAATTAGCTGGACCTCTAAATCATCACGTACCTTCCGTGCCAGTTCCTGTACCGTTGGATCAGTCTCCGGGGGGATGATCCATGTTAGCAGTTCTGGTGCTTCAAGACTGGCAATCTCGCTGATATACGCCTCGTGACGCGTATTACGACTATCTATAGTCGCGGGAACCCGTTGAATAAAGTTAGTATTAGCAACCCCGGACACACTCTGGGTTGCATGCAGAAGCGCTGCGGCCTCCTCACGCGCATTGCCCTCATAGCGTAAAATATATTGCACCTGTCCCGCGTCATTGGTACGTTGCTCCAGGTTTAGTAAGTATTCGCCCAGCAGATCAATGGCAAAGCGATAGGTTAGGCTGGTGATGATATCTTCGACTGGTAGTACCAGCGAGTAGGTTCCCAGGCTGCTGTAGATTGGCTGGTTAATCTGGCTCTGTACTTCGCCAATACGCGTATTGACGTTTTTATAGTGTTGCGCATAGGCATCACCTGTGCTCCCATCCAACAGCATGGTGATACAATCAGCAATGGATGGAAAGACACCGTAATTTGGAGCGAAATTATCTAACGGCAAGTTCTCTCGACTGGCATCAAGCAGATAACAGTTATCGAAGAGTTTACCCAGTTGTCCACCGTAGATTGTATTGAGAATCGGGTTGGTCGGGTTGTAAACAATGGGATATTGCTGGTCAAATACCTGAATAAAGCGGTCCAGTTCGCGCAAAGCAGCAAATGCCTGGGGCTGAATCTGCTCCGTCTTGATCACAGAGCGAAATGTATTGTGCAGTGCCAGAAAACCACGTACGGCAAATCCGGTGCGGATCTGTTTATCCGCGAACCAGCGCGCGAGGTGAGCCATATCAATAAACATGCCGGATCCGGTACCACCTGCCAGTGACGCAACAACGTAGATCTCAATAGCTGCGCGACGCTGGTTGGCACCGATCACTTCGCTAATTGCCGACTGAATTTTGTTTGTGATCCTGGCCTGCACGGATTGCTGAAGATCATAGAAGATCGCCATCCGACCAAAGGGTCGCTTCTGACCAGCACCCCGTGAGATATCAAAAGCGTCCGAATCTGCCATCTGTAAATAAGTACGTGCCTGGAGCCAGGAGCCGATGTGAGGGTGTTTCCGCTCATCACGTACTTCGCGGCAAAGTTGGTAGATATTCCCACCAAGGTAGACAAATTCAGCCTGTTTGTCGAGTTGAACATCACCAATGCGTACATCCTCTTCTTGAGCCACTCCATCACGACTAACTCGCTCTGAGGTTGTATCAAATGATAGTAACCGTACGGTCTTTGGTATCTGGCCACCGTAGGTATCAAGCAAATTCTTCTTAATGTACGTCAGCACCCACTTACCGGTGCCTCCCAGTCCAATAATGACGGCAGGATTTGCGACCTCTGGCATTGTGTTTCTCCTTGGGATAAATTGTATCGAGCGCATAGCATACAACAACAGATATGTTGCTCAACACCGTATCGATCTCAGCAACCTCACGGTTTTTTGCGCGAAGCTCCGAGGTTTTCATAGGTGATGCGATACTTGCCATCAAACGATTTGTGTTCTTTGTCACGCGTAAATTGCAGGGTCAGGGGTGATTTCTTATCAGTCCGGAGCAGCGTGACAGTCACACCCTCATTGCGTCCATTTGTGTAGCGACGCACCGTGAGTTTCCGCAGGCCCATCTCCTTCGGCAGGCCTTTCTTAATTGTTGGCCAGCGTGTGCGAAATTTGCCGAAAAGGATTTTCTGCCCACTCAACGAAAAACTCCTGACTACATTCCATTCACGGATCTGTGCCAGTGCGCCAGATGTCCGTTCTTCAAACACCAGGGAACCATGCGGAAAGGGACCAGTGACCATAAAAACAAAGAAGCCGGCACTTATTAGAGCAATTATGATGGCAATCAAGGCACCAAAACGCTTGAGCCATTCGACGATGAGCCAGAGCATTCCAGGTACTCGTTTAAAAGTGATGCTCTGCGGACTCAGTTCATAGATCTCACCTTCCTGCGTAGTTGCTTCCAGGGCAGTCGTCAAGGTATACACCCCTTGAGTCTGCAAATCATCAATTACTGCCGAAAATTGACCAGGTTGATCCGGAATGGGTTTAAACGCGATTGTCTGCACGTAGTCGGCTGGTCCCTTTACTTGTCCAGTGATAATCTGTGAAAGATCATCGCGGAAGATGCCTGTTGGAGTGCCGGGTTCGCCCCCTTGCGTTAGTTGTATGACAAACGTAGATCCAACGGGCGAGAGACGCTGGTGCATACGACTTATGCCCCCATCACGGGGAGTCACGATCGTCATACAGGGCAATCGCGGATCGATCGTGATGGTCTGATCATCTTCGTGAAAGATTTCTTTATCACCATAATGGACTTTGATGTCCAGTGGATAGGTTCCTCCAGTTGTACTGGGACTGAGCATTCCCTCAACTTTCCAGCGGTCACGAACATCACTGTCACGCACCAGGTTACGGGTGATTTGTCGATCGCCAATCGTAACCGTGAGTGTTTGTGTCAATGGGTATTCAGGCAATTCAACGATTTTGTTACCCTGATCATCGAAATAGGTTACTACCAGGCTAAAGTCATGGCATGTCGATGCTAACGGTCCTTCGGAATATCCCACCGATACTTTTGCCAGGCTAAACAAACCTTGAATATTGCGAAATTGCGGTGTAACACTTGTGCCGATGATGTTACAACTCCATTCACCAGGTGGCGGACTGCCGAGAATGAAAGTCTCAGACATACCGGTATATGAGTAACCAAGCAAGTCAGACGCTTCGCGCGTGAGAGTTTCCCCGTTCGGTAATGTGAAAGCGGCCTTGCTGTCAAAGTCGGGATACTCAAGTAACAGCGTCAATGTTGCCAGATAGGGATCTACCGTAAAGCTACTGCCATCACAGGGTTGCGCCGGTGCAGGTGGCTCGCCGACCACGGTGAGTGCAATATCGCGAAATTTTGATGCGATATCTCTAGGATCGGTCAGCCGTGTCGTTCTGCCGTCAGGCGCAATTTGCTGCCAATAAGGTGCCGTACGCGACCAGAAGAGGTCTTGTTTATCAAGACCAAATACCCATAGTTCTGACGTGTTAAACAGGTCCGCGTGTCTACGTCGAAGTTCGGCAAAGTAGGGTGCCGGATTGTTTCCATCAAAGCCAATGGCATCCAGCGAGGGGCGACCATCAGTGAGCAGAACAACAGCCCGCTTGCGACCGGGTGGAGGGGGAACCGTACATTGAAGCATCGTACAGACAGCATCAAATGCGTGTGAGAAAGCTGTTTCACCCAATTGCCGGGGCTCTGTTGGTAGTAATTTTTCGACATTGGATTGAATGTTGCCCTCTGCATCCCGTTCAACTTCAATCCGTGTCAGTGGTACGGCGATTTCTATTCCCCGGTTGGGATCGCTGTCACCGCCAAACAGCACCAGACCAAAACTGTGTTCTTCCTGCAACATATCCGTCCGACTGCGTCCTTCGGTACGTACAACGATCTGATTAAAAATTGGACTGAGGCCCTCACGTACTGCTTTGAGTGCCAGACCATCCGGATCAGTTGGTGCCGTGCGTGGGCAATCGCTCTGGCGTACAGGTGTACAACGAGGATCTTGGAGATTAATGAAAGTTCCCCGGCTCATACTACCGGACTGATCAACCACAAATACGATATCTACTCCAGGAGGTGGTGCGTCATCCTGTGCATGAAGCACTGCTATCGGAGTCCCTATGAGGATGGTTATGATAATCACAAGTAGTAATGGGAGTTGTTGGCGCATAGCATACTCCTTAAGCAAAACCAGGTGAGGGTATTAAAATAGTAAAGATTATAATTTCCAGGTAATTTCCGGAGTGTATCAGGTTTCTTCACGGGATTTTGGTAGAACTCTCGTGTTATCAGAGTTGGTGTGATCAGACATTATTGTGTTACGAAGGTGATCATGCGGCAGTTCAGGCTCTGTCATTGCAAGCCTGATATATTGCTCCAGATCACCCCGTTGAATACGCCAGCCGCGACCAATACGGAAAGCGGGAAGTTTGCCGTTATTGCACCACCGGCATACAGTTGTCTTGCTGATGCGCAAGTAGGTTGCCACCTCGTCTGCTGTCAGGACTTCGGGCAATTCTTTAATATCTCTCATTGCATCCACAACCTCTCCGCATGGTGCTGCCCTGAATATAGCTGGACGAAGCATTCGGACATTAGACCGGCAAAGGCATATCGTCGGCCTGATGCGCCCCGGCACCAGGGCAAGCGTCTCTATTCTTATTAGTACCGAAACTGCCCGGATCGCGCTTGCCGACAAACGTTGCATGAGACGACAGAGCATGCTGTTGGAGTACAATAGGACCAGCGTGTGTGTTTTCTGGACGTAAGCGCATAGGCGGCGACTCTGCTGTGTCGAACATCCCTGTCTATTCCAGGTCTCTACTGATATTGGTACCGAACCCATCTGGATCGCGCTTGCCGCCAAATGGAGCGTGAGGTTCCAGTTAATACATTCGTAATACACAACCGTACAATAAAATCAGAACGTATGCTTTCTGTATTTGATCGTACATAGGTAAACTTGCTATACTAGTTGTTCTGTTCTATGAAAGAGAATGCAGTGCCATCAGATGGCGATCACATTCCGGAAAATCCTCCGTAGGTTTCACGCATAGTCAGGTAGCGGCACTGAGGGTATTGCAGTATGGGATTGTACACGGTTGCAAGGATTATGTAGGAGACTCTGCGTGTCTTATATTCCGGCAACGATACCATTTTGGAATATTAAGTATGTAAACTAGTAAAGTAAAGAATGTGACTGCAATTCAAACGTGCTTTCGTAACGCGATCCGGTATTCCTGATCGCAGCCCATGCAGGCCCTACAAGCTATACGAGCAATAGCGGGACAAACCGTATCATTTTTATCGGTTGCCCCTTTCTGGTACACTTCGCGGTAGTCTGGAAATGAGGAGATGGATGGCAGGTATGAATGACCAGTATGACCGTTGTGCAGCCATGGTCCGGCAGCTCAATGAGGAGTTGGGTTGGGGATTGAGTTCGGAAGAGCAGCAGACCTACAGGGATCAGTTATGCACCCATCTTCCTGATGCATGTACCGACCCCAAACTACGTGCGATGATTATCTGCTATCACCAAGACCATGTGCTGGTGCAGGCACTCCACGATAGCCGGCATCCCGCATATGATGAAGCCTGGCAGATGTGGATGACGCAGGTCGTGGCGATTTTGAAGCGCGCCGGTCTTGCCTGGTCCTCCGATGCCGCGGTCGATCTTGACGATCTGGTCCAGATAGCCCGGGTTGAGCTTGTTCGCTCCATCGCATCATTTCAGTATCAGAGCCGTTTTTCCACCTGGGCCTACCGGGTTGTCGTGCAGAGTGTCCAGCGCTATATCCGGGATAGCCAGGCGTTGAAACGGGCGGTGCATCCCGACTCCCTGGAGCATCTCCCTGAGCATGATGCACCGGGTTATCGCGGGGACTACCTGGAGGCGCATGTCGATGGATGCCTGCTCCTGGAGCGGATCATGGCATTTCTGGCCGCGCAACCCGACACCCGGTTGGCACGGATCTTTCATCTCTGGGCGGTGAATGATCATAGTACTGAGGAGATTGGCAGGCTGGTCCAGTTAAGCCCTGCCCGCACGCGGGCATTGCTGGCACAGGCCCGCGCCTTGCTCCGCGCTCATCCCGATATCGGCCAGTGGAATGATCCGCCGGAACCCTGATATACTGTGGATGCGCGGAAATATCATTGTTTTGGTACAAATAGAATAAGCAACATCAAACCGTTGTGAAACGTCCTATCACGAGGAGCACACTGATCTGTGCCTCCTCGCTGTGCTATCTTCACGATGGTGAGGAGTAATTCTATGCATATACATTGGATAATACCAGTGACACTGGGTATTACCATCCAACAGGAATAGCTATGGATACTATACTATGTCATTCAGTACGCGACTGGATACAGCAGGCAACGCAATCGGGACATTTCGATCCGCCCTCAGCGGAACTCGTCACCCATGTTGCCGGATGCACCCAATGCCGAGGAGCGTTGCTGGTGCTGCCGGCAGCAGTGACCTCCGTTCCTATGAATGTGACGGAAACGACCTGTCAGAATTGTCAGAACGATCTGGCTACGTATATTGATATTGAGCATGCTGCAGGAATATCGGCTGCTGTGCATGCCTACCCGCATGTCTGGTGGCATCTTATCATCTGCCCCGAATGTTTTACTACGTACCAGATGACCCGGGTTTTGCTTGATGCGGAACGTCATGGCGATTTAACACCCCTCGTTGACGTTGTGCAACCCGGGCGTTCCACGTTGGTACCACTACCACGGTTGCTCAAACGACTACATATCCCCCGCAGGTTCCTCAGTCACACCCTCGCGGCCCAGCCATTGCTGGGTATTATGCGGGGAGCCGGGGAGGAAGATACGGTCCTCTTCGATGAAGCCGCGTCCGGGTATACCATGACCCTGAGTGTTCAGAAACAGGCGGATGCCAATTGGAACGTCATGGTTAGCGTTGCGCCGCCGATAACGGGACAGGTGGTCCTGACGTTTGGTACAACGATGTTTCGCGCCCCCTTTGATGCGCATGGGCAGGCGGTTATTGCCAATGTCCCGCCGGACCTGTTGACGGGATCCGACGGCCCGGATATGGATCTCGCGATTGAACCGGAATCCGCTGAACCGGATACGTCGGACACGCTCTGATGACGTCGCCAGTTGTTGGGAGTATGCTCGTCGGCACTGCACCGATACCCATGCCATACTGAACCCTACTGGGAGCGTACCTTATGACTCGGCAGTTCCGGCAATTGTGGAAGCCAGGGATTCTGGTTGGTGTGGTGCTGGGAATACTGCTGCTCCTCGGCGGAGTAGCCGCATGCAGCGATTCCGCTGCTGGAACGCAATCGGGGCCGGTGGGTTCCGGTGGTGTTGCGCCACCGGATAGTGCGTTATCCCAGGACGAAGATCCGTTGGTGGGAACCTACCAACTACGGGGTGTTGATCCGCAGGGGCAGGAGGTTGTCGGCGTTGCAACGGTTGAGACGAGCCGGCTTACGGTCGATGCGGACGGGTTTACCTTCTATCTCACCTATCTGGTTGGTGTGACGTTGCCCCTGATGGTCGGAGCCGTGCTGATTAACTGGTTTCTCGTTAATCTGCTCCTGGGCATCCGCGAATACTATGCCGACCATCGTGCCACCCGCTATGCCAACATCAGTGACCTGGCAATGGGACTCAAGCGATTGCGCGAGATTTACACGCTTGAAGCAGGCCGCCGACACCCGACCCGGCCGGCACCGGTTGGGCATCTCGCTTTGCTCCCCATCCATCCATCCCCGGCGCAGCGCTGGCGGGCGATGCATGCGCCGGCGGTGGTGTTTACCGCTCCCTGGAAGCTGGGTGTCGCGGTGTGGGTCGTTATTGCCATGTTCTATAGCCTCTCGGCAACCCTGCTCGCGTCTGTCTCTGCTCGCCAGCCGGATACATTGATCCCCGTAACGCTGGCGTTTGTCCTGCTGGCAACCGCGCTCACGCCGCACCTGGTGCTTGCCCATGACAGGCGTGCATTCCGGAATGGGCTGCTTTCCGCCGTACTGGTCTACAGTATTCTCTTACTTGCCGGCCAGAGTATTGTTGCAGTAAGCCTGGTGGGAATGATCTATGCGCTGCCGGGTGGTCTGGAATATGCAGTCGATCTCGTTAATACACTCCAAACTGAGGTACAACTCGACGAGCAGTTAACTGATCCGCTCCTCTTCCTGGATCTGGCGGTCTTGCGTCCGCTGCTCTTTACCCTGGTTGCAACCCCTACCCTGATGATGTTAGCCCTGACGGCCGATACCTGGCTCAAGCGGATTGTGCTGCGCTGCTATGCGGCTCCCTGGTCGGTACGCCGGCGCAACTGGCTACTGCTGAGCTGTACGCTGATCGTGGCCCTTGTGCTGCAGAATCTAGTTATTCCCCTGATAAGCCGGCCGTTTTTTCCCGATGTTCTTACCTACCGTGAGGCGCAGGCCGGTCTGCTGGCGGGTCTGGCACTCCTGGCAACTGCCGTCGGGGGTGGCCTGCTCTGGTTCTGGTGGCGGCGATACGGCAATCACTGTCCCCGCCGGCCCGACCATCGTGTACGTGGTGCCTATGGTTCGACAGATGTATGTCCGGTCTGTGGCGCGCCACTGTTGCCCTGGCTGACCGAGTTGACTGCTGCGGGCACGTCTCCGCAGGCAGATAGTTCGGCATAGAGCAGGCGTACCAGATTGACAACCGACATGATCAGCGCTATTCCCAGGATAGTGAATATGCCACCAAGAATGGTTATCCACAAAATCAGCTCCGGTATATACACTGTCTCTGGCGTGTCCAGGGCTATATCCCCAATGCGCCAGACCAGTCCGGTGAATGCGAGGGGGACCAGGAACTGCATCACAAGTACCAACATACAGGTCTGGTCATACCGCCAGAGAAAGCGTGCCGTGGCTACCGGCAAGATGCACAGGCCGGTGAACAGGGTAAGAAGCGCCAGGTAGGTCAGACGCGTGGCCAGCGTATCCCGGGCCTGAACCAGCGTTTCTGGGGGCCAGGACCAGAGGTTGGGCACCAGGAGCATGCCGGCACAGATGACCAATCCGAACCAGTGAAACTGCGGCAGCGCGAGCACGGCGCTCCACCCGGTCAGTATTCCGGCACAGAGGAGCAGCCAGAAGATAACGCCAGGCAGGGTGGACAGAGGCACCAGCAGGGGTGCAACCAGCACCAGCACCCAGAGGCCGCCGGCTATGCCGCCAATCCATCGACGATACCCCCGGATGGTCATCGCGTACCCTCCTGTGCCGGAACGAGTTCGACGGGGCGTACCCGGTCCCTGCCATACTCGGCCCACAGGCCCGTCAGGGAGCCATCGGGCAGAACCTGGTAAGTAATCACGCCACAGGGTTGCCGCCGGCCCCAGCCAACCGCCAGCGTATCATCCTGAAGCAGACCAACTCCAGCAAAGACCGTGTCACCAATCTGCCAGGAGAGATGGTAAACCGCCCCATGCGGCTCGAGGGTCAGGGTTCCGTCATAGGGAGCATCATCGGGGTTGGTACCGGTAAGGGCGTAGGTTGTAGCAAGCGTTCCGGGTGGGGCTGGTTCTATCGGATCAGCGCGCTCGGTCCCTATCGTCCGTCCTCCCGACCAGTATCCTTCAAGGCTTCCATCTGGGAGCACCTGGTAGGATGCCACACTACAGCCGACGCCTACGGCAAGTCTATCGTCCTCGAGCAACCCGATCCCCTGTGCCTGTTTTCCGGCGATGGTCCAGTCAAGCTGGTATACATTATCTGAGCCGGATAAGTCTGCGGCTTCAATCAGCGCTGGTGTATATGTTTCGCCAACCTCGATCAGGGAATTCAGGGTAGCCGGCACCTGCAGCATGAATATGGCCAGCGTTGCATTGCTGAAAAGGTAAAATCCGGCGGTCAGACCGAGGGCATAGGTCAGCGCATGGGCCAGGTTGACCAGGGGGAGATCGTGCTGACGCAGATGCGCCAGTTCATGCAGGAGCAAGGCATCGGCCTGCCCCCGGTTGATTTGACTGATTGATGGGTACTCGTCTGGGCGCTGGAAGGCCTGACTCAATGCATCGGCGGTTTCCTGGGCAACGAGCATAACTGTGTGCTGGAGAGTCTGTACGGAGTATAGCGGTACCGAGGCGCGGTTAGTACACCAGAGTTCAAGAGATGGTTTTATGCCCCACTTCTGTGCCGCATTCCGTAGCTTGCCGGCCAGTTCCGGATGCGTTACATCAAGTGACCGGGGGTGCCAGAGCTGCTGTGCCCGCCGATACTCCCCGGTCAGGCTCTGGAGGAGTGTGCGGGGGTAACGGTACCAGAATGATTGCAGGTGCTCCAGTTCCTGATCCAGTACCATCTGGACGTAGCTCTGGTCAGCTCCTGTTGCGGCTGTGGCATTGCCTGGCCGGGCACAGGCAACCTGTAAATCATCGGCCAGGCGATCCCAGATAATCAGCGCATAACGGCGGAGAGTACCTTCCATATGGATCGTCGCACGCGGATCAGATGTACACCAGAGTTCCAGACGTGCAGCCGTGTGGCGCATGGCATAGTCATGCGCGAGCACATGAATGTGTTGGGCCAGTAACGGGTGCGTGCTATGCAGATCGTGTGCTCGCCAGCGCCGCCGCATGCGTTCATACCGATTGAGCCAGAAGTGAACCGTCAAGGGCACAATGATCAGGAGAAACCCCCATGCCGGAAAACTGCCGGGAAGTGCCGGGAGAAAGATACCCAGGCATAGGATAAAGATCAATGTAAAGATAAAGGTTGTGCGATTGGGCAAACTAAAAAGATTAACACGTGGTCGCATAAACGGTTCCTCTAACTGAAACTTATGCCTGATCATGCAGTTCATCGCTGAGAAGTTCACTGGCCTGCTGGATTGCATGCACGTAGGCAGCCACAAAGGCAGGATGGTCATGAGTTGGCAGGTGGATGCGTCGAGCGACAGTGCCGGCCTGCTGTTGCAGTCGGCGCATATTCGGGTCGGCGAGAGCAGCCTGCTGCTCGTGCGGGTCCATCTGGAGAAACGCTACCACGGCGGCATGGATCATCTGCACATGCCGGGCTTCAAGGTCCATCCGTCGCTGTTCTGCTGCTCCCCGCAGCCTAAAGGGCAGCCAGCGCCACCAGCGTGGCGGTAACGCTGCCTGCCAGGGATCGCGCTGATGACGAAAAAAGTGGCGGAGTGCGGGAACGAGTGAGCCGGGTACCCGATCCAGTTCACGATAGGTAGTCCGGGCAACCAGGCTGACAATGGCGGCAATGTGCTGGCGTTGCGACCAGTGCAGTGCCGGCGCTCGCAGGAGTTCTTCCAGGTGTGCCAGTAACCGCGGATCACGTTCCAGCCGGACTTCGAGGTAGGCCTGGAGCGCGGTACGCCGGGTGGCATCATCGAGGGTCATGCTGCTCGCCGGCAACAGCGGATCATCATAACGTTCCAGACCGGCCATTGCGCTATGTCGCAGTTCGCCCAATGCCGGATCCGCTGGAACCAGGTCGAGTGCTTCCAGGATCTCCAGATAGACCAGACCACGCACCGTTGCTGCGGCAATCTGCTGGATACGCTGTGCGGGGAGCTCAGGTTCAAGCCGCATGTCGTTGATCTGCCCCTGATAGTGAGTTATACCACTGGTCATGTATGTTTCGCGCAACTGTCGGGCGGCGTCTTCCGGCAGTTCTATGGTGACACGGATACTCCCCGGAACCATCCGTACAATCCGAATCTGTTCCGGACTGATCTGTGTTTCGACTGCAATCGTGGTGATGAGTCGCTCACGCTGGTCGGGTGTAAAATTGGGCAGATTGCCCTCAATCGTGAGGGTAATCAACGCATGCGCAGGGTTCGTAACCGTCCGTGCAGATGGTGATGCTGCCGGACTCCCCGGTATACCAGGCAGTGCTTCTGTCCCCAGCAGTTCCTCACATAACGTCGTTCGAGAGGGATAGTCCGTATATCGCAGAAAGTCATCAAGCGCTCTGTGATCGGGCAGTCCGCCGCGCCAGTAGAGTTCCCGCGCCAGTTGCTCCACATCGCCTGGGTTAGCGGGAATATACCCCTTGCGCCAGTACTCAATTGCACTCCCTGCTGTCTCTTCGCGACCCAGGGCATACCCCAGTTCATCATGCACAACCCGGATACGTTTCTGCTCCTCGGTGGCAATACGGTACACCGCTTTGGTTAAGACGCGTGCAAACGCTTTGGGATTAGCCACGCAACGGTCCCTCCTTCACCCAGAACCTGCGGAGTCGTACTCCGACTCCGCAGAGTACTTCACCGCTATGCTCATACCCAAGTCCGGACGTGCAGGACAGTCCTCATTCATCTGAATACACCGGCTGTCCTGGCAGTGACACAGCGCTGACACCTTGCCACGAGAGGAGGTGATACATCATGCTGTGGCTGGTTGCAAAGCTGCCCATCTGGGTCGTGGACCTGGCGACCATTGCCCTGATTGTGGTGTGTGATCCCGGCAACAATGGTCGCTAGGACACATCCCGCAAAGCGGCAATGAAATGACACACGGGAACGGGCACGGCGCCACCCGTTTACCCAGTCCCGGTCACCAGTAAGCCACCCACAACCAGCGGAGCATAGTCAGCCATATCTCCCGTCCATTTCTCGAGCGCGGTGCGCTGGGCATAGGCCAGTGCCGTTGGCGCATCAATACCCCGCGTCAGTGCAGCATAAAATTCAGCCAGCAACACCTGCATTACCTCATCATAGACCGGCCAGAGACTGGCAACCACCATCCGCGCACCGGCAGCCAGGAACGCATGACTCAGACTGAGTACCTCGTCACCGGGTAACACCTCACTGGCCGCCCCATCGCATGTGGATAACACCACCAGGGCATGATCCAGCGTGAGTCGGGCCACCTCATCATGCAACAGATCAGCATCCCAGAGTTTGATATGCGCCAGCAGTCCCTGCGTGCCAACCAGCTGGGCGTGGCTGGTGATGTGCAGCACCTGGTACTGCCGCAAGGTTTCATCGGCGGTTGCCTGCTGCAGTGCAGCTCGGGTTGCCGCCGTATCGTGCCGGCGCGTCACCGGACCCGGCCAGCACGCTGCAACCAGATCCAGCTCAGCCCGCGCGTGCGGCAGTGGTTGGGCGCGTGATCCAAACTGGCTGCATCCCAGCACCAGTGCCGCTGACTCTTCCGGCGAGAAGCGGTGTGGTGGCGACCAGAGTGATAGGGCCGGCAAGATCTGGAGAATGGCCTGCTGACAGAGCCAGGCATCATTCCAGCGCAGGACGGCCCAGGGCAGCGTATGCAGGGGCTCACTCGGAATGATCAGCAGGCGCAGGGCCGGATGCAAACGAGCCTGGACCGCTGCCGGGAGGAGCCGGGCAGTGAGTTCGGTCAATCCTTGCCAGGCGGGGCGCTCCGGATCGAGCCGGCGGGGCAGGTCGCGGTAGGTGTAGTCGCGGTAAGCGGCGACACTGGCGCGGGTCACCAGTGTCTGGAACCGGGCATCACAGGGCGTCCGGGTCAGCGCGATCCCGGTGGCATCAAGCGTCACGATGAGCAGGTCCGTGTCGCTGGTGGCATAACTCAGGATGAGCCACCCGTCCGGATACGCTGCGGTAAGCTGAAGGCGTAGCGTATCCAGATCCGGGGCTGCGGGTGGGAGGTTGGGTGACACCGGGCGGCGGTGGCGAATGCGCAGGAGCAGGTCGGTGTACTCGGCAATCAGCGCATCGCGGTGCGCGTCCGGGCACTCAATGTCCGCCGGCGCACGCTGCAGGCGCACGCGCTGCTGCAGATACGCTGCCTGAAGCTCCGGGGGGATATGTTCGGCTACCTGGGTCATCTGCCGCTGCAAGGCCAGGGCGCGCTGCTGGTCCGCCAACAGCAAGACGGTTTGAGCCTCCGCATGCGTTGCAGCCAGGTCAAGTGCGGTGTGAACAAGCTGGCGGGCTTGCTGAAAGAGGCCACTGGAGGCATGTTCGCCGGCAAGCGGCTGCCGCAACCGGGCCACCGTCGCACAGGCATCGCGATAGCCGGTCAGGGCGGTTGCCGAATCTCCCTGAAGCTGCGCACACCGTCCCAGACCATAGTCCACCCGCCACTCATGGAATGGTCGCCCGACGAGCGCATTCCGCGCCTGCTGGAAACAGGTCACAGCCGCCGGGAGGGCCTGTCGATCCAGATGCGCCCATCCCTGGTCCAGCAAACACTCCCCCGCCGCCGGGAGATTGCCGCCGGTGGTGAAATGCGCCTGTGCCTGCTGCAGGCAGATCAGTGCGTCGGTAGACCGCCCCAGATCGCGATAGGCCTGCGCCTGTGCCTGCAGCACCTCGGCCAGTT
Organism: Chloroflexaceae bacterium; assembly: GCA_034437035.1. Classification (GTDB taxonomy): domain Bacteria; phylum Chloroflexota; class Chloroflexia; order Chloroflexales; family Chloroflexaceae; genus CAKZQX01. Next base: position 38,737 of record DAOTUI010000130.1, read on the forward strand.
CCAGCATATCGCCGCCGGCCTGAACGGGCGCGACAAGCGCGTGCAGCAGGGTCAGGGCTGCCGCAGGATGGCCGGCGGCGCGGAGGGCCAGGGCCTGGTTGCGCCGGCTCAGCAGCGCAAGATAGCGACTGCCCAGGTCAGTATACATAGCCTGGGCACGACGATACCGGGCGAGTGCCAGATCATACTGTCCCAGATAGTAGGCGACATTCCCCAGACTCAAGTCACAGTCAGCACCAACATCCGGGCGGCCCAGCGCTACCAGGTGGTTCTGCGCATGGACTAACCGGGCCAGAGCCAGATCATACTGTCCCTGGAGCAGCGCGGTAATCCCATGATTACGTTCACAGAGGGTCTGATGCAGCGGCAGGTCCAGCCGCTGAAAGACGGCGGCAGCATGCTCCAGGTCGGCCTGAGCCTGGTCAAATTGCTCGCGGCGCTGGTACACCCAGGCGCGTTTGAGCCGGCAGCGTGCCACTTCGATGGAACTGGGTACCTGGGCGAAGGCGTGTTCTGCTGCGTTGATGTGGGCCAGAGCCTGGTCCAACTGGCCGAAGTCACTGGCGATACTCGCCTGCCCCCGCTGCAACCAACCCTGGTCAGCAACCGTACCGGTAGCCTGAATGAGTGGCGCAATCCGGATCACCAGGTCCGCTGCGGCCTGGGGCTGGATCAGCGTATTGAGATGCTCGATTTGAAAGAGGCGGGTACGGCTCGCTTCCAGCGGGAGGTGGGCGTCGTCATAGGCGACAGCCAGGTCTGACCAGTCGGACTGGAGGGTAGCCCCGGCACCCTGGAAGAGTGCCACCAGCAGGAGCGCGCGCCGACAGTGGAGTGCGGGAAGCGGGTGTCCGCAGTGCGTAAAGGCAGCATGCGCCTGCGTCAGGGTCGTCCGGGCTTCGGCAAAGCGTTCCCAGCGGAACAGGGTCCAACCGAGGGTGGCAAGCACCCAGGCGTAGGCCGGCATATCAGCAGGCACCCCATGTTGGAGGGCACGCCGGGCACACTGGACCGCGTGGCGGGGATGGCGTTCGGCCAGTACGTACAGCCGCCGACAAGCGGGTGGGAGGTCTGGTGATGACGTGAGCATTGGTTTTCTACGACAACAGGTTAGCCGGAATGCTAACATAATACTCTGGATGCCTATTGTAGCATGCATGGAACAAATCAATGCTCGCGTCACCATGTTCGCTCTGAGCGGGGTATTATGGACCAAGAACTTCGCTGAGCATCCGCACCTCGAATCCCATCGCCGCAAAGCGATCCAGGATTGCCGGTAGGGCTTGCGCGGTTGCTTCACTGCCACAGTGGGCGAGGATAATCGCCCCGGCGAGTTCTTCCGGAGGCAGCGTCCCGGTGACTCGTTCCAACAGAAATGCGGGCGTTTTTGGCTCACCGATCGAGTCGAGACTGTCCAGGGTCCAGTAGATGGGGAGGTACCCGGCGTGGGCCACCGTCAGCAAGACCCGCTCATCATACGCGCCATAGGGTGGGCGAAAGAACGGGCGGGTGCTGGCTCCGGTGGTTTCCTGCATGAGCGTCTCGGTGGCAACAAGTTCTTCCAGGATTTGTGCATCGCTCAGAAACCTGAAATCCGGGTGACTCAGGGAATGGTTGGCGATCTCGTGACCATCGGCAACGATCTGGCGAGCCAGGTCGGGATTGTCCTGAATCCAGTTCCCGGTCAAAAAGAACGTAATCTGGACGTTGCGTTCGCGCAATGTGGCTAGAATGCTCGGCACTGGTTCGCTCCCGGCTCCGGCGTCCAGGGTCAGCGCCACCCATGGGCGTGCATAGTTGCCCTGCATGACCAGTACCGGCTCGGATGTTACCATATTGGGGCGCTGCGCCAGATGTGGGATGATCAGCGGGTAGCCCGCCTGGGGTAGGCTGGTCAGGCGGTTGTAGGACAGCAGGAGATCGGGCTCGCTGCCTGATCGTTGCGCAATCGCTGATAGCGTATCTCCAGGAGCAACGGTATACGTGCTATAACCGACAATCTGCGGTGTATCCGTAGGAGCGGGTGTATCCGTGGGAGCAGGTGTATTCGTAGAAGCAGGTGTATTCGTAGAAGCGGGTGTATCCGTGGGAGCGGGTGTATCCGTGGGGGCAGGCGTATCCGTGGATGTACCGGTTGGCTGCTCGGTCACCGTGGTTGGAAGTGCTACGGTCAGGGTACTGGTCGGCACCATGGCTGCTTCCCGGGTGGGTGAAGGAATTAACATAACCCAGGCAAGGAGCATCCCTAACCCGATGATGAGCATGCCGAGTTTCACAGACCGGTGTCCCGGTATGAATGTCTTCATTCCAACGTTCCTCCGTTCTTCATTTCTTGAATAACAGCATGCCTGCTTATGGGGACCAGGCCGGCTCTCACGTGTAGACTTTTTTGATGAACAGCGGAGAACTGTCAAGCGTTTTGCATACGGGCCGACCTCCTGCTACGATATGGAAAACCACCCCCATATCACGCAGGAGGAAGCGATGACCCGCATACG
>DAOTUI010000131.1:0-2300 GCA_034437035.1 Chloroflexaceae bacterium
TATGAGTATAGCGATTATCACGGGTTCTGCCGGTCTGATTGGCTCCGAAGCTGTTGTGTTCTTTGCCTCCCTGGGCCTTGAGATTGTCGGTATTGATAATGATATGCGCCGGCACTTTTTTGGTGATGATGCCTCGACCCGCTGGAACCGGCAACGGCTTGAGCAGCAGGTAAAAAAATACCAACACTATGATATAGATATTCGCAATCAAGACGCAGTCCGCGAGATTTTTGCATACTATGGTCAGGATATTAGTCTGGTCATCCACGCGGCGGCACAACCGTCCCATGATTGGGCGGCGCGTGATCCGGTTATGGACTTTACGGTGAATGCCCAGGGAACGCTTAATCTGCTTGAAGTCACCCGGCAGTATGCACCTGCGGCGGTATTTATCTTTACCTCAACCAATAAAGTGTATGGTGATACTCCCAACCGCTTGCCGCTCGATGAACAGGAGTATCGCTGGGAAATTGATCTAACTCATACTTATGCCCCGGGTATTCGTGAAGATATGTCGATTGATCAGACCCTGCATAGTCTGTTTGGGGCGTCGAAAGTTGCGGCCGATGTGCTGGTGCAGGAGTATGGGCGTTATTTTGGGCTATACACAGCCTGTTTCCGCGGTGGTTGTCTTACTGGCCCAAATCACTCGGGTGCGCAGTTGCATGGTTTTCTGGCTTACTTAATGCGATGTGCAATGACTGGTATGCCGTATACGGTCTATGGATATAAGGGGAAGCAGGTTCGGGATAATATTCATAGTGCTGACCTTATTCAGGCATTTTATGCCTTTTTTAAGGCTCCCCGCCGTGGCGAAGTTTATAATATTGGAGGCGGACGCTTCAGTAACTGTTCGATGCTTGAGGCGATTCAGATTTGTCAGGAAATAGTCGGGTGCGATCTTCAGTGGACCTATTCCGATCAGAACCGCGTTGGTGATCATATCTGGTGGATTAGCGATAATAGCAAATTTCAACAGCACTATCCGGACTGGCAACTACAGTATGATGTTCCCGCGATTTTGCGCGAGATCTATGCGGCAAACAGTGTGCGCTGGTTAAAGGAGAACAGGCGTGAAGGATAAGGGGAAAGAGAACATTCTTGGCGTCTGTGTGAATGCGATTGACTATGAAGCGGTCGTAGCGAAGATCCTTGAGGCCGCTGAACAACGCTACCCCCTTGCGCTCTCGGCTCTGGCTGTGCATGGAGTGATAACGGGTGTGCTTGATATAACTCACCGCTATCGTCTCAATCAGCTTGATCTGGTTGTTCCCGATGGACAACCGGTACGCTGGGCGTTGAATCTGCTGTATCGCGTTGGACTAACAGATCGTGTCTATGGTCCAACCCTGATGCTCAAGGTGTGTGAACAGGCTGCCCAACGAAGGTTGCCGATTTATCTGTATGGCAGTCGGCCGGCGGTGCTGGAGCAACTCACGGCGAATCTGCACGAGCGGTTTCCTGATATCATTATCGCCGGTACACAGCCCTCCCGGTTCAGGCAGGTATCACAGGAGGAACAGTCCGATATCGTCAACGAGATACATGCCAGTGGCGCGGCGATGGTCTTCGTTGGGTTGGGATGTCCTCGTCAGGAGATATGGGTATATGAGTATCGCACGTTGCTGGCGATGCCCTTGCTTGCTGTTGGGGCTGCCTTTGACTTCCACGCCGGGATTGTGCCACAAGCGCCGGAACCTATGCAGCGGCTTGGTCTGGAGTGGTTCTATCGGTTTTTGCAGGAACCACGCCGACTATGGCGACGGTATGTTTTCCTGAATCCGCTCTACCTTTTGTTGTTGGGGTTACAGGCAACGGGTCTCAGACGGTTTGATCCGGAGCGCGTTGTCCCACCAACCGGCGAACTACGCTATGGATAATGCTATGATGTTTAGGCGGCGCCGACTTTAAGGTTGTGTGAGCTACCTCGTCAGGTAAGCGTCTCCAAGAATGCCTGGTGTGGCTCGGTGAGGTGCGTCGGTAGGGACGATGCTTGCCTGTTTGCTTTTTTAGTGGTAGACTATGCCGGTTGTTTAACCGGATTGTAATCTTGTATCCCTAATGCACCTCGAAGAAGCGGTGAGATTACCTGTCTACACCGTTTTGTAGTGTGCATCGTAAGGGGGCTCCATGTTTGAGCGACTGGGTTACCGTCTTACAGGTAGCGTGTTGATCTGGGATGTGCTTCTGACGCTGCTCTGTCTGTACGGCGCTTCACGCATCCGCCTGGAATTAGAACTGGGCAAAGATCTCGGCCTACAGCATGTGCAACTGCCCTGGCAGATCTATCTGTCGGTTGG
>DAOTUI010000132.1:0-13996 GCA_034437035.1 Chloroflexaceae bacterium
GCAGAGCCGGATGCGGAACGGGCGAACTTTAATCGAACATACGACGGCACAACGGCGGTGGGCTGCTTCCCATCCGGCGCAACCCCGGAAGATGGTATCGCTGACCTGGCGGGGAATGTCTGGGAGTGGACCCGCAGCGCATATCGGGACTATCCGTATGATCCAGACGATGGGCGGGAGGGGATGGACAACCCGGCAGAAAAACGCTTTACCCTGCGCGGCGGCGGCTGGAACTATCCTTCGATCACCCTGCGCGCGTCCGACCGCTTCGATCCGCCGGTCTACCACATCAACACTGTTGGCTTCCGGCTTGCCCGGCACCTTCCCGCTGGGACGCGTGCTGTGTCCTGAGGTTCTGTGTCCTGAGGTTCTGTGTCCTGTCCCGCGCCGTCAGGCGCGTTCTGCATCCTGGGTACGCGCGGAGCGCGAAGCGATTTTTTTGCAATGAGGACTGCACGCAATCCCGTTGGGCAGTGACGAGTGCTGTGCTGTGTGGCGTTCTCGTGCTGTGCCGGCATGCGTGACCGGTACGGCCGTATTGCCATACCGATCACTGGTCACTCCGTAATGCAGAACAGGATGGGTACGGCGGCTTCCGCCAGCGTTGCCCACCGGCGAAGGTAGGCCTGGTGATATCGGCACAGCGCCGGACGGCGATGCGCCGAGGCGTTGCCCATGCATCCCGCCACGTGTGCTTCCACACCATACCCTACCTGTCTCTCTGGTCACACCGTCATCACCGCCGCCGCTGCGGACACACGACCGGCGCTGAGCGTGCCGATCTGAGCACCCTGGATAAAACATAGAACCTTTGTGCGTTTCGTCGATTCTGGGCCGGATACCGCGATCCGAGGGAACGGACTTCATTCATGACAGTGATGTCGCCGATAGCACCTGATAAGTGCCCTTAGCACGTGTTATTTTGACCACTGGTTCCTGTGTACCCACCATGAAGATATGTCGCATCAGGACGCGTAATACCGCATTGTCTAACATCCCATTCCCGGTATGTTAGACAGTATCAGAACAAATGTATTTCGTAAAAGTAACTGTGGAATGGCTGATTGCCGGCAGTCGCGCGTCGTCGTCGCTGGATCGCCCGGAAAACCCCCGTAGCACTGTTGCCGGCACTCAGCAGGCATGCTATAATCACGGCTATTGAACACGTCGTGATGCGCGTGAGCATATGCTTTTCCCCGGCTATCTCATCCCCGCCTTATCTCCTGGAACACTGTATGATCGATGACCACGCATATGGTTTGTACCCGGCAGTAGATACAGGCTTTACATTTCGTGTGGATGCATGTATAATCAGGTTGGATTTTAGCGAAGCTCTGACAAGCATTGAGGATGGAGTTGTGTTTCACCCATCATTCTCCCCGACCTTCAGTGGTCACGAAACCTTTGTGCTACGCAGCACCTGGCTGAAGAAGGGGTACGATGTTATCAAAAAGCATCCCGACCTGTTCTCCCAGCCGGATGCCTATGTGAAGCTCGGTGTCGGCAAAAATATGGCCCAGTCCATCCGCTACTGGGGGCGGGTCTGTGGTGTATTCGACAAAAAGCCGGCCGGCACCGGTTATGAACCGACACCGCTGGGAACCTGGCTTCTGGACGATGAGGGTGTTGACCCGTTTCTGGTCTCGCCCGCAAGCTGGTGGCTGCTCCACTGGCAGCTTGCCGCACGCCCGGACGCTGCACTCACCTGGTTCTATACCTTCAATATGCTGCGTGGCGGTGAGTTCACGAGTGCGCAGTTGGGGATGCAGATCCAGGCGCTGGCTGCCGAGCACACCTGGCGACTGCCCTCGACTGCCACCATTGAGCGTGATATTGATTGCATGGTGCGCTGCTATACCCGCCCATCGCAGAAGCAGCTTGAAACCGCCGTGGAAGATGCATTGCTCTGTCCGCTGACGGAACTGGGGGTCATCCAGGTCATTCCCGCCGGCGCTATCTATCGCCTGGTGAGCGGCCCACAGCCAACCCTGCCCGATGCGCTGGTCGCCTATGCTATCCACGCAATGATCGAGGGCAGTGCCGGCAAGACGATCTCGTTCCGGCAGCTTTCCTACAACCCGCGCTCACCGGGGCGGGTCTTTCGGCTGGATGAGGACGCGCTGCTGCATCGGCTGTATGACATCGAGGAGATCACGGAGGGTGTAGCCTTCTACACTGATCAGGCAGGCATTCGCCAGGTTTCCTGGCGCGAGGCCGGCCCTAACGTAGCCCAGGCGCTGCTGGAACGCGCATTTGCCCAGGAGACCATCCGATGACTGACACACTCGACATGCTGCCCGTCGCCACACGTTACACGCGCGCCGTCCATATCGAACGTGATTTTGTTGTGGGTGAGCAGGCACTCACGGGCTATCAGGCGACCCCGCTGGTGGTGCAGACATTGGGGCGTGTCCTGGAGGGGTTGCAGCCCACTTCCACCGCCCGCGCCTTTTCCCTGACGGGTGTCTATGGCACGGGCAAATCGGCGTTTGGCCTGTTTCTCGCGCACTATCTCAGCAGCAGCTACGAGACCCGCCAGCGGCTGCTGGAGCAGCACAGCACGGTTGCCGTATATGAGGGACTGGTCTCTGCTGCTCCGCTGCTGCTGCCCATCCTGATCAGCGGCAGCAACCGCTCGCTGCGGCAGGCTGTTCTTCAGGCGTTGCAGCACACGCTTACAGAACAGACACCCCTGCCCGACACGCAATCCGATCTGCTCGCAACACTGGCGGCTGCGATCCAGACACCTGATGCCGATGCACAGCGTGTTGCTGACCTGGTGGAGCAGACCAACCACGCACTGGCCGCGCACACTGACTATCGCGGCACCCTGCTTGTTATGGATGAGCTAGGACAGTACCTGGATTATGCCTTCCGCCAGAACGAAGCCGCCGACCTGTTTGTGCTGCAATCGCTGGCGGAGATGGCCGCCCGCAGCGGCGAAACCCCCAGTGTCCTGGTGACGATCCTGCACCAGTCGTTTGATAGCTATGCCACGACGGCAGGCGCGGTGCAGCGCACTGACTGGCGAAAGGTACAGGGCCGCTTCGAGGATGTTCCCTTCCAGGAGCCGGACAGCCAGATGCTGCGCATGATCGGGCATGCCCTCTGCTCGGACAGCACCGACCTGGGCACCGCAGAACGGCAGGAGTGGGCAGAACGGTTTACAGCGTTCTCTGAAGCCCTGGGGCTGCGTCCATCCGGCATCAGTACGGACGAGTGGCGACACATGCTTGCCCAGACCTACCTGCTGCATCCGCTGGTGCTGCTCCTGCTGCCGCTGCTCTTTCGGCAGCTTGCCCAGAATGAGCGCTCGCTCTTTTCCTTCCTCACCAGCCAGGAACCCTGGAGCTTACAAGATGTCCTGCACGCTCATCGTACCAACGGGGTGGACGCGCCGGTCTACCGCCTGCCCCATCTGTATGCCTATGTCGAGGCCACGATGGGGGTGGGACTCTATACCCGCTCCCGTGGGCGGCGCTGGGCAGAACTGGCCGAATCGCTGGCTCGGCTGCGCGATCCTGATCACCTGACACAACAAACCTTGACCACGATTGGCGCGCTCAACGCCTTCGGGCAGCAGCATGAGATACGCGCCAGCCAGCGAATGATCGCCTTTGCGCTGTGCGATACGGACGATGAACAGCGCGTAACACAGCCGTTGCAGCATCTCACCGACGTTCAACTCATCACCTACCGCCGCCACAGCGACAGCTATGTGCTCTGGGAGGGAAGTGATCTGGATCTGGATACGCTGGTGCAGGAGGCCATGCGGAGTATCAGTGACCGCACTGACGTTGCGGCCCTGCTCCAGCAGAGCACCGAGCCGGTGCCGCTGGTTGCCCGCAAACATAGCTATCAGACCGGGACCGTGCGGCACTTTGCGGTGCGCTTTGTCGCAGTTGATGATCTGCCCACATTGGCACAGACAGCAGTTCAGGCTGATGGTGAAGTGCTCTCCATCGTACCCGCTGATAACGAGGCATTTGCGGTTGCGCAACAGTGGGTGCGCCACCCGGATCGCACCCGTGCCGAGGAAACGCATCGCATTGCCGTGCTCCCGCGGCAGATCCACGCCCTGGGCGATCTGCTCCTGGAAGTGACTGCGCTGCGACGGGTGCTGGAAACACAGCCGGAACTCGACAACGATCGTGCGGCTCGCCGCGAGCTTGCCGGCCGCCTGGCTGAGGCCCGGCATGCACTGGATCAGGCGATTGCCTGGGCGTACCATCCCGGTCACGGAGTATGGTGGTGGCGAGGTGCGGAGCAATCGGTGCAAACGACGCGCGACCTGGATAACCTGCTCTCCCGGTCGTGTGATACTACCTATCATGCCGCGCCACATATCTGGAATGAGTTGATCATCCGTCGCCAGCTTTCGTCAGCCAGCGCCAAAGCGCGGCGGAATCTGGTGGAAGCGATGCTGGACCATGGTCACGAGCCCGGACTGGGACTGGAAGGTTATCCGCCGGAGCGGGCCATCTATGAGAGTGTCTTTCTCGAGAGCGGTATCCACCACGAGGAAAACGAGCAGTGGGTATTCGGCCCACCTGATCCCGAAAACGACGAGTCGCTGAAACTAATACCGGTGTGGAATGCCATTCAGGACTACATCAACTCGGCACAGCACGAGCGACAGGCGATTAACAACCTGTTTGCGCAGATCGAAGCCGCGCCGTACGGGGTCAAGGCAGGTCTGGTGCCGCTGCTGTTTATGGCGGTTTATCTTGCCAATGTGGGCGAGATTACGTTGTATGAGCATGGCAACTATGTGACGGTACCCGATATTGCGGTGTTTGAGCGTCTGATGCGGCACCCGGACTATTTTAGCCTGCGTCAGACCCGTGCCGGCGGTGCGCGCATGGCCGTCTATGAACGTCTGGCACAGAAGTTAGCGCAGTATGCCCTGACGAAAACCGTGCAACCGGCGTTGCTTGACACACTGAACCCCCTGCTCCGCCTGGTCCATCGTCTGCCCGAATACAGTCAGTACACCCGGTATGTTAGCCCGCAGGCACAGGGCATCCGCAAAGCGCTCCTGGCGGCACGCGAACCTGATATTACCCTCTTCGAGACGTTGCCGCGTGCCTGTGGCGTGGAGCCGTTCGCTCCCGAAACACCATTTGATGAAACGCAGTTCGAGACCTTCTTCGCGGCGTTACGCCGCGGGTTGATGGAACTGCAAGATGCCTATCCGCGCCTGCTGACTACGGTGGTGGAACGTATGCACCATGCCTTCGGTGCAGCGGCAACCGACCAGACGGAACTGCGCCAGGAGTTGACCGACCGCTGCCGGCAGATTATCAATGTCACCGCCGACCACCAGATACGCGCGCTGGGGGTACGGCTGAACACCGCGGAGGCCGGTGATGCCTGGATTGAGAGCGTTGGCGCACTGGTTGCCCGGAAACCGATGACCACCTGGCGCGACGATGATCGCACCCGCTTCGAGTTGCATATCATCGACCTCGGCCATCGCTTCTGCCAGACAGAACGGGTTGCAACCATTGTGAGCACCCAGCAGGCAGCAAACCCCACAACACCGGCAGCCGCCGCTGCTTCTGGAAACGAACAACCTGCCGCACGGCAAAACCCCGGCATGCGCGCGCTCCACATGCAGATTAAACAAACGCTGGACGACCAAGCCGAGACACTGACCGATGAACAACAGATTCAGGTACTCTGGGAAATCCTCACGCCCCTGATTGAGCGTACAACAGGAAGGAATAACCCGTGACAGACCAGCAGAACGGCACACCCACAGACTGGGCGGCACAACCGGGCCGCCACATTGTCAGTCTGAGTGGCGGCAAAGACAGCACCGCCCTCGCCATCTACCTGCGCGACAAAATCCCGCAGCTTGAGTATGTCTTCTGTGATACGCACAAGGAACTACCTGAGACGTATGACTATTTGAAACGGGTGGAAGCCTACCTGCAACGTCCGATTATCTATCTCAATCCCAACCGGGGCTTTGACCACTGGCTCGATATGTACAATGGTATGCTGCCCTCGGCGCAGGTGCGCTGGTGTACCCGCAAGCTCAAAATCGAGCCATTTGAAACCTACGTTGGCAACGACCCGGTCTGGAACTACATCGGTATCCGCGCCGAAGAAGCTCGCAAGGCCTACATCTCTACCAAACCCACTATCACGGCGATCTATCCCTTCAAGGAGCACGGCATGGTGCTCAGCGATATCGAGCGCATCCTGGAGGAGAGCGGTATCGGGCTCCCGGACTATTACGAATGGCGCACGCGTAGCGGGTGTTACTTCTGCTTCTTTCAGCGCACGGGCGAGTGGATTGGCTTGAAGGAGCGCCATCCTGAGCAATATGAGGAAGCGAAAGCCTACGAGCGAAAGAACGGCGGTGATGCCTACACCTGGCGCGATCGGGAAAGCCTGGTGGACCTGGAGCAACCGGAACGGATGGCGCAGGCCAAACGCGAACACCAGCAGCGACTCGAAGACGAGAAACGCCGGCGACCCGGCCGGACGCTGATTGATCTTCAGGCCGCTGCGCTGGATGCGGAGGATGACGAGGTGGGGTGTAATATTTGCCATTTGTGAACAAATGGGAGTCCTTTATCCAGAGTAGAGCAATCCGTTGCTTCCAGTTTTGTATTTTGCTGAAGTACGAAAGACGATGCTTCCTGTCTAAACAGTTCATATACTGCTTACAAGAGTTATTCATTAGACAGGAAGCATTACGGTTTAGAATCCTACTACCTGATGACCAAAGGCAGATAGAGCGAACGCTGCACGGCATTCGTTCCCGGTAGTGCCGGGATAGGCGGTGTTCCCAGCCAGTCTGCCTCCGGCAGGCTGTTCACCGGTACGACCGGGCGTTCCGGTTGCGCCTTCGTCGGGTCGATAACCTGATTTGCGCGGGTGTTCCGCAGTGCCGGCACATCCCTGGTCACCGGCGTGGCGTTGACCCGCAGTCGGTAGTCCGCCGCGCTGAAGCCGTGGACCTCCACCTGATAGGTGCCGGCCACGACATCATCGTCCGGAATGATGATCTGTTCGTTGCCCTCTGCCCGGTTGCTAACCCACTTGGAACTACCCGGCTGTGAGGTCCAGACATACAGGTCGGCATCCCCGCTGATGACTTCCAGGTCTACTGTCAACGCTTTCCCGGCGGACAGGGTGTAGCGATAGACGTGCGTTTCGCCCTGGCCCACCGTATCCTGCTCCGGCGTGTAGTTGATCAGGGCAGGGAGCGGAGCCAGCGAGAGGTTGCCGGCGGCATCCAGCGCGCGGGCCGACATGTAGCGCATGCCGGTGGTCGGCCATAATGACCACTCGTAGGTGGTGGAGGTCGCGGAGTAGGGCAGCCAGTCGGACGCCTGCACCGCCACCCAGTGATTGATCTGCTCATAGTAGACATACTCGACCAGGCGGATAAAGTCCACGCCACTGGGATTGGGAGCCGGGTCGGTGGCGGCCAGGGATACGGTTACATCCCGCTGTGCGGTGGTGGCGGCACCAGCATTGATAGTCATATCCTGCACGACCGGCAGCGTTTGATCTGCGGCAGGGGGCAGCACAATGACGGTGCGGGTGATCTGGTTATTGTCCTCCAGGGCCTCGGTGATGGCATCATCCGGGTCAATCTGCGCGACGACCTGATAGGTGCCGGGTTGGTCGAACGTGATCTCCAGCGGCATGGTGCTCTGACTGTCTGTCGGTGGGTCAAGGTAAAGCACGGTACTGCGCCCCAGGCTCGTCCCATCGGGGCTATCCAGGGTGAACTGCACGGATACATCCTGGAGGATGGCCTTCCCGCCTGCGCGGGAGACCAGCAGTCCCAACTGCGCCGGTTCTCCAACCCGCACGGTAGCCGGACTGAGCCAGAACCCATCGCTGGTGGCGAAAAGGTCTACGCTGGTCCCCGAATCTGAGTCAAAGACGGTGTAGGCATCGGGCAGGGTTGCCGTGCCGGTGCTGCCGGTGACGGTCAGGTCATACAGCCCCGGTGCAAGCCCGGCGGGGACGCGTGCCTGGAGCAGGGTAGCACTGACAAAGGTGGTGAGTAGGTTCTGCGTGGCACCAAGTCGGACCTGGGCATCGGGCGGGAAGTGGTTGCCGGCAATGGTCATGGTGGTCTCGCGGGACACGCCGCCGCGTGCCGGTTGCACGGCAGTGATCACCGGCGCGTCAGGTACGGGGGTGGTGGGAATGCTGGTGGGTACCGTCGCGGTCGTGGTCGGCGTGCGGGTGGCGGTAGCCGTGGCCGTGCGGGTAGGCGTTGTGGTTGCGGTGGCCGTTGCCGTTGCGGTGGCGGTCGGGGTCTGGGTTGCGGTGGCCGTTGCGGTGGCGGTTGGGGTGCGGGTGGCGGTGGCCGTCGCAGTTGGGGTATGAGTGGGCGGGTCAAGCGGTCCTACACGTACAAATTTTGCCGCATCCAGCCAGACGCGATGACTTCTGGTTGGTTCATTGGACTCATCGGTCAGTTTCAGTGAACAAGAACTCCCTTCCTGACACCGTAGTGTGGCAACTTCCATCCAGGTATTTGTGTGGGCTGCCTGACTCAGCGTAATCCGCTGTTCACCATCCGCGTCATACGCGATATAGTGGGCATTGGCAGTGGCGGGATAACTGCCGGTCGTGGCGGGGATGCGTACAAAGACAGCATAGGTACCGGCCTGGGGCAGGGAGGGTGTCCACATACCCCAGTCGAGCACGGCATTCTGATTATTGAATGTCCAGTAGGCATGTCCATTATGCGCGCTGCTGATGTTGATGGTGGCCCATGGGCCGTCGGTCTGGTGGACGCTGAAGCAGCTATCCTGATCATCACAGATAACTTCTGTATTGCCGTCAGGGGAAGGTGTAGTGGGAGTAGGGTCGGTATCTGCTCCATTTGTTGAAAACAGCCCTGTCTGGTTGCTACGCAGCCGATCCTTGTCTGTGATACCATCAATAGGGATGGGCATGGTTTGATCATATTCCCAGGTACCTTGAAATACTTTAAAATGAATATGTGGGCCAGTCGGCGCAGTGCCATCAGCACCACATACTCCGATTTTTGTTCCATAAGTTACATGGGCACCTTCTGGGACGGTTCTCTCGCTCAAATGCAGATATGCAGAATGGTATCCATTGCCATGATCAATTTCGACACGTTTACCACCTTCCGCATCCCATCCATGAGAAGCGATTCCGGGTGCAGCAGCAAGTACGGGCATTCCAGCGCAATCTAAATCGTCAGATGCTGGTACAAAATCCACGGCATTCAAACTCCATTTGTTTTGATGATTGTCAGCATCCCACCCCGCTGATACTTTCCACTCTAATCCAGGTTCAAACGGCAACTTAAGATTCAAGTCAGCAACGCTCTGTAGCGTAAAATCTGCGTTGGTACTATTCACCGTTTGTGTAGCCCACACCGGCGAACTGACGAGGATCAGGGCTATGGTCACAAGCATGACAGTGCGGATAAGACGGTGCATATTCATAACTCCTCCTTTGTTGAACAATGCTCAGGACTGCTTCAGAAACCTACGCATGACCGGGGATATGATCCCCGATCGGATGCATCAGCACATATGAGTGGTATCCAAAATTTTGGTCTGTACGCTGGCATCCCTTTGCTACGTTGGGGCGTATGCCGGGGTAGAGTGTGCTATAATTAAATCCAGGAGTAAATAAGGCTTGCTAATCCGAGGAATCTGTTCGGAGGGTAGGTTTATTATCATAGCAGTTCTTTCCTTCCATGGTATAGCTGCCTGTACACCTACAACTCATAAAGACCTGCACACTATCCTGACAGATTGATAGACTGGTAGACTAAGTCTGCCTTCAGCTTACATAGATAGCCTGTCAACTTCGAGCCCATTTCTTGTCAATACCGTTGACACTTTCCTGTTGACCGCGTAAAGGAAACATCCATGAACCATCATAGCCATCCCTTTGGCGATCTCCTCAGGCAGTATCTGCACCGCAAACATGGACTGAGCCAGAACAAACTGGCGAATGATATGTATGTCTCTCCTGGCATCATCTCCAAAATGTGCAAGGGTGAACGTCTCGATGGACCTTCAGCCCGTGCGCGAATAATCCAGATTATTGACTGGTTGTGTCAGCAGGAAGTCATTTCTACTGTGGAAGAAGCCAATCTACTGCTGAAAGCTGCACAACATGCAGACCTGAATCCGGAACAACCAGCCGAAGCTAACGTGCTGCAAAAATTTATGCAGTCAAACAACGCTCTCAACGCTATCAACCCACCACCTTCCAATGGAGCAACAAACCAACCAGGAAAAGGCGCTGTCGATTGGGGGACATCACCTGCTGTTACTGATTTTTATGGCAGGTCTTCGGAACTTAGCGTGTTGAAGCAGTGGCTCATTAATGATACCTGTCGCCTGGTTGGTATCATTGGCGTGGGGGGTATCGGCAAAACTATGCTGGCAAAAAAGCTGGCACGGGAACTGATTGACCAGTTTGAATATATATTCTGGCGGTCCCTGGTGAACTCTCCGCCTTTGGTGGAAGTATTGCATGACTGTATTCTCTTGTTGTCCGACTACCAGGAGGCTTACCTTCCTGAACATCCTGATCAGGCATACCGACTACTGCTGCGTTATCTTCAACAGCATCGATGTCTTATTATCCTGGACAATGTCGAGACTATTCTGCGTTCCGGTGAACGGGCGGGTGAATATCGAGATGAGTATCAGGATTATGGTCAGATTATTCGTATGGTAGGGGAAACAGATCATCAGAGTTGTCTGGTGGTGACAAGTCGAGAGAAACCGAAAGATCTGCTTTCTCTAGAAATTGCCGTGAAGACCAGGCAGGGGGTCAGAGCGTACCCGCTTCAAGGCGTGTTTCCTGACGAAGTTAGAGAAGTGGTTGAAGAGATGGGTATTGCCGCTACTGCATCCGAGTTAACAACATTGATCAAACGCTGCTCAGGTAACCCGAAAATCCTGGAAATTGTCATTCCAAACATTCATCAGTACTACCAGGGAGATGTGTCGGCATTTCTCGAAGCAGAGACCATCGCATTTGGTGAAGTTAAGGACATCATGCAGCAGCAGTTTGGTCGTTTGTCGCTGTACGAGCAGGAAATAATGTACTGGTTAGCGATTGAGCGTGAACCCATTTCTCTCAATATCCTGCGTGAGCGAATAATTGACCTGGAGCACCGATTGGCACTCATTGATACACTTAACTCGCTGACGGCTCGTTCCCTGATTGAGCATGTGGATGGGGCATTTTTTCTGCAAAATGCCATCATGGAGTATGTCACAACATCTCTAGTAAGCCAGATGGCGCAAGAGATCGTGAGTGGTCAGATAACACTCTTCAGCCGGCATTCCCTAGTGATTGCTCAAACCAAAGACTACGTGCGCGAAAGCCAGAAACGGCTCGTTCTTATTCCGCTCGCCAACAAATTACTGACTGCCCTTGGGACACAGGCGATTGAGAGTCAATTCCGCACCATCCTGGTACAACTACGGCAACTCCCCTCTCATAAGCGAACCTACGCGGTTGGGAATATGCTGAACCTGCTCCTCTACTTGCAATATGATCTCAATGGCTGGGATTTCTCCGGTCTCGCGGTCTGGCAGGCTTATTTACGCAATGTTGATCTGCGGCGAGTTAACCTTGCCAATACAGACCTCGTGGGTTCTGTATTTACTGAGGCTTTCAACAGTGTTATGTCAGTTGCTTGCAGTCCGGATGGAACATTGTTAGCTACGTTAGGGCGGAATGGCGAGATTTTTATCTGGCGATTAACGGATGGAAAGATCCTGTCCAGGTATATGGAGCGCACCGCTTCACGCTGGACACGATCCATCACGTTTAGCCCGGAGGGACGATGGCTCGCCTGTGCCAGTGGCGATTTGAACATTCGTCTTCTGGATGTTGCCACCGGCAAGTGTGTGAAAATTCTTTCAGGCCATTCGAATACTGTCAGAGCTATTGCATTTCATCCGGATGGGAATCTGCTTGCCAGTGGCGCTGATGATCAAACTGTACGTTTGTGGAATGTACACACCGATGATTGTATTAAGGTCTTGCGCGGACATTCGGCGGAAGTAAGAGCCGTGACGTTTCATCCGGATGGACAGCTTCTCGCCAGCAGCAGTGCAGATACTACTATATGTCTGTGGGATGCAACGACACATGCTTGTATACGGGTTTTGAGTGGTCATAGTGACCAGGTAAGTTCAGCCGTGTTTTATTCTGACGATATACTTATTAGCAGTAGCTATGACCATACCATCCGGTTATGGAATATACAAATTGGCGGATGTCTGAAGGTCCTTCAGGCACACAAAGATTGGGTAACATGCCTTGCTTTAGACCATACGCAGCACCTGCTTGCCAGTGGGAGTGCGGATTCTACCGCAGTAATATGGAGCATATCCCAACTCCAATCCGGTTATCTTCGAAGACTTACTGATCACACCAGTACCGTCTGGTCAATTGCCTTTAGCCCTGACTCTCACACATTCGTAAGTTGTAGTGATGATCAAACTGTACGGCTATGGGATACTGATCATTGGCACTGTCACAGGCAACTGGCTGGTTATACCAATCCTGTTCTTTCGGTTGTGTTTAGTCCTGATGGAACATTCCTTGCCAGTGGACATGGAGATCGCACAGTACAAGTGTGGAACGTAAAGTCGGGGCAATGTTACCGATCATGTCGAGGGCATACTGGTCGCGTAAATTGGGTCGATTTTGCTTTTGATGGGAGAATGATCGTAAGCGGGGGTGAGGATAGAAGCATCTATTTTTGGATGGTAGATTCCGGAGAGATCCGTCATATGATTTCTCTAAATCACGGGTGGCTGTATAGCATATTTGCGTTAAGTCCAGACGGCAAGTCATTTTTCAGTGAGTCGGCAGATGATAGTTGTATAGTGGAATTAATTATACCTACCGGTCAGATAGGCAGGACTATCAAACTGCATGCATTAACCATCGAGTCTATTGCATTTAGCTCGAACGGAGCCTGGTTTGCGAGTGGAAGTGATGATCAGACCGTCAAGATATGGGATCCTCAGGTTGAAACCTGCTATCATACACTGCAAGGCCATACCCACTGGGTCTGGTGCATAGCCTTTAGCCCTGACAGCCAGATGCTTGCCAGTGGGAGTGAGGATCGAACTGTACGGATCTGGGATGTACAGAGTGGCGTCTGTCTTGCCGTTCTCGAAGGACATCAAGAGCGCATATGGTCTGTGGCTTTTAGTGCCGATAATCAGTTGCTTGCCAGTGGAAGCGATGATCATACGGTACGCATATGGAATGTGCATACAGGGAAGAGCGTCCATGTATTAGAGCACCCGGATCAGGTAAGGGAAGCGGAAGCTGTTAATTGTCCCACCCTCCGGAAACTTGGGCGTCAGCAAGCCCACGAGTAGAGCGTCTGAGGGAGCTTGGGGTGAACAAGAGCTTCCGCTTCCCTAAAAGGTGTAGCTTTCAGTCCAACCGAGCGTATTCTCGCCAGTGCATGCTATGATGGGATTGTTCGAATCTGGGACATTGACACGGGAGAAATTATGCGCATACTGCGTGTAGAACGACCGTACGAGGGTTTGAATATTGCCGGAGCAACCGGATTAACCGATGCACAACGCGAAACGTTGAAAGAATTAGGTGCGGTTGAGGAATGAAGGTTAAAATAGATAATCTTGCATAAGCAGTAATTCTTAAGGGAATATGACCGCGTTGAGAAGCGGTATTCTGTAATAGTTATGTGCCATCACCATATTGTGTAGGATCATCAAAGCATTTGTAGCTTTTCACCTGGTTTTTAGTTTTAACAAAGGCAGGCACAGCTTCAATGATTTTTCGTTTGAATAGCTGCTTGTCATTCCCCCTCAATCGCTTCTGGACTTTTCCACATACTCCTGTATCTCCACCTCATCCACAAACGGAGCCTGCGCACGCAGGATCTCACCGCTCGGCCGGCGGAAGAGCATGTCGCCGCGTCCAAGCAAGTTCTCCGCGCCGTTCTGATCTATCACAA
>DAOTUI010000133.1:0-32922 GCA_034437035.1 Chloroflexaceae bacterium
ATGTTGCTCATAATGAGTAGTATAGCTTAAAATTATCCAGAACACAAGTGCGACTGAAGCGGCTAAAGCGAGTGAAGCCCTTTTATCCCAGGGCTAGAAGCACCTGGGCTTTACGGGCTATATCCGTAAACCCGCCAGGATTGAGCTACCTGGCGGGTTCTCTTGTTGGGAGAAAGTAGTGTAAAATAGGTATTAGGCGACCCATCAGGCCAGTAAGAGCATCCATGCAGCATAGTTGCAGATGGAAGTAATAACTCTGGTGTATCAAATTGGTTCTTAGCAGGTCTTTGTTATACATTGTGTATTATCGCACAATATAGAGTGTCCTACAGTTTCTATGTCTCGCGGATGCGCTGAACGTTAAAGACACCCTCACTGCATGCCATAGAGGGGACATTGCCCTTGCGCTGGTGGTGATATCACAACAATTAGTTGTCAGTTGTATACGCAAAGTAGTTCGGGTCTGTTCTATACTTTGCGACAAATAGCACAAATTACGATAGACCTATCTATTACGTGTCGTTGAACTGGCTTAGAGGAGAAGCAGAGTGCTGGACCGGATCTAGAAAGGGAGATAGTTGTGAGTGATGCGACCGTAGAAGAGCGCAGTGAAGCACCCGCCGAGACCACTCAGGCTGAGCAGACCGAGCAGGTTGAGCAGACAATGCCGCCAGAGGAGACACGGTTGCTGCCCAGTGATAGCGAAGGCTTTGTGCCCCGAGGCACGCTGCTGTTTGTGCTGCTGATGCTGCTGGGGTATGCGCTCTACTGGGCGTATCTCTGGTTCATTGTGGTGCTTGAGCGTGGTGTAGGAGGAGCGATCTGATGCATATCGATGAACTCGAACGCTACTGGCTGATAGCTGTCTCGGTGGCATTGGGGGCGTTTGGTGCCGCCCTGCTTGCCAGCGTGTTTATCTTCCGGGTACAGTTGCCCAGCCCGGTAGCGCGGATTGATCCGGCGGAGATCAGCGAGTCGGCCTTTGCCGATCCCGGCCTGAAAGATATGGGGGATAACACCTATGCGGCGCTGTTTGTGGCGCAGATGTGGGCGTTTACCCCCGGCGAGATCCGGCTACCCAAGGGGGCCGATGTCACTTTTTTTGTTGTGAGTCGTGATATTTCACACGGGTTTTTTATTGAACAGCATAATGTCAACTTGATGCTGCTCCCCGGTCAGATTGCGAGTGCGACCACCCGCTTTAACCGACCGGGAACCTATCGCATTATCTGTCACGAGTTTTGCGGACCCGGGCACCAGAACATGATCGCAACAATCATTGTTGAGGATACGGAAGAGAATATCGCAGAAGAAGCTGCGGCGGAATAAGGAGGTTCGGAATGCAGGCTGTTCAACCTGCACCACGGCAGGCTCCAGGTATCTCCTTCCCCCAGTTGGGGATGTTAACCGGGGAGCGCTGGCTGGTTGGCTCGCATATGGTTGTGGCGCTCATCGCGCTCTCATTCGGATTGCTGCTGGGTCCATTTCAGTCGTTCCGGCGCGCACCCGCCTTTATGGAGGCCTTCCCGCAGTGGGAGATGCCGGTTTTCAGCTACTACTACCAGGCGCTGTCTATTCACGGCGTGATGAATGCGCTCTATTTTACAACCTTCTTCATCGTCGGGTTTAGCTATTTTGTGGTACAGCGCTCACTCGAACGGCCGCTCTGGAATGTGCGGATGGCCTGGGTGGCCTTCTTTAGCATGTTCATTGGGCTGGGGCTGGTGCTCTATGCGCTGCTGACAAATCAGGCCAGCGTGCTCTACACCTTCTACCCACCGATGATCGCGCATCCCTCGTTCTACATCGGGCTGGTGCTGTTAGTTGTAGGAACCTGGATGGTTACCGCCAATATTCTGATGACCTATCGCGGCTGGCGGCGGGATCATCCTGGCGAGCGTGTGCCGCTGGCAGTCTACGGGACCATCGCCAACTTTGTGATGTGGACCGTGGCAACGGTTGGCGTGGCGATTGAGATTCTGTTTATGCTGCTACCCGCTTCGCTGGGCTGGATCGTCAATAGCGACCCACAGACGGCGCGTGTGCTCTTCTGGTTCTTTGGGCATCCGCTGGTCTACTTCTGGCTGCTTCCGGCCTATGTGTCCTGGTACACGATGCTGCCGAAGCAGACCAACAGTCGGCTCTTTAGTGATCCGCTGGGACGCGTCGCCTTCCTGATGCTGATGATCTTCTCGGTGCCGGTTGGGGTACATCATCTCTTCTCGGACCCGGGTGTCAGCAATGTGATGAAGGCGGTTCACACGGTCTTTACCTTTGTTGTGGTTATCCCCAGTTTCCTGACCGCGTTTAATATCGGCGCGGTGCTGGAGCGGGCCGGCCGGCAACGTGGGGCACGCAGTCCGCTCGGCTGGCTCTTCCGGCAGGATTGGGGCAATCCGGTGGTGGCCGCGCAGATCTCCGGCATGATCCTGTTTGTTGCCGGTGGGTTTAGTGGTCTGATTCATGCCTCGCTGACGCTCAATATCGCGCTGCATAACACCGCCTGGGTTGTTGCACATTTTCATATGACACTGGCCGGCGCGGTGATCCTGACCTTTATGAGCGTGCTCTACTGGATGATCCCGCTTATTCGAGGGCGGGCGCTCTGGAGCCGGCGGGCAGCGCTGGCGCAGGTCTATACCTGGCTGATTGGTATGCTGATCTTTGGGCATGGGATGGGAGCCGCCGGTATTGCCGGTTCGCCCCGCCGTACCGATATGGGCTCGGCTGCTTATGTCAACCCGGAGGCGGTATTCTATCTAAATTCATCGGCGATTGGCGGATTGTTCTTGTTGATTAGCTCGATCCTCTTCTTCGTCAATATGATTGGCACGCTGGCCTTCTCGGATCAACCGGTCCAGGAGGATGCGCCGATTGGTACAACGGGCGATCCCAGTTCACCGCTGATCCTGGAGCGCTGGGGCATCTGGCTGGGGGTCATTATGTTGCTGGCCCTGTTTGCCTGGGGGCCGGTGCTGGTTGAGGCACTCGATTTTGTGCAGGGCTTCACCAGTCCGTTCTACCAACCCGACATCCCCGTGCCACTGCCATTCGAGTAGCCGGTGACGCGGATGTTGCTGAAATGAAACTGCGACTGGTATAATCAAAATATGTGAGGAAAAGCACAATGACTGTCGAAATCTCGCGGACAACCGAACAACGCACAGTGGCACCACGGCGCAAACCAACCATCACCACCGCGCTCGCGGGCGCGCTTTTTGGGTTTGGTCTGACCCTGTTGATTATCGCCGGAGCCTATGTGCGTGACCTGGCAATCCTGCAGAACGCCCCCCAGGCGGTCTGGCAGTTTGTCTGCGGTATACCGACTGACGACGCCATGGCGTTTCCGCTGTTGATTGGGTTTGGCTTTATTGCCATCCTGTCGGGGGGAGGATTGCTGCTGGTACAGTGGCTGCGCCGCGCACGGCAGTCACGATAACGGCCACCCGGTCTACCCTGTGCAGGTCTGTTCGCAGCAGTTGTAGTGTTGACGTACATTCTATCTCTACCGAAAGGAGTTTGGATTATGGATAAGCTAGTGGCCCGCGTTATGGAGAAGCACCATGCCGCACACCCGATGATGTCCGTCCTGGCAGCGCTGCTGGTTGGATTTGGTGGCACCCTGCTGCTGATCAGTGCGATCTATATGTTTACCGTCCCGACCGCTGAGAGTGTGATGACCCTGGCGCTGAGTATTGTTGCCGGTGTGCTGATTATGGTCGTCGGCGCAATCTTGCCGCTGTTTATCGGCGTGCGGCACAACGACGAGCACAAGCAGGCGTAACCCGTCATTCAGTTGCGGTAACCAACCCTCCATCCCGTGCGTATAGGATGGAGGGTTTTATCGTTGGTGGTACGGCGAAGATACGGATGTTCCTGCGCCATCGGTCCTCAGCGTATAACCAGCGGCAGGTAGAGCCGTGTATCTAAATTGTCGTCATCCTCTCCCTCTCCCGGTTTAGGCGGATCGACGACAACAATCGTTTGTGTTGCGTCATTCTCGGCAGAGGTGTCGGGATCATCGGTCACGGTTGGCAGGAAGTTACTGCTGGTAACATCTCCCTGAATGCTCAGCGTATGTTCACCCTCCGGAAGTTCGCTTTGCGGCACACGCACCGTGAAGCTGATAGTTACCGTTTCACTTCCAGCAATATCACCAACTTCTACAACGACCTGTGTATCATCAGCGTTAAGACCGGAGAGAAAATCGCCCTGGCTGGTCTGCAAACTCTGACGGAGCAGTTCGGTATTCGCATCAGGTGTGACGCTGAAAACAACATCCTCGGCAGTATCAACATCCCCCTGATTCTCCAGGACGGTGGTGTAGGTTATCAGGCTACCGGCTTGCACACTGCTTGCGGGCGAATCACTTGTATCAGTCATAGTCGCCTGTAACGCCGGCTGTTCAACCTCCACGCTGGTTGTTGTTACGTCGGTTACGAGATCTTCAAAGTTGTTGCCGCTAATCTGTCCCTGCGCGCTCAGGATGTGCGTGCCGACCGGGAGGACGCCCTCCTTGACGCGTACGCTGAATGTAATCCTGGCAAACTGATACGCAGGGATACTGCTGATGCGTACTTCAACCTGTGTGTCACCTGCCTGATCACCTGTTACGACTGTTCCCCGGTTCGTACGCACGCTGTCATGTATCAGTCTGGTACGTGCATCAGGAGGTGTTGTGAAGATAACATCAGTTGCACTGCCTACACCATAGTTCTCTATGTTAATGGTATACCGAATCTCTTCACCGGGTGTAACCTTATCACTATCTGCAAGCATCTCTGCTTGCATAAGCGGATCACTAACTGGCCCTCCCAGAGTTAAAGGTGTTGGGGTATTATTATCGCGCGGATCACCATCATTATCGGGATCAGGGTTTGTACCGTTTGTCGATACATCCCTAACCGAGTCGTTATTCGCACTAACGAACGCACTGTTTCGGGCATCAAGCGAGTATCTGTATGTCGTGAACAATACATCAAACTCGACTGTCCCACTCTCGCCTACGTCTAGTGTATCGTCACCCATAAGCAGATTGGTGTCCTGCTTTCCGTCATATGCCGGGTTAGGAGTCAGGTCATTGCTACGTATATCCTGAACAGCGAATGAGAGGGACCATCTAAATGGTCCGCGCAAATCATCGGCAGCCTGGATCTCGGTGAGTTTTGTTATGCCCATGTTCTTTATCAGTACCCGGTAGGTGACAACATACTGACTGTTTTTTTCAAAAACTAGTGATGTGACCGATTTGGCCGCACCTATCAGACTGGGTGGGGTCGCTGCACTATTCAGGAATACACCGGTTGTCGCATTTGCAACGCCTGTGGACATGGGTATTGTGGATATCACGGCAGCCAGTAGGGTGAGAAGAATGCGGGGAAGAAAAAGGTACCGCTGCATAGAACCGTTCGTTTTGCACATCCTGGTTCACTCCTTCGTTGCACATCGTTGTGATGTTCTCTATATTAGTTTAGTAGATCAGGCAAAACAGTCGAACAGAAGTCATTTTGCGAAAAAGTTCTAGAATGAGGGCACACTCCTTCTACCCTATGCGCCATGATCCAGGCACACAGGAACTTATCGCCGGCATCTGCTGGTTGCGAAGTCGATGGGTTGCTACAATGATAGGGAGGATTATAATAACATACTTTGTAGTGCTGTAGTATAACAGTACCATTACAACCTTTTTTCTGGATCGTGACGGTATCTTCATATAAAATTGGTTAAAATGCGCGCCGGCAGCGAAGACACTGCTATGTAAGCCGGAGCAGTCAGTCGTGCTACAATAGCTACCAGCGTGTTACGCCATCGGGAAGAGCGGCGCTGCTGTCTGTGTCGTCATCTAAAAAAAGCAGGAACTACCGTTGTGCGCGATCGGGACACTGCGGTTCCGTCTACCTGTCATTGGGGAGAAATGAAATGGTTGCGATACAAGAAGGAACAGTGCTCTGGGAACCTTCGAACTCGTTGGTATGCCATAGCACAATGTATACCTATATGCAGTGGTTGAACGCCCACTATGACCTGTCTGTCGATACCTATGCCCAACTCTGGCAATGGTCGGTTGAGCATATTACGGATTTCTGGCGTTCGATCTGGGATTTTTTTGAAGTTGAGGCAGCGCAACCCGCGACGGAGGTGCTCGCCGGCCATATCATGCCCGGGTACCGCTGGTTTGTCGGCGCTGAACTCAACTATGCGCAACAGGTCTTTCGCCATGCCACCTCGAACCAACCCGCGATCCTCTTTCAATCGGAACTCCAGCCACTCGTTGCCATGTCCTGGGCAGAACTGAGGCAACAAGTCGCCTCCGTTGCCGCCGGACTAAGCGAGATGGGCGTGCAGCGTGGGGACCGGGTGGTCGGCTACCTGCCGAATATCCCTGCAGCCGTGATTGCATTTCTGGCGTGTGCAAGTATTGGTGCCGTCTGGTCGAGTTGCTCACCCGACTTTGGCAGTCCCAGTGTGATTGACCGGTTTACGCAGATTGAGCCGAAAGTGCTGTTTGCCGTCGATGGCTACAAGTATGGCGGCAAATCCTTTGAGCGGCGCTCGGTTATTGCCGAACTGCAGCAGGCACTGCCCACGCTGGAGCAGACCATCCTGATTCCCTACCTGGACCCGGCGGCGACTGTCGCGGAACTACCGCATACGCGGTTGTGGAACACACTACCGACGGTGGAGGCTCCGCTCACATTTGAGCCGGTACCCTTTGACCATCCCCTCTGGGTGCTCTACTCCTCGGGAACGACAGGGTTGCCCAAGCCGATTGTGCAAGGTCAGGGGGGCATCCTGCTGGAGCATCTCAAGTCGCTCAGCCTGCATCTTGACCTCAAGCCGGGCGATCGCTTCTTCTGGTTTACGACCACCGGCTGGATGATGTGGAATTTTCTGGTGGGCGGCCTGCTGCTAGGGTGTACCATTCTGCTCTACGACGGCAGCCCGGCATCGCCGGATATGAGTGTGCTCTGGGAGTTCGCCGCAGAGACAAAGATGAGCTTCTTCGGCACTAGCGCCGGGTATATCACTGCCTGTATGCAAAATGAACTGGAACCGGCCCGCCGGTTTGATCTGCACGCGCTGCGGGGAGTAGGTTCGACGGGCTCGCCACTGTCGCCGGAAGGATTCCAGTGGGTCTACAACCATGTCCGGGCGGATCTGCTGCTGGCATCAATCAGCGGTGGCACGGATGTCTGTACCGCGTTTGTGGGTGGCTGTCCCATCCTGCCGGTGCATGCGGGAGAGATCCAGTGCCGCTGCCTGGGCGTTAAAGCCGAGGCGTTTGATGCCCAGGGACAGCCGGTGATTGATGAGGTTGGCGAACTGGTCATAACTGAGCCCATGCCTTCGATGCCGCTCTTCTTCTGGAATGATCCGGGCAATCAGCGCTACATCGAGAGCTATTTTTCGCTCTATCCCGGTATCTGGCAACATGGAGATTGGGTGAAGATCACCGCGCGCGGCAGCGTGGTCATCTATGGTCGCTCCGACTCGACGATTAACCGCATGGGGGTGCGGATGGGCACCAGCGAGATCTACCGGGCGGTTCAGACGGTGCCGGAAGTGGTGCAGAGCCTGGTGATTGATCTTCAGATCCAGGGCAAGGATTACATGCCGCTGTTTGTGGTTTTGCGTGAAGATGCGGTCCTGGACGCGGATCTCAAGACCCGGATTAAAGCCGGCATTCGCCAGGCGCTCTCGCCCCGCCATATCCCCGATGAGATCTTTGCCATTCCGGATGTGCCCCGCACCCTGAGCGGCAAGATTCTGGAGGTGCCGGTGAAGAAGATTCTCATGGGTATTCCGGTTGAAAAGGCGGCCAATCCCGACTCGATGAGCAATCCTCAGAGTCTGCAATATTTTGTTGATCTGGCAACGCGGCTCAATCAGACGGGCAAGACGGAGGAAGCATAGCTGTGTCAGGCACGGGGGTGGCCCGGAACTGGTCATGCGCGCCATTCCACCACCCCACTGCTTTGCCATAGAAAGACAAGACCATGCACGGGCGAGTTGAGCGCATGCGGAGCCGCATGCGCGACCATGCAGTTGCGGCGCTCCTGATTACATCTGCGGCTAATCGGCGCTATCTCAGTGGCTTTACCGGCTCGGCGGGCACCCTGCTGATAACGGATACGGCGACGCTGATCTTTACCGACTTTCGCTACCGGGTGCAGGTAGCACGCGAGTCGCCGGCGTTTGAACTACGCGAGATCGGCAGTGATGCCCCCCTGCCGCACCTGCTGGCCGGTGCCGCGCGGGAGTTGGGTCTGCAACGGATTGCCTTTGAAGCGGAGCATGTCAGCGTAGCGCAACATAACCAACTGGTCGATGCACTCCAGAAAGATGCCGACGCAGGCACACAACCCGCCGCGCCAACCCTGGAGCCGGTTGAGCAGATGGTCGAACCGTTGCGCGAAGTCAAAGATGCCGACGAAATCGCCACCCTGCGGCATGCGGTCGCCATCACCGATGCCGCTATCATGGCGGTGATGCCGCAGCTCCAGCCGGAGATGACCGAGCGCCAGGCCGCCTGGATGTTGGAAGTAGCCCTGCGCGAGCGCGGCGCTGACGGTGTGGCGTTCCCCATTATTGTCGCGGCGGGCCCCAATGCCGCTCTGCCCCACGCGCGCCCGGATGACACCCCGCTGGGCACCGGCCAGCCTATCATTATCGATATGGGCGCATACTATGCCGGGTATCACGCCGATCTGACGCGGACGATCACGCTGGGGACGCCGGATGCGCGCTTCCGGGAAATTTATACGCTGGTGCTGGAGGCGCAGCAGCGGGCGATTGCCGGATTGCATGCCGGTATCACCGGCTTCGCTGCCGATGCGCCGGCCCGTGACCATATCACGGCGGCCGGATATGGCGATGCTTTCGGGCATGGCCTGGGGCATGGAGTGGGCCTGGATATACACGAAAGACCGCGCCTCCGGCGCAAACCGGCCGCTCCAGCCGATCCATCTGAAGATGAAGACGACCCGCCGGTTCTGCCCGCCGGGAGTGTCTTCAGTGTTGAGCCGGGGATCTACCTGGAGGGCTGGGGCGGCGTGCGGATCGAAGATCTGGTCTGGTTGCATGCTGACCATGGCGAACTGCTCTCCAGGGCTCCCAAGTTGCGCTACAGCGTTTGACTCCGCACGGTCATAGCACACCTGTCCAATCTTACTATCTCTACCAGGGACCATCGTATATCTTCCAAAGATCGTTAAAAATTTGTTATACTTACGGTGAACACCTGATGCTCGACGTCGTCGGTATACCGCAGGGTATACTAATCGGCATGATCATCAGGGATTCCGCTTACCGGCATACTCCAATCGTCCCTGTGTGATACCTGGCCGATGGCCGATATCCCCGGGTGCCTGGCCGGTTCCTGGAACCATGTGCCATGCGTGTGGATGCAGCTCTACCAGTATCAGGTGTCTCACTGTTGTAACCTGTTAATCATATGATAGGGAAGTGCTGTAATGAATAGACAACGACGTGACCGCATCCGCCTCTTGCGCTTCACCTTGCTTCCCCTTCTGCTGATCGCTATCTGTCGTGTTGCTTTAAGTGTCAAGCAATTTCTGTTATACTTGCACCGAACGGAGAACAGCGCGCGCCGCACATATCTTTCCGCGTGAATGCGCTTCTTCTTTGTTCATCGGTTCCTTCTATACATCTGATTCATCCGATTGATAATGCGCCGCCTGGAGATCGCCTCATACCCATTCGCCGGAAAACTACGTAACAAAACTTCCACGGGCTGCTTTTGGCTGGGAGCACAGCCTGCCCCTCCGCACATGGGCACCGCATGCGGTACTCCTACGCCCATCTGCGGGAAGCTGGTAGGTGTGAATGCGAATCGGTATCAATCATTGGACTGAACCCCAGTCCGTTGTATTCCCAGTCTGCTCCACAAGTCAGTCATTACACACAAAAGAATGGAGAAGAAACATGTCTGGTGCTACCGAAACGGTTGCAATCCTCAAAGCTGAGATTACTCAGTTGCAGCAGCGCATACGCGAGTTGGAAAAAGATGCCACATCGCCAGGTACAAGTAGATCAGCACATCAGGGCAGTGCAGAACTGGAACGACGGGTTGCCGAGCGCACCGCCGAGTTGCGTGCAAGCGAGGCGAAAAACCGTGCGCTGTTGCAGGCTCTACCGGATATGCTGTTCATTCAAAAACGGGATAGCACCTATATTGATTATCGCGCACCCAGCGGTGCCACCTATGTGCCGCCTGAAACCTTCTTAGGCAAGACAATCACCGATATCTTTCCGCCGAAGCCGGCGCAACTGTTTTTGCAGGGCATCGAACAGGCGCTAGCGGGAAATCCGTACCTGCTGGAATACGCGCTGCCTCCCGGCGGGTTCTTCGAGGCGCGGATCACAGCTATCGACGAGGATACCGTGCTGACGCTGGTACGCGATATTACCGAACGGAAGCAAACGGAAGAGGCACTGCGCATGGCGCAGTCCTCTCTGGACTATTCCATTGACGGCGTCCAGTGGCTGGATCGCAATGCGCGGCATATGTACGTCAATGAAGCCATGTGTCGGCAACTGGGGTATACGCACGAGGAGTTACTGGCGCTCAGTATTGCCGACATTGATCCGGCATTTCCCATGGAGGCCTGGGATAGTGTCTGGAATGAGGTGAAGGAACAGGGCTTTGTCAAGTTAGAGACCCACCACCGCCACAAGGATGGCACGCTCATCCCGGTTGAAGTTACTTCGAACTACCTGGCGTTTGATGATAAGGAATTCCTCTGCGCCTTTGTGCGCAACATCACCGAACGCAAGCAGGCCGAAAAAGAGATGTATGAGCAGCAGGCACTACTCCAGGGCATCCTCGACAACGCGCCCTTTGGTCTGTTTGCCGTGGATCGCGCCGGACACTACATTATGTGTAGTCGGGTCGCCGCCGCGAATATTGGCCTGACCCCGGAGCAGGTTCTCGGAGAAACCGATTACGCGATCTTACCGCAAGCTGTGGCCGACGCCAATGCGGAGAAGTTCCAACGTATTCTGGATACCGGCAACTTCCAGGAGCATGAGTTTGTGCTAGAGCAGGTGAATGAACCATCCCAGGTATTCCTGCACAACTGGTTTCCAATTAGCGCTGCGAACGGGCAGCGCTACGCCGTCTGTGGTATCATCTCGAATATTACCGAGCGCAAGCAGGCCGAAGCGGAGCGAACGAATTTTCAAGAGCAGATTATCGAAGCACAGCGGCATGCCCTCCAGGAACTCTCGACACCCCTTATCCCCATCAGCGATGATGTGGTGATTATGCCGCTGGTCGGCAGCATCGACTCGCGGCGCGCCCAGCAGGTGATGGAAGCCCTGCTTGAGGGCGTGGCCCGGCACCAGGCTGACACCGTTATTCTGGATATCACCGGGGTGAAGGTTGTAGATACGCAGGTTGCCAATGCCTTCCTCCGCGCGGCGCAGGCCGTCAAGTTGCTCGGCGCACGCGTGATCTTGACCGGCATCCAGCCCGAGATTGCCCAGACGATTGTCCAACTGGGAGCCGATATGAGCGGGATCAATACGCATGGCTCGCTCCAGTCCGGAATTGCCACTGTGCTTGACCAGCATAAATAGTTGAGATTGCCGGCTTATCTGTATGAAACTTACTATTCGCCTCTTTATTCAAAAACATCAGAACCGCACCTACACTGTCACCGTGCCGGATTTCCCCGGCATCGCGGCTTATGGCCCGACGCTGGAGGAGTGTAAGCAGGAAGTCGGCGAGGCGCTGGAGAAACGCCTCGCCGAGATGGATCCCGATACGCTGTATCTCTTTGCGCTACGCCCGAACCAGTCGCTGGAACGGGTAACGGTTGAACTGCGCCCGACCGACCGCCACGGCAAGCGCCGCCGCAACAGCTTTCAGTTAACCATCAGCCTGCTGCTGACCCCCGAAGAGGACGGTCAGATCCTGGTCAGTGCGCCGCGTCTGCGCCATCCGCCACTGGCATTTTACATTGCACAGCGCGAGGAATTGGAAGCGGTTGCCCGGCTGGAGTTGGCGCAATACTTCTACGACGAGAGCTTTGAGCGCCTGCTGCTCTACCGGGCGGCCCGCCAGGAGACGATTGACGCCCTCGATGTCAAATTTAAGCCGAAGAAAGCCGCCGATAAGCTGGAGGAAGAAGAGAACGAGAGCTTCTGGGCGCTCCGACAGAGCGGCATCAACCTGACGGCCCAGACCGGCGAGGGGCAGTTGCGCCGCGCCTACCGTCGGGAGCAAGCGGTTGAAGCGGTGTTGACCGCTATCGCCGGTGAGCGCCGCCCCCATATTCTGCTGGTTGGTCCCGAAGGCGTCGGCAAGAGCGTAATCGCGCACGAAGTTGCCCGCCGCATCCGCCGCCGGGAGTGCGCCGAGGTGCTCCATGATCGCCAGGTCTGGGCGGTGAGTGGTGAGACGCTGATTGCGGGATGCACCTACATCGGCCAGTGGCAGGAAAAGCTCAACGATATCGTACGTGAAGCCCGCAAGAAGCGTCATATCCTGTTTGTCACCGATATTGCCTCCCTGGCCGAGGCCGGCCGCTGGAGCAAGAGTGACGAAAACATGGCCGATTTCCTCAAGCCGCACCTGCAGAGCGGCGATGTGATTATCATCGGCGAGACCACCCGGGCACGCCTGCGCCGGGCCGAGCAACTGGTGCCGGGCTTTGTGGCGCTCTTTCGCACCCAGCAGATTGAGCCGACCGCCGAAGCCGATACGCTGAGCATCCTGACCGCTGTCGGGCGCGAACTCGAACGGAGCGAGGATGTTCGCATCGAACCGGCGGCCCTCGAGGCGGCGGTCGAGTTGACCAACCGCTTTCTGCCCTACCGCGCCCAACCCGGCAAAGCGGTTATCCTGCTGGAGCAGGTTGCCGGGGATGCCAACCGCCGGCGCAGCACCACTACCGGCGCACCCCGCCCGGTGCTGACCCGCCGCGAGGTTATCACGACCTTTACTCGCCAGACCGGGTTGCCCGAGTTTATCCTCTCCGATCTGATCCCGCTGGATCTGGCGGCGGTGCAAACCTACTTCGCCGACCGGGTGATCGGGCAGGCGGTCGCGGTGCAGGCGATGGTTGATCTGATTGCGATCATCAAGGCGGGCATGAATGATCCGGAGAAGCCGCTGGGTACCTTCCTCTTCATCGGGCCAACCGGCGTGGGCAAAACGCAACTGGCGAAAACATTGGCGAAATATCTCTTTGGTGCTGAGGATCGGCTGGTACGCTTCGACATGAGCGAGTATGCCGACCCGGCGGGCGTGCGCCGGCTGATTGGCATGCCCGGCGCAGGGCGTGACGGCGGTGAAGGGGAGTTGACCGGCAAGGTACGCGCGCAACCTTTCTGTGTACTCCTGCTGGACGAGTTCGAGAAGGCCGATCACCAGATCTATGATGTCTTCTTGCAAGTGCTGGGCGAGGGTCGCCTGACCGATGCCGCCGGCCAGACCACCTCGTTCCAGAATGCGATCATCCTGCTGACCAGCAACCTGGGGGCTTCGGCCCGCGAACAGCGCAACATTGGCCTGAGCACCAGAAGTGAGGGGCCCGGCCTGCGGACTGCGGCAGACGATGAGCCACTCGATCCGCAGTCAACCGCACCGGGGGCATCTTCCTACTGGCAACGCAAAATCGAGGACTACTTCCGGCCCGAGTTTGTCAACCGGATCGACCAGATTGTGGCCTTTACGCCGCTTGACGACAGGGCCATGCGCCAGATTGCCCGGCGTGAACTGGGTGAGGTACTGATGCGTGAGGGGCTGGTGCGCCGCAATGTGCTGGTGGAAATTGACGATAATGTGATCGATCTGCTGGCTGAGCGGGGCTTTAATGCGACCTATGGCGCACGGCCGCTCAAGCGCGCTATCGAGCGGTTGCTGGTGCTGCCGCTGGCACGCTTCCTGGCGAGCCGGGATCGCCCCGGCGCGGACCTGCTCCAGTTGCACCGGGAGGACGACCAGATTGTATTGCATGCGGCCGGCTTTGCCAATGCCGAGCGCAGCAGCGAGGTGTTGTTGAGCGCCGGCGACGGCGCGCTGTCCGAGGGAGCCCGCCGCCGCCGCCTCGATGACCGAGGGCTGGCGGATGCCTTCGCCGAGATCCGCCGCAAATTGCAGGACTGGACCGAGCGCGATGCGATTGTTGAGATGAACAACGAGCGCGCCACCCTGCTGGCGGAAACCAACAAGCCAACATTCTGGGATGACGGGGATGCGGCGCGGTCCATGCTGGCCCGTTTCTACTTCCTCGACCGGCTGCTCAAACGGCTGCAACAACTTATCGACCGGGTGGAGTATCTGGAGGAACTGGCCGGGTTGGTCCATCGCCAGCGTGATCCGCGCTACCGGGCGGAACTGGCCGAGAGCTACGAGCGGCTCTACCGCGACTATGCCTTCCTCGACGTGGAGTTGCTCTGCGCGCACCTGACCGGCAACCATCGCGCAGTGCTGCTGCTGCGGCGCGTCGGGACACCGGCACGCGGGGAAGATGCCGAAGCCTGGCTCATGCAACTGGCAACGATGTACCTGCGCTGGGCGCAACGCAAAGGCTACGATATTGATCTCGCCGTGCTGGAGCCGCTGTCCGATGTAGAACGGCAGGGTGATGCGCTAATCCCGACCTATTACCCCTACCGCTGGCGCTCATTCGATACCAGCAACATGGACGCGGCGATCAAGCATCTGACCACCCTGGATGAAATAAGCGAACTGGCGATTGGGCTCGAAGGCACCAATGTTTATGGCTTCCTCAAAAGCGAGACCGGCCTGCACCGCCGTAACGACCGTCGTCCCAGTGGTGAGCGGGTGCAGCGCCTGGCCGAGGTGCGAACCAGCGCGCCCGGCAACCTGGACACGCAAACCTGGCTGGAAAAGTTGCTGCTCCAGCGGGCATGGGAAGAGCAGGATCTGGCGGGGATGACGCGCAAGCAGCGGGCCGCCCTACCCAGGCCGGCCGAGCCGGAGATTATCCGGGTCTACCAGGTTGACGGCGACCGCTTTGTGCGTGACCTGCGGACGCACGTCAAAACCAGCGACGTAAGCGGCGTCCTGGAAGGCAGTCTGGATGACTTTATCCTGGCCTACCTGCGCGAGGAAGAGGCGAAGCGCGCCTGGCAGGAGGAGCAGCGGTGAGTAACAAAAACTTGAACCCTCAATATTCGATCTTTGAATGTTTTGTCAGGCTGTGCTATGATAGTGTACATAGAAATTACAGCCGCGCATGGTAGACTACCCAATAACCACACAACATAGTTGCACCGAAAACTTTCCGATTTATACTTCTATGTGAAATAAACCATGACTGAGAAAAATCGTTTGATGCCGCAAAAGGCATACCAGGATTATCTATCCGCCCTACAGCGTGGCAATAACCAGCAGGCGCTTCAGGTCGCTCGGGCCGCATTGGGCCAGGGCCTTGACATGCGCGAGCTTTACCTGGAAGTCTTTCAGTCCGCCATGTACGAGGTTGGGCGTCTCTGGGAAACCAACCAGTTGACGGTGGCACAGGAACATCTGGCGACAGCGACCACGCAACGGGTTATGGCGCAGGTTCACTCTCAGATCTTTGGGCGGCCAACGCCGGGGCGGATGGTTGTCTCGGCCCTGGGCCGCACGCTGGTTGCCGCCTGCGTCAGTGGCGAGCAGCATGAACTGGGATTGCGCATGGTCGCCGATTTCTTTGAGATGGAAGGCTGGGAAGTCTACTATCTGGGTGCCAATGTACCAACCCGGGATGTGGTGCGGATGGTCAACTCCCAGAAGGCCGATCTGCTGGCGCTCTCTGTGACCACAATCAGCAATCTGGTCCGCGCCGGTGAGCTCATCCGCGCCGTACGTCTCTCCGCGCTGGGACCGTATGTCAAAATTCTCATAGGTGGTCAGCCCTTCAATCGCACCCCCGATCTCTACTCCGCAATGGGAGCCGATTTTACCGCCATCAATGCCGGTGACGCCGTGCAGGTTGTTGGACCGGAAGTTATGGCCGGACTACGCACAAATTAGCACCAGACGCGCTACCCTTCCCCCGTAAATGCCCCTTTGTGCTGCTCTTTCCGCATCGTTCTGGTATCTTTCCGGTAACGCAATTATGCTACCATTACGTTATTGAAGATGAAAGAACACACGTATGGATATCAACATCACGCTCTGCAACCATCTCACGGAACTGGTGGTCTCCTGTGATCATGGCGGTATCATTGGCTATGCCAATCCCGCCGCCCAGCGCTGGAGCGAGACGCCGCTGGAAGGCCGGCCCTTCGCGGCGCTGCTCACGCCCGAGGCCGGCCACAAGGGGGAACTCTTCCTGGAAGTGGCCCGCCGCTCGTCCAGCCAGGAACCGACGCTCCCCTGGGAACTGACGTTGGGAACAGCGGCCCGGTATACGGTTGCAAATTTCCATGGCTACAGTGACAACGGATGTATTGTGGTCATCGGCCAGGTTGAGCCGGGCGAGACCACCGAGATGCAACATGAACTACTGCAGTTGACCTCCGAACTGGCCGAATCCCAGCGCGAACAGCGCCGCCAGAACCGCATCCTGCAGCAGACGCTGCACGAACAGCAGCGGCTCCTCAAGACTATCCACGATTTAACCGCACCGGCCGTACCGCTCTGGGAGGGGGTGTTGCTGCTCCCGCTTGTCGGCCAGATTGACAGCCACCGCGCCAACGCGATTGCCGGGGAACTGCTCCGGCGGGTCAGCGCCGGCCGGGCGCGCTATGTCATTCTGGATGTGAGCGGGATCGCCATGGTTGACACGGCAGTTGCCCGACATCTGATCGATATGGCCCAGATGCTACGATTGCTCGGCGCGCAGCCGGTCCTGGTGGGAATCAATCCTGAAATTGCGCAGACACTGGTCCATCTTGGCCTTAACTTGTTTGATTTTATCACCGTGCATAGTGATGTGCAGCATGCAGTTGCGTATGTGTTGCGCAAAATGAAAGAGGTCACATTATGACACTTCATTCCGTGTATGAAGATTATCTGGAAGCGCTGAAGCAGGGGGATCGACGGCATGCGTTGCGGGTTGCCCAGAAAACGCTGACGGAGGGAACCGACATTCGGGATCTCTACCTGGATGTGTTTCAACCGGCCATGCACGAGGTCGGGCGATTGTGGGAAACCAATCAGATGACCGTGGCCCAGGAGCATCTGGCGACGGCAATTACCCAGAGCGTGATGGCTCATCTCTATGGGTATGTTTTTGCCCACACCGCGGTCGAGCGGACGCTGATTGCCACCTGCATCGGCGGGGAACTGCACGAACTGGGCATTCGTATGGTCGCCGATTTCTTTGAGATGGAAGGCTGGGATGTCTATTACCTGGGGGCCAATATGCCGCCCGATGATGTCATCCGGATGGCAACGGATAGAGATGCCGATCTCCTGGCAATTTCGGTAACATTGAATAGCCATGTACCGTATGCCCGCGAGTTGATCCAGGCCATACGCGCCGCCCCTATCGGCGCGAAGCTGAAGATCATGGTCGGCGGGCAGCCGATCAATCGCACGCCGGATCTCTACAAAACTATGGGGGCCGATTTCACGGCCAGCAACGCGCGGGAGGCGGTGCAACTGGCAACGGAGGTTCTGGTATGACTAGTCCTGCGATCCCCGAACTCCTGGGAACATTGAGCCACGACATTATTCTGGTGTGTGATACGCAGGAAATTGTGCAGGAAGCCAATCCACTCGCACAGCAGTTGTTGGGCGAACAGATCATCGGGCATCCGCTGCTGGAGTTGATGACAACAATGTCCCGGGCCAAGGGCCGGGCGTTTCTCAACTATCTTCACGACCAACCCGATCTAGCTCAGGTTGAAACCTGGGAACTACTCTTCCATGTGCCGCAAACCGTGCCGCTGCGGGTAAGGGCGCGCGGTGGCCCTCTAGAGCAGGGCGACTGGCTGATCGTCTGCGGTTGCGAGCCGCCCCACATGATGGCGCTCTACCATGAGGTGTTGGCAATAAACAGCGAGTTGACGAACCTGGTACGCCAGTTGAGCAAAGAGCAGTCGTATTGACCAATCAGTTAACGCGGTTGCTGCAAGCCAAGGAGCAGAACAATGCCGGACAATCTCCAGCAAGACAAGCTACAACAAATGGTCATGGTCATGGATCGCCTGAACGCCTGCCGTGATGAAGTCATTCCGCGCGTTGCCGTAGCGCTGCAGTCGCGCATGCCGATGGTCCATATCCCGGCATGGACCACGGACAAAGCCGCCCTCCACGCGCAGCATATGCTGTTGACCGCCGAGCGCTTCCACGATATTCTGCGAGCGGGTGCCACGCTCGACTGGTCGCTGGTGGCGGACGAGTTTGCCTGGGCCGGGTGCGTCCTGGATCGACTGGGCCTGACCTGGGAGCATCAGGAGTGGCTGATTACGACCTATTTTGCGGTGGCACTGGGCGTGTGTGACTGGTCGGTGGAGGAACAGGCCGCCCTGAAAGCGATTGCGGAGCAGTTGCGCCAGGTGGCCCAATCGGCCTACTGTGACGCGCCGGTCTCACAACATAATAAATGAATTGTGGATGTAGTAGTAGGGGCGCAGCATGCTGCGCCCCTACAATTGACGGAAACGGCGGAATTAGAAATCCATGCCGCCCATGCCGCCCATGCCGCCCATGCCACCGGGCATACCGCCACCACCACCGGCACCCTTCTCATCGGGCAGGTCGGTGATCAGCGCCTCGGTGGTCAAGATCATACCCGCGATACTGACCGCGTTCTGCACCGCGCTGAGCGTCACCTTGGCCGGGTCAATAATACCCTGCTGCACCATACTGCCGAACTCGCCGGTCAGCACGTTGTAGCCAAAGGTGTTGTCGCCCTTCTCGGCCTGCCGGCGGCGCACGGCGTCGATGATGACTGCGCCATCCTCACCCGCGTTGCGGGCCAGCATGCGCAGCGGCTCCTCCAGCGCACGGCGCAGGATCTGGATGCCGACCCGCTCGTCGTCATGGCCCAGCGTGACATTGTCCAGCGAGCTAACGGCGTTGATCAGCGCAACACCACCACCCGGAACGATACCTTCCTCAACCGCCGCGCGGGTGGCGCTCAGAGCGTCCTCAACGCGGTGCTTCTTCTCCTTCAACTCCGGCTCGGTTGCCGCGCCGACCTTCACGACGGCCACACCACCGGCCAGCTTCGCCAGCCGCTC
The DNA here is from genome assembly GCA_034437035.1 of Chloroflexaceae bacterium. Taxonomy (GTDB): domain Bacteria; phylum Chloroflexota; class Chloroflexia; order Chloroflexales; family Chloroflexaceae; genus CAKZQX01. Next base: position 19,174 of record DAOTUI010000133.1, read on the forward strand.
CTGGAGCTTCTCGCGGTCGAAGTCGCTGGTCGCGGTCTCAATCTGCGCGCGAATCTGGTCGATACGGGCACGGATGGCCGACTCATCGCCGCGACCCTCGATGAAGGTCGTATCGTCCTTGGTGGCAACCACGCGGCGGGCGCGACCCAGGTCTTCGATACCGGCACTATCCAGCTTGCGCCCGATCTCCTCGCTGATTACGGTACCGCCGGTCAGAATGGCGATATCCTGGAGCATGGCCTTGCGCCGATCGCCAAAGCCGGGAGCCTTGACTGCCAGCACATTAACCGTACCACGCAGCTTGTTAACCACCAGGGTTGCCAGCGCCTCACCGTCCACATCCTCGGAAATAATCACCAGGTTCTTCGTCACCTGCAGCACCTTCTCCAGCAGGGGCAGAATCTCCTGGATGCTGCTGATCTTCTTGTCGGTAATCAGGATGAAGGGGTCATCCAACTCCGCTTCCTGGCGCTCGGTGTTGGTGATGAAGTAGGCCGAGATATAGCCCCGGTCAATCTGCATACCCTCGGTGTATTCCTTCTCGAAGGCAACACCCTTGCTCTCCTCAACCGTAATCACGCCATCCTTGCCGACCTTCTCCATCACTTCGGCAATCAGGTCGCCAATCTCGGAGTCCGCCGCGCTAATGCTGGCGACATGCGCGATATCGGCACGGTCGCGTACCGGTGCAGCGGCCGCCTTGATCGCCGCAACAACCGCCTCAGCCCCCCGGTCCAGACCACGCTTAAGCAGCATCGGGTTAGCTCCGGCAGCTACAACCCGGAGACCTTCGTTGACAATCGACTGGGCCAGCACTGTTGCAGTCGTCGTCCCATCGCCGGCCACATCGTTGGTCTTGGTTGCGGCCTCCTTGAGCAACTGCGCACCCATGTTCTCAAATGGGTCTTTCAGCTCAATTTCCTTGGCAACCGTAACGCCGTCGTGGGTGACGGTGGGCGCGCCAAACTTCTTATCAATCGCCACATTCCGACCACGCGGACCAAGCGTCGTCTTTACCGCATCGGCGATAGTATCTACACCGCGCTTGAGGGAGCGGCGGGCCTCCTCGTTAAAATGCAACTGCTTCGGCATATCCTTTAAAATCCTCCTCAATTATAGAAACGAAGGTTGAAGTATACAGTCTTCACTGGAAGCTAAAACCAGGCCTTACCCTGGTACTTTTACTCCTGGATAACGCCCAGGATGTCCTTCTCAGCCAGAATCAGATAGTCAACGTCGTCAACCTTGAACTCAGTACCCGCATACTTCGCAAAGAGCACTTTGTCGCCGGCCTGAACATTCATGGGTACCAGCTTGCCGTTGTCGTCCCGGCGGCCCTCGCCAACAGCCAGCACAGTGCCTTCCTGGGGGCGCTCTTTGGTCGCCGTATCGGGCAGGAAAATCCCGCTCTTGGTCTTCTCCTCGCGTTCGGCGGGCTTGACTACAACCCGGTCACCAAGTGGACGAATGCGGAAGTCCGCGGCCATAGCGAACATACCTCCTTGTTTAAATCATTCCATGCAACACTAATCGTCGAGTATCGTCAGATAGACTCTGGGTGGTTAGCACTCTCAGCCATCGAGTGCTAACCACCCATATGTTACCGAACTCTGTCCTATTTGTCAAGAGGGATTTTAGCACTCATTTGGCGAGAGTGCCAGTGGACATAAGCGCTGCAGCTTTGGCGATATGCGGTACAATAATGGCAGTGCTATTCTATTCTGTAATGGTGCGCGTTCTCTGGATGGAAGGTGCCCGAACATGCGGTCAACTGCCGGCGGTGGTGGCCCGGCCCGACTGACCGGCAACCGTGACGGTCCACCTTCCAGTATTCTTTCATCTGGTGAGGTGTTGCAATGCTGACCTACGAGGATCTTGTAGCAAGTCTGGAAGATGCCTGGGTGGCTGCCGGTTTACACGAACATGCGCTGGTAGAGAGTGTTGTGCCCAGCGTGCATGATCGCAGCTATCGTGTGGAGTTGTTTCCTGAACATCCCGACCCACTTACCGCCGAGAATATACCGCCCTGGGTTGAGGTGAATTTTACCTGGTCGGCGTTGCACCAGATCCGCTCGGAACATCGCAATATCGACTCCGAGCCGCTGGATCTTATCTGGACCTACACTGTTAGTACGCACGGCATGCATGACCACAAGGACGCGGAACTGGTGCGCCTGTTCCAGAAGGCGTTTCACCGGGCATTCCAACGGTTCTATCCGGAGGAAGCCGCCGAGGTAGATCCACCGGCAGTGGAGGTACGGCGAATTTATCAGTGGGATGGCGGCGGGCAGCGCCCGAATCCGGCCTATATTCAACTGGTAAGTACAAATATTACCGACCTCTCGGAGCAGTGGGAGGAGCGTGATCCGCGCGTGCTCGCCAACCTGATTCAGACCGAGGTGCATTTTGCCGGTGCCTTCATTCGCGCGCTGGCCGATGCCTTCAACCCGGGTGGGCACGGGGGCTACCGTACCGTCGATGCCGCCTGAGGCACCGTCCGGTTAAACGAACCATGTTCGGTAAGGGCAGGCCCTCGTGCCTGCCCCAAAACTCCTGCGGCCGCGAACAGGGATACGGACACGCACAAGCGCAGCCTCCAACAGTGAGTTTGTTCTCTGTTCTCAGTTCCCGGTTCTCAGTTCCCGGTTCTCAGTTCCCGGTTCTCAGAACTGTACCCCCGCCGCGCGTAGATCGGTTTCAAGCTGGCCTGCGTCCATAAACTGGATCGCGTGCATCCCCAGGATACGCGCCACCTCAACATTCATCGGGCGGTCGTCGATGTAGAGGCACTCTTCGACGGAGCACTGGGTGATCTCTAACGCCCGGCGGTAGTGATCCGGTTGCGGCTTGAGCATGCCAAAGTAGCAGGAGCTGAAGAAGGCGGTAAAGAGCGAGCGCAGGTTAAACTGCTTGATCCGGTACTCGTTCAACTCCCGCGACTCATTGTTGATCGTCGCCAGCAGGTAGGTGTTGGTCTTCCGCAGGGCGCCGACAAGCTCCAGCGTCTCCGGGAAGGGCATGGAGAGCGCCAGAATCTCGCTGGTCACTTCGTTAATGGTGAAGGGGCGGGCCTCGTAAAACATCGTCCACTGCAGATACTCGTGCAGCGTTAACTGCCCACGTTCAAGTGTATCGACCACCTGGCGGTGCCGACGGTCAAAGGTATCATAGTTCAGCCCGAAGTTGTCCGTAATCACCCGCCGCTGCTCCCGATCCCAGCCGTTGCTGAGACAGACGCCGCCAAGGTCGAAAAAGAGGGTCGTTACTGCACCCATGCCTGTGTTCCTCCATCGTTGCAGGTCCGCGAAAACCAGAGTTGGATAGCGTTGGATAGTTATAGCTTACCACGAAACCGGCGCGGCGGCGGGGGGTATTTTGTTTCACCACAATGTCGGGGGGCAGCCTTGACCCTCCAGATATCGTCTGTCGGACACCTGTCCGGCCAAGGCTGCCCCCCTCCATATTTTATTCCCAGTCCCGCACCCGTTGCAGCCACGCAGCCGCCGCCTGCACCTCTGCCGGAGTCAGAGCGTGCCCGCCCGGCTCCCAGTGCAGCGTCACATCCGCCCCGGCCAGTTGCAACATCTGCGCCAGTCGCCCGGTCTGCTGCGGCGGGATCACCGTGTCGAGCCGGCCCCCACCCACGAAGACCGGCACCCCCGCCAGATCCGGCAGTTCCTCCGGCACCAGCGGTACCATCGGGTGGAACAGCAGCGCCGCTTTGAAGATCTCCGGGCGCAGCAGCAGCGTTGCAGCGGCGATATTGGCCCCATTCGAGTAGCCGGCCGCGATGACGTTTTGCGGATCGAATGCGTAGGTCCGGGCCGCCGCCGTCACAAACTCGGCCAGTTCATGCGTCCGCTGCCGCAGATCCTCCAGGTCGAACACCCCCGGCGCAACCCGGCGGAAAAAGCGCGGCATCCCCTGCTCCAGCACCTTCCCACGCGGACTGAGCAGCGCCGCCTGGGGGTCCAGGATGCGCCCCAGGTCCAGCAGATTATGCTCATCGCCGCCGGTGCCATGCAGCAGCAGCAGGGTTGTTGCACTACCGCCCGCCGGGGCCGGAATAAACCGATGGATAAAATCCAGTTGTTGCATGGTTACTGTAGCTCCATTTTGACAGTCAAAATCTGTATAATTTCAGAAAATTTTTGCGCTTTGTACAAAATTTTTCTGAAAAATACACATAAAATACCATACTTTCGCAGACGAATATAACTTTACATCCGGTCACATTACTGAGCTGAATACCCACTGCTTAATGTGTGTTAATTATACGAGTTACACAGGTGGTTCCAAACCAGACGTTTGCCTGGATGAACGTCCCGCTTCGCCTGCGGCAGCATGGTACTGTTTTATCTTTTTCACGAACATTTGGCTCGAAGAGCCAAATGTTCGTGAAAAAGATCTGGAATCTTCCGCCCTGCCGGAGGCGAAGGACACCTTACCTCGGAGGACCGCGTAACTCATGTTAATCACAGGAGTTACGCGGTGGGGTTTTGGACCACGAAAACCTGAAATGAGCGAAAAACGTGAAACTGGTCAAACGTCTGGTTTGCATATCAACCGCGTAATGCGTGTCAAGTAACACGAGGTACGTGGGCGTCCATCCGGCGGATGGGATTCGCCTCCGGCAGGGTGGAAGTGGACACTCTTTTTCACAAAAGTTTTTGCACTTTGTGCAAAAACTTTTGTGAAAAAGAAAAAGATGTACCCTGCTGCCGCAGGCGAATCTGACGTTCATTGGGCGAAATGTTCCGTTTGAATGCCCACTGCATAACTCGTGTTAATCATTAGATCTGGTTACAATCGGCGGCAGTCGCTGCTCAATCTCGCGGCGGCGTGCCTCCAGCCAGGGCGGTAGCATCAGGCGTTGCCCCAGGCGCTCAGGCAGCTCGTCCGTGGCAAACCCGGGCTGATCGGTAGCAATCTCAAACAGCACGCCTCCCGGTTCCCGAAAGTAGATCGAGTGGAAATACTGCCGGTCGCGTACCGGCGTCACCTCCAGCCCGTGCCGCGTCAGATGCTCGCGCCAGGCCAGTTGCCCGGCAGCATCCGCGACGCGCCAGGCGATATGGTGAACTGACCCGGAGCCCGGCATCCCGAAGGGCAGATCCGGGCGCGCCAGGATATCGACCGCCGTCTCGGTTGTCCCATCGCTGATCAGGTAGCGCGTGCGGTCGCCCGCAGTGGCGCTGTGACGAAACCCCAGCCGCCCGGTCAGCAGGGTAACGGTTGGCGCGGCAGCCTGCAGGGTCAGCGTGACACCCGCCGGCCCGCGTAGCGCATACTCCGCCGGGACCGGGCCGCCTTGCCAGGCCGGTCGGTCCTCCGCGCCGGGTTGAACGACGATCTCCAACAGCAGGCCGGCCGGATCATAGAACGACAGGACCTGCTCACCAAAACGTAGCTCCGGCTCACTCGCGCGCACGCCATGGTCCGCCAGCCGCGCAGCCCAGTAATCGAGCGCCGCCGCCGGGACAGCAAAGGCCATCGCGCTGACGAGGCCGGTGCCCCGGCTGCCGGGCCGGATGCCGACCCAGGGAAAGAAGGTAACAATCGTGCCGGGCCGCCCCAGTTCATCGCCATAGTAGAGATGGTAGGTGTATGGATCGTCAAAGTTGACCGTCTGCTTGACCAGGCGCAGGCCCAGGACACCCGTGTAAAAGTCGATGTTCTGCTGCGGATCGGCAACCATCGCGGTCACATGATGTATGCCCAGAATCGGCGTATCCATCGTTTGCTCCTCTATAGTTTAGAACTAAACTTTAGACATAAAAAAATTTGCAGTCTACGTATCCTCGTAGTATCGCTTTCAGGCAACTGGGAAACGGACGCACTTCTGCACGTCCCTACAGCAAACCGGTCATCGCACGAGCCCTTGATCCAGCTTGCGCAGCAGAACAAGCAACTGGCGCTGCTCCTCCGGTGACAACGGGGAGAAGAGTTCGGCAATCAGCGCCTCCTGCTGCGGCACCACAGCGTCAAACAGCGCCTGCCCCCGCTCGGTCAGGAAGAGGCAGTTGGTGCGTCCCGCCTGCCGCCGGGTGACGATGCCCTGCTGCTCCAGGCGGGCAATAAGCTGCGATATATTGCCCTTCGTGACCAGCAGCGCGTCGGCTAACTCCTGCTGAGTAATACCGCCCGCAGCCCCAATCTGCGCCAGCGCATCAAACTGCGCCGTGCTCAGTTGGTGCGTCCGAAACATCTGCGCCGATGCGGTATCGACCTTTTGGAAGATCCGCGCCAGCCGCATCCAGGCCGGCACCGCCGTCTGCCGGACACCGCTATGTCGTCGTCTGTGTGTCATGACGGGAAAAGTTTACCTCTAAACTGACAGTTTGTCAAGAGGAGCGCAGCATGCTGCCCCCTACTCCTCGCCCCGGGCGCGGCGGCGGGCGCGGGCCTGCGCCTCCCGCAACTGCTCCAGCGGATCACCCGGTTCGGATGGTTGCGGCTCCGGTTTAGCAATCCATCCGGCCCCATCCGCACTCCGGGTTCTGCGTTCCACGTTCTGCGTTCTGCGCTCTGCGCTCTGCGCTTTGCGTCCTTCGCCTGCCGTTCCGCGCTCTGCGCTCTGCGCTCTGCGCTCTGCGCTCCGTAGCCTTCCCACAAACAGCCGCCGCACCGCGATATCCAACGGCAAGAGCAGCAGCGCCAGCCAGAGCAGCGTCAGGCCGGCTTCGCGTACCAGCCCCGTCTGCTGTCCGGGATCATCGTAGACGGCCGCAGCGGACGGGTTAGTTCGTCCCGCCGTCGTTGCCGCCAGCAGCTCCAGGAGAGCAGGGTTGTCACCCTGGCTGCGATACTCGCCGGAGAAGGGCACCACCGCACCGCCGGTCACGCCGGCCTGCGGCTGCCCCGTGGCATCGGTTGCCACTAGTTGTACCAGATAGACGCCGGCGGGGGCGTCCGGCACTGCCAGGTGATACTGCCCCGGCGTCACCTCCTTGAGCAGCAACGCGATAGACTGCCCATCGCCGGCAACCATCTGGCCCGCCACGCGTAGCCCGGTTGCCGGTGTGCCGGTTGGGGTGGTTGCCTGGGCGGTCAGCAACAGTTGCCCGTTCACCGTCCGGGTGTCCAGCGCCAACTGCTGTGCGTTATCGGGCGGGAGCAGCCAGGTGATCATCTGCGTCGTCACGCGCTGAAACTCCGGCCAGCGGACCCAGTCGATCGCCCACCTGCCCTGCATATCGGGGGTCCATGCCAGGCTGCGACCCAGGCCATACTGCCGGACGGCCAGCACCGGATCTTCCCGATTAGAGGCCAGCAACACCTGGGCGCTCTCTTTGGGGGTGGTTGCCACATAGCCATAGAGCGGCGGCACGGTCGCAACCTCCCGCAGGATGGGGTGGTTCCCGAAGCGGCGGGGCACAAACTCCTCCTCGATGATCAGGGGCTGGATCAACGAAGTGGCTTCCTGGGCCATGATCTCCGGGACATCGCGGGCCTGCTCCGTCAGAAAGAAGCGCCCCACGCCGCGCTGGACAATATCTTCCAGGAAGGGCACATCCTTGCCCTGCCCAATCGCTACCGAGGAGACCGTCACGCCCTCGGCGCGCAGCGCGTCTACCAGGGCGGGCGCACCCTCCTGCTGCACCGTGTCGCTGCCGTCGGTCAGCGTGATGATATGGCGCACCGGTTTCTCGCTGTCGCGGATGTAGCCGGCCGCCTCCTGCAGCGCATCGTAGATATTAATGCCCCCGCCACCGGCCCCGATCCGGCTAACCTGCTCTATCGCCTCGGCCCGTTGCGTCCCCGGCAGCGGCCCGACCGTCCCCTGGGACTGCGTGTCGAAGGGAATCACGGTAATCTCGTCTTCATCACGCAGTTGCGCAGCGATACGGGCGGCACCGGCAGCGGCCAGTTGCACCTTGCTATAGCCGCCCTCTTCCTGCGCCATACTACCTGATACGTCGATAATCACCACAATGCTGACGGGGGGCCGGCTGACCTCCGGGCGCAGATTCATCTCGACCGGCAGCGCCTCCTCCACCGGCGTGTTGCGCCAGCCGCCCATCCCAAACGACCGGGTGCCGCCGATCATCGCCAGGCCGCGCCCCAGGTCGCGCACATAGGCCGACAGAATCGCCGCAGTCTGGCCCAACTCATCCGCAGTTACATCGACCAGGATCACGGCATCGTAGGTGATCAGATCGCCCAGGCTAGTGGGAGCCTGGTCCGGTGGCACCTGTTCGACGATCAAGTCGGTCGCCGTGAGCGCTGCGTTGAGGTTGCGCGCTGCGTCCGGGTTGCCGGCAATCAGCAGCAGGCGTGGGCGACCCTGCACCAGGGTGAAGCCCTCAACCAGGTTATTTTCCTGGCGTATATCTCCGGGAGCCAGCAGCCGGACTACGTAGCGGTTAAAATCGGCCGTTGGCGGCGGGAGTGTCACGGTGAAGCGTTGCGGCTCCCCGGTCAGCTCGACCGGCTGATCGACCAGCGTTTCGCTTGAGGTGAGCGTGAAGCGCTGCTCAACCTGGAGCCGCGCCTCAGTCGGCAGGCTCCCGCCCGGGCCGCGGCTCTCCAGATCGACCACCAGGCGCAATTGCCGGCCTTCCCCGGCGGTGGCGGGCAGTTCCAGCCCGCTGATCTGCGCATCCAGGCCATCCGCCACACCGCTGAGCGGAACAACATCAATCGGCACACCCTGCGCCGCCGCCAGCCGCGCGGCCGCCTGAGCATCGCCGCTGTTCTCGCCACCATCGCTCAGCAGCACCAGCCGGCGCTGCGCCTCGGCGGGCAGCATGGTCAGCCCCAGTTGGATTGCATCGGCGATATTGGTCTGCGTACCCGGGGGAATGTTGGAGATAGTGCCCAGCATCTGCGCGGAGCCGGGCAACCGCTCCACCTGGGCATGCGCGCCAAACACCACAATGCCGGCCTGCGCATCGGCCGGCATCGCGGTGAGGGACTGCTGAATGTAGGCTTCGGCGCGCGCCCGTTGCGACAGGGCCACCGAGTCGCTGCTGTCGAGCAGAAACACGATCTGCAAGTCATCGACGGGTTGCACCAACTGCGTTCCGGCCAACGCCAGCACCAGGGCCGCCAGGATCAGCGAGCGCAGCAGCAGACTCATCCAGAAGCGCCGGCCATACCGGATACCACCGCCATGCCGTACCAGCAGCGTAAACAGCCAGAGCAGCGGCAGCAGCAGGAGCAACCAGAGGAACGCCGGGAAAATGAAGGTGAGCATGGATCTCTTCTCTTGTGTGTGTGATGTATCGGGCAGCCGGCCGGTGTCGCCTTCCGGTGCATGCTGCACTGGTCATTCTAGCATATTGCTTTCCGGTGTGCGGCAGCATGGTTGCCACCGGTTTTGTGGGCAGTGGTAGAATAGAATCACGCAGGTTTGAGCCGTGCCACTGCCGGCACATTATCACGACGAGGGGACCAATGAGTGACAGCGTTGAGATGAGCGAGAGTGTTGAGATGTACCTGCTGCGGGTGGCGATGTTGCGGAAGGGCACGCGCCCGGTGCCGCTGTCGCTGCTGGCGCAGGAGCTTGCCATCTCTCCGGTTTCGGCAAATGAGATGTGTCACCGCCTGATGGGGGAGGGCTGGCTGACCTACGAGCCCTACAAGGGGGTCACACTCACGCCACAGGGCGAGGCCATTGCGCAGCGCATTTTGCGCCGTCGCCGGTTGTGGGAAGTATTCCTGGTTGAGAAGCTCAGTATGGAACCGCATGCCGCCGAGGATATCTCCTGTCGTATGGAGCATGTCACCCCCGATGAAGTTGCTGACCGGCTGGCGGCATTCCTGGGCAATCCGACCCGCAGTCCGCAGAACCAGCCCATCCCCGCCGGTAACAGCATCCCGGTGGACCGCCCGACGTTTGCGCTGCCACTGCTACCCGTCGGCGAACCGGGTCATGTTGTCGGCATAAACGGCGATATGGTTACGCGGGAGTTTCTGTATGCCCAGGGCATTACGCCCGATGCGGTTGTGGTGGTGCTGGCGGTGACGGCCGAGGGTGTGCTGTTGCTGGAGGTTGCGGGCAACCATCTCTCGCTGGCGCGTCCGCTGGCCGAACAGGTAGTGATAGTTCCGGCACACGACGGGATGCCTGGCGACGCGGATGGAGCAGCATAAACCGGCCGTCGGCAGTCGCCCCTACTCCGGGTTGCTACAGGGGGGTGGCGTTGTTTGCGCCACCGGCACCCAGCCGTCGGCGGCAACAATCGTCTGGCCGGCATCGCTCAGGGCAAAGGTGACAAAGGTGCATGCCAGTGGCCGGCTGAGGGGGCCGAGCAGCAGCAGCAGCGGGCGCTGAAGCTGGTAGTCGCCGCTCTGCGCGGTTTCCGGGCTGGGTGGCACGCCGTCAATGGTTAATACCTTGACATTCTGCCCAATGTTCCCAAAGCCGACATAGCCGATAGCCTCCGAAATTTCGGCAACGCGGGTTTCAACTTCGCCGGCCGTAATCTGCGTATCTGCGGTTTCTACCGGGTCCGCTCCATCCAGGGCAATATCGTCAAATGCACCACGCGTCCCCGAGCTGATCTCCCGGATCACGGGCATGATTGGCATGTCCGCGCCGCCAACCTCGCTCCAGTTGGTAATTTCCCCCTGGTAAATCTCCTGCAGTTGCGTGCGACTGATATTTTCAATCGGGTTAGCGGGATGGACAATAATTGCCAGCACATCAATGGCGATCTGGTATTCTTCCATGCCCGGGCGGTATTCCGCTTCACGTAGTGCGCGCGAGGCCATCCCGATATCGGCGCTACCATCCTGCACCGCGTTGATCCCCACGACCGAGCCACCCGCAGCCATTTCCAGATCGACATGGGGATAACGCTCCAGGTAGCCAATACTCAACTCCTCGACCAGAGGCTGGACGGTTGTGCTGCCGGCGAACGTCAGCCGCCCCAGGACCGGCGTCGTGGTAGATACAGCGGGGGCGTAGTCGTCTGCCTGAGCGACGGCGGCGACCGGCTCAACGGTGAGGGTGGGCGTCGCCACGCGCACCGGCAGCCACGCAGATGCACCGCTACACCCGGTCAGGCCCAACATTAGCACAATCCATATTCCCAGGCAGCGCATATGCATAACCATTCCCTCGTTACAAACTGAATGTGCGCTCATCGAGCCGCTGCTGCTCCAGTTCCGCGTCGATCGGTTCAGTACTGGTGACGGGGAGGCGCACCCAGAAGCAACTGCCGGCACCTTCCCGGCTCCAGAAACCGATCTGTCCGCCATGCAAGCGCACCAGCGAGTGGGTAATTGCCAGACCAAGGCCCGTCCCGCCAACCTCAACCCTCAGCGGGTTCTCCGAGCGAAAGAAGCGACCAAAGATGTGCGGTTGATCCTCGGCCTTGATCCCGACACCGTTATCTTTGACCTCAATCAGGATTGAGTGCTCACGCTTATGCTTCCAGGGCTGATTGCCGGTTGGGGAGGTGGGCAGGCATGTCGGATCATAGATCTCATACGCATGCACGTAGATCTTTCCTGTACCTTTATAAGTATACTTAATGGCATTAGAAATAATATTCGTTAGAATGCGCCGCAGATGCAGCCCGTCGATCCAGAGAAGTGCCGGATCCGGTGCCGGATCGACCTGGATTTCAATCTGACGGGTTAGCAGTAGCGACTGCATACTTGCCACGGCCTCTTCCAGTGCATCGCGCAGATCAACCCAGCGGCGCTCGGCGCGCACCGTCCCCCGGTCAAAGCGGGCGGTTTCAAGTACATCATTCACCAGGTTGACCAGGTAGTCGGTCTGGCGTGCGATGGCATCCATGCCGATGCGCTGGTTTTCTGTCAGATTTTCCAGACTGTCCAGTCGCAGGAGCGAAAGAAAGCCTTTGATCCCGGTCAGAGGAGTGCGCAGTTCGTGGGACGCAGTGGCGATAAACTCACTCTTGGCGCGTTCAGCTTCCACTGCGCGGGTGATATCCTGGATGATCACCACTGCGCCGGTGAGAATGTTGCCGCTGCCCAGGGTGGGCGCACTCTGCAACCGTACGACGCGTGAGCCCAGCACGACTCGTTCTTCGGTCGGCATCCGATCGGGATCAACCAGTTCGCTGCGGATCTGGTCAATCACCTGCTGCATGCCGGTCAGCAGAATCGGGTCATCGGTCGCCAGCAGCCTGGTCAGCGGTTGCCCGACCAGGTGCTCCTGGGGACACTCCAGCAGTGCCCCGGCCGCCGGGTTGGCCAGTACAATCTGCTCAGCGGTATCCACCGCCAGCACACCATCGGCGATACTCTGCAAAATGGCGTGAAACTTGCCGGCCTCGCGCGCGCGGTGATCGATCAGGTCGGTGATCGTCGCGGTGGCATGGTCAAAGGCCCGTCCCAACTGCCCGACTTCGTCCTGCCGGGTCAGATGCGCTCGCCGTGAGAGGTCACCCCCGGCGACGGCCTGCGCCACCCCGGCCAGCTTCAGAATGGGATGGGTCAGCGAGCGGGCAATTATGGTGCCTACGGCCAGCAGCAACAGCAGTGTGAGAATGCTACTGATTATTACGGCCTGCAATCCGGTAGCGACAATTGCATCAATCTCGGCGGTGCTACGCAGCAGGGTAATCTGAACCGGATCGTTTCCAAGCGCGACGGTTGTGGTAGCGATACGATAGCTACCGTCAGTGTGGTGGGGCATTGATGCCTCAGGTGCAGCCTGATCGACATCGACCAGGGTAGAGACCAGCAGCGTGTCGGCAACCAGTTCTACCTCGGACAGCAGCCCCAGCTCGCGACGCAATTCGGGAATTGTCTCAATGAGATTCAAAAAGGTATAGGTGGTGCCCAGCAGCGTGACGTTGTCCGGCGCGTCAGGCTTATTCCAGATCGGCGCGCAGCCGATCAGAAGTACTGCCGTTTCGTTCTCGCCCTCTTCGTTTTCGAGCTGGGTATGCACAAGGAGGGTCTGCTCCGCTTGCCGGCAGGCCTCCAGTCGGTCATGATCCATAACGCTGATCTGGCTCAGGTAAGATTGGGCCACAATATTTACGCGCGGCTGTCCTTCCGCATTGACCACCATCACCTGATCCAGTTGAAAGCGGTCACGCACCCGCAAGGCACGGCGGTCCAGGTCAAGCACCACATAGCTGCCCTGGCGAAAGGTATCCTGACGTAACACCAGGATTAATTCCGGATCAGTTGCCAGCAACTCGGCACTCTCGCTGAGTTCCCGCTCACGCAACTGCAACTCTTTCGTCAGACGCTGGATATCTTCGCTCAGTTGCCCATCGAGGAGCGTGTTGCGGGTGGCATTGGTGCTGAAGATAAAACCTACGGCGCTGGCTAGTATGGAAAGTGTCATCAGGAGGAGGAGCGGCGCGAGCAGTTTCGTACGAAAACTGGCAGTGGGCCAGTTGAAGCCGAAGCGCCGGCGTGGTCTCGACAATGAGGATGAAATGGATGCAAGCTGCTTAGGTAAGGACACGCGCGTACCTGTTTCCTCTTTTATGAAGTACTAATGCGCCAGGGATATGTCCGACCCGTATGGAATGCCTATGGAGTGCGCAGGCATGGCTTACGCCACCCGATACGCCGGGAGTATGGCTCCCACGTTCCCCAGGCATAGGCTGGTTCTATTAGAAAAATACAATTATAGTTCAGAGATAGCGTACCCGGTGAAAGTTAAGAACATGTTAACTAAAGACTCACCGTTCGCTTATTTTTTTGGGCACTAAATGGAAATTCCACCCCACTTGAGGCTTAAAAACTGACAAAATTTGGGGCGTTTTCCCCACTTTGGCGTACACGGTTTCGTGATGTGTAAAACATTTC
>DAOTUI010000134.1:0-22070 GCA_034437035.1 Chloroflexaceae bacterium
CCGTGCCGCAGGATGGGTAGGCACAGCTGGAGGACAAGCGATGCAGCTATCACGCACATCATGGTGTACCGGGGAACTCGTTAAAAAACAGTTAAAGGAGTGTACGTCAATGAGTATAGCACCCGCAGCGGACAGTGTCAAGGGGGGAAATATGAGCCCCTGTGAGCACATCGGAGAATGCATACGGCATCGGTCCATCCGGTGCATACAGAGGCTCCAAGCCATCGCCGTTGACAGAGCGGAGCATGTTCATACCCCACCCCGCCTGCCTACCTACTGCCGCAACCGCACCACCAGCCGATCGCCCTCGCGGTTGGCGCGGATATTGCTCGTACCCCGCAGCGCCTCGGGCATCAGCAGATGGCGGCGGTAAGGTCCGGCACGGACGATCAACTCGTCGCCGCTGAGGGTCAGGCCCAGCGCTTCGCGGCGCAGCCCCGGCAGATCAAGCGCAATAAAGGGATCATCACCGATGTTCTGCTCAATCGGCAGGCTGACAACATAGCGCTCCTCGGCCCGCCGTCCGGCGTAGAGTTCCGCCCCCAACGCCTGCAGATCCGCCACGCCGCTGGTATGCGCCCGCAGCGGCAGCCGCAGCAGCGGACGGGAGGCCCAGACATGTGCCGCTGCCGAGGTTAACTCCTGCTGCCGGGCGGCAACCGCCGTCAGGCGCGGATCGCTCGTATCGGCGGGCAGCAGCGGCCCGGCGACCAGCGCATCCACCACCAGACCGTGGAGTTGCAGCGCGGGCACGGCCAGGTATGCCTCCTCCAGGGCGGCCGCATCCGGGCGCAGGATGTAACGCACCGTGGTATGGGCCGGGTCCAGCGCCTGATCCCGCAGGCGCTCCAGTTCTACCCGCGCCGTCTGCACCTGGTTGAACCACTCAAAGGGCAGCAGCGCCGTCGGTACCAGCGCGCGATGCAGCGAAGTCGGGCTGCGCCCCGGCCCCCGGTCCAGCCCAAAGAGCAGCCGCAATCCCCAGCGAAAACTATCCGGGACGGACAGGGTGCGCAGGAACATATCCTGCGGGCCAACCGCCACCGCCACCAGATCATACCCGGTCGTTGCACGTCGCCGCAGCCGCTCCAGACCGAGCAGCAGATCCATGCCCGGCACAATCGGCAGTTCATCCCCGTTGAGCGACAACGGCATACTTCCTGACAGGCGCGCGCGCATCTGCTCCCAGAAGTTACTCACATCCTCCAGAACATCAAGCGCCCAGACGCTCAGATTCGGCACGATTTCATGCGGCTCATTCCCCACCGCCTCGCCGGTCAGGATCGGGAGCGCGTGTGCCGGGCCAATGCTGACCAGCAGCGTTCGCAACCCGGACTGAGCGGCAACACCGGCAGTTGCGGCGGCGGTCAGTGTAATCTCCGGGCCACTATTCCCGGTAAAAAATATCGTTCGCATAACTCTGTTCCTTTGTGCTCGGTTCTCTCTAATAGTGTAGCATGGCTTGCTGCATTCCGAAGAAGCGGGAAACCGCCGGATATCGCCGGTTCAATTCCCCCCAAATGCGGCACCTACCCCTTTTCAAGGCTGATATAATGTGCATGAGCAACAACGATACGCTTGCTCAGTGATGAACAGTTCCATCGTACCGAGATCAGCGCAGATAGACTGGCGCATAACAGGTCTTACGCGGTGGGTACACAAACCGGACGTTTGACCAGACGAAAAGCAGACACCGCCTGCGGCAAGATAGTACGTTTGTATCTTTCTTACCAACATGCTGCCCTGCCGGAGGCAAAGGACGTATCCATACGCGGCATTGCATACGTCCTGTACTACGAACAGATACCACCACAAGGAGACACCGCATATGACAAACGCATTGGGACAACAACATATAGACGCTTTCCTCAATGAACTGGCGTCCAGCGCACCGACGCCGGGTGGGGGAAGTGTGGCCGCCGTCACCGGCGCAATGGCCGCCGGTCTGGTCAGCATGGTTTGCGCGCTGACCATCGGAAAAAAACGCTTTGCCGATTTTGAAGAAGAGGCGCGCGCTATCCAGCAGCAGGCGGAAGAGTTGCGCCACGAGTTCCAGAATCTGGCCCAGGATGACATCGAAGTCTTTAATCGGCTCTCAACGGCCTACAAACTACCGCGCACAACCGATGCCGACGCCGCCAGCCGCCAGGCGGCAATCCAGACGATCACGCGCCACGCTACCGAGATCCCCCTGCGCGTCGCCCGCTCCGCAACGCTCCTGCTGCCGTTCTGCACCACCCTGGCAAACCGGTGTGGTCGCCTGGTTATTAGCGATGTAGGGATTGCCGCAACCCTGGCGCGGGCAACCGTCCAGAGCGCGCTGCTCAATGTTGAGATCAATCTGTCCAGCCTGGATGATCAGCTCTATATCCGTGAAGTACGCGCCCAGATGGAGGATCTGTCGGTCGGGCTGGGTGACGAGACCCGGGGTATTATGGAGATTGTACGCAACCGGATTAATCAGTAGGTAGCCGGCAGTCTGTCGGACCGCTGATTTCTGACTTCTGACCCAGGGAAATTATGTCAACCACCATACTTGACGGGCGCGCGCCGGCCCAGGAACTCCGGGCTGAGCTGCGCGCCGATATCGCAGTGTTTACGGACCAGTATACGCATCCCCCCCAGTTGGCCGTTGTTCAGGTGCAGGGGGATGCCGCATCGGATCGTTACGTTCGCAGCATCCGCAAGATCTGTGACAACACAGGCATGGCGTTCCGTCTGGCGCAACTGCCCGCCGATACTAGCCAGGCCGCGCTTGAGAGCCGCCTGAGTCAACTCAGCGCTGACCCGGCGGTGCATGGCGTGCTTCTGCAGATGCCGCTGCCCGCACCCCTCTCCGCAGAACAGGCAGTTTTGCATCTCGACTATCGGAAGGATGTTGACGGCATCCATCCCATCAGCGCGGGCTTACTGGCGCAGGGCCGTTCCGCGCTGGTGCCGAATACTCCGGCGGGCGGGATGGAGTTGCTCCGCCACTACGGCCTCACCCTGGAGGGCAAACGCGCGGCAATGGTCGGGCGTAGCGCGGTTGTAGGGCGACCGATGGCGGCACTGCTGCTGCTTGCCAATGCCACCGTCACAATCTGCCACTCGCGCACACCCGACCTGGGCGCAGTCCTGCGCGAATGCGAGATTGTCGCCGTCGCCGCCGGCCGTCCCGGTCTGGTAACGGGAGCCATGCTGCGGCCCGGTGCAGTAGTTATCGACTTTGGTATTAATGTTCAGGACGACGGCAGCATCACCGGCGATGTTGATTTTGCCAGTGCTGCCGAGGTTGCCGGCGCAATCACTCCCGTTCCCGGCGGCACCGGCCCGGTGACCAATGTCATGCTCCTGCGCAGTGTGCTGACTGCGGCCCACAACCAGGAGGCGGCCAGGCGCAGTCAGTAAGCCAGGGACAGGGGGCGCTAGTCGCAAACGGGTTACGTCTAACATTTAACTGCGAACATACACCATGTAAATCCATGAAAATTCTAATCCTTGGCAATGATGGACGGACACACGCACTGGTCTGGAAACTGTTCAACAGTCCCCAGTCAGACCAGATTATCTGTGCGCCCGGCAATGGCGGCACATCACAACTGGCCTTCCAGGAAGATCTCGACCCGGAGAATGCCGCCGAAGTCGCCCGCTGGGCCTTCGATGAGAATATTGATCTGATCGTGCCCGCCGGCAGTAACCCCCTCCGCACCGGTCTGGTGGATGAAGTTGTCGCAATGCATCTCGGTGTGTATGGTCCCTCGCAGCGCTCGACTCGCCTGGAGCAGAGCCGCTGTTATGCCAAGGAGTTTCTACTGCACCACAAACTCCCCACCGCGCGCGGGCGCACCTTTACTAACCTGGCAACGGCGGAGAAATATCTGGCCTCCCAACCGCTGCCTCTCGTCATCAAAGCCGACAACCCGAACGTCGGCGACGGCATCTTTGAAGATCGCTACGCTGCTCTCGCCGCCCTGAATGAACTCTTCACCAGTCGGACGGTGGATGGGCGCAACGACGGCGTGGTTATCGAGGAGTTTCTCACGGGAGCGCGTGTCACCTTTTCGGCCTTCACCGATGGGCGCACGGCGCTCTCGCTCCTGCCCACCCGGCTCTACGACCGGCTCTACGAGGACAACCAGGGGCCGGTAGCGGCCGGCATGGGCGCATACACCAGTAACTCAACCTACGCCAACAAACTGACGACCTACCTCAACCGCCATCTGATGCACCCGCTCGTCACCGCGCTGGATCAGGCAGGTCTGCCCTACTGGGGCATTCTGGGCCTCGACTGTATTATCACCCCGCAGGGACCGCGCATTACGGCATTGCGTTGCAGCCTGCGCAACATGGAAGCGCAGGTGGTCCTGCCCCGTATGGAAGATGATCTGCTGCCCATTATCCAGGCTACAATTACCCGCCGCCTGAACCAGATACCAGCGTTGCGCTGGCGGGACGAAGCCAGTGTGGGTATTGGTCTGGTAGTCCAGGGATACCCACATCACTTCGCCGTGGGTGGCGTTATCGAAGGACTATCCGATGTCGAGGCGGGTGTTTTGATCTTTCATGACCAGACCCATACCCCCGGCGGACTGCGCTACACAGCAAATCGGCAGCACGGGACATCGCAGCTATCGGCACTGATTGGCGGCACAGGTGGACGCATGGCCGCAATGACGACCACCGGCGGCCATGTTCTGACGGTCGTTGCCCTGGCCGCCACCCTCTACGGCGCGCGGGGACGCGCACTGCTCAACGCCGAGCGGATTACCTTCCCCGGACGTTACTATCGCACTGATATTGCCACCCGCGAGTTTGCCTGATACCTCTTCCTGGAATTAAACAATGAATTTCCCATCACGATAGACCAGTTCGCCATCGGCAAAGACCTCGCTGCCCGTCCGCATATCGCAGACCATATCCCAGTGCAGCGCCGACTGATTCTGCCCGCCGGTTTCCGGGTAGCTCGCGCCAACCGCCAGATGCACCGTTCCGCCGATCTTCTCATCAAAGAGAATATTGCGACTAAAGCGCTTGATTCCGTAGTTTAAACCGAACGCCACCTCCCCCAGGTAGCGCGCCCCTGGGTCCATATCGAGCAGCGAGAGCAGCAACTCCTGGCCCTTGGCTGCCGTTGCCTCGACAACCTTGCCCTGCTTGAAGACCAGGCGCACCCCCTCGACCTCGCGGCCGCTGTAGACTACCGGAAAGCTGTAGGTAATATAGCCCTCGGCGCTGTCCTCAATCGGGCCGGTGAAGATCTCACCATCGGGAAAATTCTTATCCCCGGCCGCATTCACCCAGGTGCGTCCACCCACCCGGTAGGTCAGATCGGTATCGGCATTGACCAGACGGATCGTGTCGCAACGGCTCAATATGTCGATAAGGCGCTGCTGCTCGGCACACACGCCCTTCCAGGCAGCCACCGGGTCGGCCTGATCCAGCAGACCGGCCCCATAGACAAAATCGGCATACTCCGTCAGCGACATGTCCGCGTCCTGGGCGCCGGCCTGCGTAGGAAACTGCGTAACACACCAGCGCAACCTACCCTCGGCGGCGCGCCGGATCATCCGGGCCTGCAGATCGCGGCGGGCATTGCGCGCCAGGGTAATCCGCTGGGGATCAATCCCGCTCAGGCTGCGGGTATTCTCATCACCCAGGAGCGAGATGGTGGCATCGATCTGCTCGATCTCCTGATACTTCAGGTCCGCGACATAGCCAAGTTGTTCATCACTGCCATACCGATAGAATAACTCATCAAGCCCGCTCAGTGTAATATTCGTAAATGGATGCGCCCCCGCCACCAGCGCTTCGCGGTAGAGTTCCTGCACCAGGGGTGCCGTTACTGCATTACCATTAATGCGGAAGAGATCACCCGGCCGGAGTTGGAGCGAATAGCGTACCAGTACCTGGGCCAGCCTGGTAACACGCGGATCAACCATCAGCATTTCTCCTTTACAAACTGTATACTACGCCAGGACAGAACAACACCAACGGATAAAAACCCAAGAATAGCGCAATACAGAACAAACCGCGCTGCATGATGCGGGATAACCTGGGCAAAGAATCTGCCAGGACTTACGCAGTTCTCCATCTGGAGATGTATTTCGCCTCCGGCAGGGCGGAACCGACCACCTTTTTCACGAAATTTTTGCACAATGTGCAAAAATTTCGTGAAAAAGATACTAGCGTACCTTGCTGCCGCAGGCGAATCGGGCCATTCATTTCAATCAAACGTCCGGTTTGCACGTCCACCGCGTAAGTCCTGTCTGCTTTATAATGAAATTAGAATGCACAGTAGCTTCTTTCGATCTGCGCCGAACTCGTTCATGTTATTGGGCATACTATTCATTGTATCACTGCCTGAAAAAGTGTACACTATGAAGTACAGCGTACTGCCATTGCCTGGCACCATCTTCGTCTCCACCATTATGTCACTACGACATCAGCGGGAGCAATCATGACAGACATACCAACAACCAGCCACGGGTTTACTGCCATTCTGGACGCCGTTCCAGATGCAGTGATTATCACTAATGCAACCGGAACGATCCGCCAGTTTAACCGGGGGGCCGAGGCAATCTTCGGCTACTGCGGGGAAGAAATCCTGGGCCACACCCTGGATTGCCTGATCCCTGAAAGCTTTGTGCAGCAACATCAGGAGCATCTGAAACATTTTGTTGCTGCGCCTGAAAACACCCTGCAGATGGGACGGCGCTACGAGGTTACTGGTCGCCGCCGGGATGGGACAGAGTTTCCG
Source organism: Chloroflexaceae bacterium (assembly GCA_034437035.1). Taxonomy (GTDB): domain Bacteria; phylum Chloroflexota; class Chloroflexia; order Chloroflexales; family Chloroflexaceae; genus CAKZQX01. The sequence goes on from DAOTUI010000134.1 coordinate 6,740, forward strand.
ATTGAAGCTGCCATCTGCAAATTCACCCAGGATCAGCAAACCGGGTTTGCCGCCGTTCTCCGCGATATTACCGACCGCAAAAAGATGGAAAGCGACGTAGCGCAACAGCAGGCCCGACTGGAACAGCAGCTTGCTGAGCGCACCGCCGCCCTCGCTGCCGCCAACCAGCAGTTGGAGCAGGCGCTGAACCGCTGCGTAGAACTGTCAACAGCGTTGCAGCAGAGCCAGCCTGAACTTGCGCGTCGGAGTACTACCCAATTCGTGACGCCACACACCGATGCACCACCGACGGAAAACGCATCGCCAGAACAGTTCGCAGATACAGTAACAGAACCGTCTGCGGAACTCTTTCGGATGCTGGCTGAATATACCAGTGATCTGGTCTGCCTGCATGCGCCTGACGGCCACTTTCTTTACCTCAGTCCCTCGTGCGAGCGGCTACTGGGATACCACTCCGGCGAGCTTGTCGGTATGAATGCCTATGAGCTTTTCCATCCGCACGATCTTGAGAATATTCAAGCCGACTCACACCAGCAGGCCCTTACTGGTAAAACAGTTAACAGCGTCATTTATCGTATCCGCAAGAAATCTGGTGAATATATCTGGTTTGAAACCTTCACTCAGCCGATTCTTGACAGCCAGGGCAGTGTGGTCCAACTGGTGACGGCATCACGGGATATCACCGACCGCCGGCACGCAGAAATGGCGCTGCGCGCGAGTGAAGAGCGCTACCGTGCCTTTGTCGAGTATTCGCCCGATATGATTATGGTCAGCAGCCTGACGGGGCAGATCCTGTTTATCAACGGGAGTGGCGCGCGCATGCTCGGCCTGGAAGACCCGGGACAACTAGTCACCCGCTTCGTCAGTGACTTTTTTGACCTGAACCGCCTACCGACCAACCCTCAGCAGACCCTTACCCCCACCAGTGACCCGGCCGTTACCCTGCTTGAGCATCAGATCCAGCGGCCCGACGGACACATCCGTTACCTGGAAGTAACCGCGCTCCCCATTCAGTACCAGGAGGCACCGGCAATACTCTCCATTGGGCGTGATGTCACCGCCCGCCGACAGTCCCGGGATGCCCTGCACAAGAGTGAACAGCGCTTTCAGGCGATCTTTGATCAGACCTTTCAACATATGAGCCTCCTCAATCCCAACGGAACGGTTTTCAAAATCAACCACTCGGCCCTGATGTTTAGCGGCTTACAACCGGCGGATGTAATCGGGCGGCCGATCTGGGAGACCTACTTCTGGAATGCCTCCCCCGACGTGCGGGCACAGACGCGCGCCATTATTGCCGAAGCTGCCACGGGAAAGTTTGTCTTCCTGCACTATGAAGCCGAGATTCGGGGGGCCGCTGCGCAGACAGCAATTATTGAATTCTCGATCCGACCACTGAAAGACGCCATCGGCACGGTGTTATTGCTTCTGCTGGAAGGCCGCGATGTCACCGGACGGAAACGCGCCGAGCTCCAACTCCGCGCGAGTCAGGAGCGCTACCGGGCCGTAGTTGAGCAGGTGGCTGAGGGGATTTTCCTGCTTGATACGCAGACCATGCGGATCATCGAGACCAATCCGACCTTTCAGCACCTGCTTGGTTATACGGCGGAGGAGTTACAGCACCTGACTATCTATGATATTATTGCCGAGCCTGTGATCGAAGAGGTTAACTTTAATATTGGCCTGGCAATCCACCACGGATGGCATTTTATTGAAGATGGGCAGTATGTGCGTAAGGACCGCTCCCTGATCGATGTGGAGATCAGCGCCAGTCTTATCACCTATGACACGACCAGGATGCTCTGCGTTGTCGTGCGGAATATTGCTGAGCGCAAGCAGGCGGAGGCACAACTACGCGAGAGTGAGGAACGCTATCGCCGGATTGTCGAAACTGCCACCGAGGGTATCTGGCTAATCGATGAAAACAGCATCACTACGTTTGTAAATCAGAAGATGGCCGATATGCTTGGCTGTACCGTCGAAGAGATGGAGGGGCAGCCATTGACCGCTTTTATGGATGAGGCGAATTATGCTGCGGCCAATGAGGGCGTTAAGCGGCGGAAACGCGGTATCACCGAACAGCACGAATTCTGCTTCCGGCGCAAAGACGGCACCGAAGTATGGACGCTGGTCAGTACCAATCCGATTTTTGATCAGGAGCGACACTACCAGGGCGCGCTGGCGATGTTCACCGACATTACCGAGCGCAAACGGGCTGAAACGGCCCTGGAGCAGGAACGCGCACTGCTTACCCAGCGGGTCGCCGAACGCACCGCCGAACTCAGCGCTGTGAATGCCGCCCTGGCGCGCGCTGTCCGGCTAAAAGACGAGTTTCTGGCAAATATGAGCCACGAACTGCGTACGCCGCTGCATGCCGTTCTGGGGCAGGCCGAGGTGCTCGCCGAGGAGATTTACGGCTTGTTGACAGTCGAACAGCACAAGTCCGTTCAGATGATTGAGCAGAGTGGCCGCCACCTGCTGAGTGTAATCAATGATATTCTGGATCTGGCAAAAATTGAGGCCGGGAAAGTCGAACTGGATATCCAGCCGGTCGCGCTGGCTACCTGTTGTCAAACCAGTTTGCAGTTTATCAAACAGATTGCGCAGAAAAAGAGTATCAAAGTCTCATTCAGTATGGATCATACCGTCGAGATGATCTATGCCGATGGTCGTCGCCTGAAACAGATCCTGGTCAACCTGCTGAGTAACGCGGTCAAGTTCACTCCGGACAACGGCGAGATCGGTCTGGAAGTGCTGGCTAATGCGGAGGAGGAGGTGGTTGCGCTCACGGTCTGGGATACCGGCATCGGCATCGCGCCCCAGAAGATGGATCGCCTGTTCCAACCCTTCGTTCAGGTTGATAGTGGCCTGGCCCGCAAGCATGAAGGCACCGGACTGGGACTCTACCTGGTACACCGCCTGATCGACATGCATGGCGGAAATATTTCCCTGGAGAGCAGTGAGGGTCAGGGCAGCCGCTTCACCATTACGCTCCCCTGGCGTACCTATATGCCGTCCACCAACTTGAAAGAGGGCGAGGTGCCTACCCCGGCCCCGCCGACTACCCCGCCGCCGGCGCGTCCGCAACCGATAACCATCCTGATGGCCGAAGATAATGAGGCAAGCATTACGCTACTGTTCGACTACTTCACCGCTTTGGGATACCAGGTCACGGTTGCACGCAACGGCATCGAGGCAATCGAGCGGGCACGCGAAAAACGCCCGGATATCATTCTAATGGATATTCAGATGCCGGAAATGGATGGATTGGAGGCCACCCGGCATATCCGGGCCGATACAGTGACGGCTATGGTGCCGATTATTGCGCTCACAGCCCTGACCATGCCCGGCGACCGGGAGCGCTGCCTGGAGGCCGGGATCAATGAGTATCTGGGCAAGCCGGTGAACCTGGGGCGACTTGTCCAGATGATCGAGACGCTGTTGCCCCCGGCAGAGTCATACGAGGAGTAACGTACGCCTATGCTGCCACCGGAGCAGATACCGGCCATCCCGGAAGAACTGGATATTCTGCCGCTCTTCGGCACGGTGGTCTACCCGCGCACGGTTGTCCCGCTGGCAGTCGGGCAACCCGCTGCGGTGCGCCTGCTTGACACGCCAACCGGTGGGGCGCGTCTGGTGGGCCTGGTAACCCTCCGGGCCGAGGAGCGCCGACCAGAGCCGGTGCAACCCGCTGACTGTTTCACCATTGGTACGGCTGCACTGGTACATCGCCTGCTGCGCCTGCCCGACGGCACCCTGCGCGTGGCGATTCAGGGGTTGGAACGGGTTGAACTGGTCACGTTTAGTCAGACGCAACCCGGCCTGCGGGCAACCGTGCGTCCCCTGGTTGAGCCGGCCGAGATCCCTGACCAGCAAACAACCAACCTGATGCGTTCGCTGGTGACATACACGCAGCAACTGGCCCGCACCATTCCCAATTTTAATGAAGAGATGCTGGAGCAGATCTGCAACGAAGCAGACCCCCACCGCCTGGCCTATCTGGTTGCTACGGCCACGCTGCTGCGGCGCACCGTGGCCGAACGCCAGCAGATTCTCGAACTACCCGACACGCACACCCGCCTGGAACAACTCAACGCGCTGCTGGCGGTTGATCTGCAGATGCTGCGTGCCCGGCGGGTTACGCCGCTGGTACCACCGGCAGAAGCGCCGACGCCTCTGCCGGAACCGCCGGATGTTATGCGCGGCCGGCCATTGCAGGCCGTACCCGTGACACCCATCAGCAAACCGGTTGCGCCGGCGGAACCGGGCCCCCCAGCCCGTCCCGGCAGCATCCACTATCTGCGCTGGACGCCGACCGGGGGTGAGTGTGTTACGCTCGAAGCGGTGCAGATGTATGGCCGGCGCACCCTGCTGCTGACGGGGCAACGCGATGATCGCACCAATGACAGCGCACAGGTGGCACTCTCCTGGGTGCGATCCGAGGCTGAAAAGCTGGGGCTGCCACCGGACTTTTACGACCAGATCGATCTACACATCCACATCCCGCCGGGCAGCGCGCCCGACGACACGCGCGCGGTGGGCGTAGCCATTGCCGCCACGCTGGTGTCACTCCTGACCGGACGTTGCGCCGGCACCGGGGTAGCGCTCACGGGGGAGATCACGCTGCATGGGCAGATCTGCCCCACCAGGCATATCCGCGAGAAAGTCCTGGCGGCATATCACGCCGGCCTGCACACCTGCATTTTACCCAGGCAAAATACGGCTGATCTCAATGCCCTGCCCCGCGATGTGCGCGCTGCATTAACCTGTATTTTTGTGGAGAGTATGCACGAGGTGCTGACCGCCGCCCTCGACGATCCCGACCCGCAGTAACGTAAGATCGCTGCTCTGGAACGGTTCGTCACTCCAGTTCCATCGCCTCGATCCGGGCGAGGGCAAACGAGCGCAGGTCGTTGCGCAGGTAGCAGTATGCGCGTAGAAAGATGCCGCTGCGCCCCTGCGTCAACTCAATCGGCTGGATAGTGCGCTCAACCGGGAAGATGGTCGTACGCGAACTGTAGACGATGCGCAACCGCCGGCCTTCACGCAGCGCCTGCGCAATCGCCGGCGGCGGCACCGGGTCCGGCTGATCCGGCAGCAACCCCCGCTGGCGGCGGAGCGCGCCATTCAGCGTGGTAATACCACTTTCGGCCAGATGGTTCACCAGGCAGGTAAACAACCCCTGGAGTGCCAGCACATCGCTCATTGCGCGATGGGTTGGCTGCGGCAGGTTCAGGTCACGCGCCAGCGCTGCCAGGCTGTAGGACTGATGGCGCAGCAGTCGCCGGGCCAGCGACAGCGTATCCAGCACAGGGTTCAGCGGCGCGGGACGCCCCAGCAGGGCCAGTTCATGCGTCAGGAAAACCAGATCGAACGGCGCATTATGGGCCACCAGCACCGTTCCATCGATCAACTGCAGCAGCGTATCGGCAACTGCGGGAAAGCGGGGTGCATCATGCAGAATGGTGGGGGAAATTCTGTTGACCGCAAACGCCTGCGGGTCCACTGGGCGTTGCGGGTCAATTAGCGTTTCAAAGCATGCCTCAACCGCGCCACCACGCACGCGTAGCAGAGCAACTTCGCAGACCCGGTGTCCCTCAGCGGGCAACAACCCGGTTGTCTCAACATCAAGCAGCGTGAAGGGAAGCAGGTCAAGCGACTGCTCCAACATCGCGGATATATTCATGCAGCATCGATCTATATTTATTTGCTACGTACGGTGCAACACTACGCCACGGGGACGCGCTCCATAACCTCAGGCACAACCGTCAACAGGCTGGAGTTTACCCAGCCTTCCACCCCCTGCGTATTCCGCACACGAAACCAGGTTGCATTCACATTCTTCTGGAGTAACTCCACACTCTCACCGGCACTAATTTCACCCAGCACCTCGGCATTAGGATCGGGCTGATCGCGCAGGCTGCCGGTGTTCTGCACCTGCGCCGTCAGCCCGGCCGGCTCAAGCGTGCCCGCGCCGGTCGGCTCCGACGGCTCCTCGGCCTCGGCCGGTTGCTCGGACTCGGGCGTGGGCGAAGATACTTCCTCCTCTTCCGGGGTGGGTTCTTCTTCCTCCTCAGTGGGAGCACTCCTGGTTGTGGTATCCACCGGAACATCGGCGGCTACTTCCGGCGGGATACCCAGCAGCGCGGCGCTGACCCACCCGCGTACTTCGCGCACCGTTTCAACTTCATACCACTCCCCGTTGGATGTCTTCCCAAACAGATCAACCGTTTCCCCCACAAAGACCTGATCAACCGGCGCGCCCTCGGCACGCGGTTGCGCATAGACATTGCCCGTCGTAAACACGCTCACAATCGGCAAAACCGGCACCTGCGCGGCAACAGCGGGATCAATCGAGAGTAGGGTTCCACTAGTCCAACCCTCATTGTTGCGCACATTGCGGATAAAGTACCAGAGACCGTTGGGTGTGCGCCCCTGGATTTCGACCTGCTCACCGGCGTTGATCTGCCCCACTACATTATCGATCAGCAGTGGCTCCTCGCGTACATTCCCGCCATTGCTGACCGTCGCCACCAGATCCGCATCACCAATCGGATTGGTCGTTGCCGTGGGCGCTACTGTCGGCTCGGCCTCTTCCGGCGTCTCCTCCTCCGGCTCTTCTTCCGGGGTTGCGCTTGGTGTCGGTTCTTCTTCTTCCGTGGGTGTCGGTTGCACCTCCGCCACCGCCTCACCAAAGAAGGCGTCAGCATACCCCGGCACCTCAGGGATGACCACTGGTTGCGCGTTAGACACAACCTCCTGCCCATCGACGGTTGCCTGCAGTTGCAGGACGGGTTCCGTCCCCTGTGGCGGTGCTGGTCCATCCTCAGCTTTCGTCAATGTCCACTCGAGATCGCCTCCCGCCTCGACACTTGTGGTAACATCGGGCGTGAACCAGGCAAGCGGCGCTTCATCTACAATCATCTGTGCCGTCACCTTGGTACCTTCGGGCAGGGTCGAAGTTGCTTCGATCCGCATACGTTGCGGATTGATGCCAACCAAACGTGCCTCCGTCACGGTAATCTCCGGCGGCGGAGCGGGCGTTGGCTCTGGACCCTGCGCAGTCTGCCCGCCCGGCAGCAACAGGATCAGCACAATAACGGCAACCACCAGCAGCAGCGGCACCACAAAGACCAGGATCTTCCCGGCCAGCGAGAGATTGGTAAAGCGCTCACGCCAGCCGGTGGGCTCCTGCACCTCCATCGAGGTGTAATCAACTGTTTCCCCAAATTCGGGCGGTTCTTCATCTACTGGAGTAGTATTACGACGGCGCAAAATCAGCGGAACGGCAATCAAAATTACCAGCACCACCACAATCACACCGATAACTATCGGTGATGCAAGGGAACTGAGCAGGTCTTGCATTGGGGACAGAGTCCTTTTGACTAACAGAAACAGAACGGCCAATCTATACAACTGGGCATATCATATTACAACTTGCCGGCCTTGGCAAGCAGAACATGTACTAAATCCCACTCCAGGTGTAACTTGTTTTGTCGTGCAAACGCCTGTGGTATAATTTATACACACTACGCAGTGGGGTTTGGACCGCGAAGAACGCGAAATGAGCGAAAAACGTGCAACTGCCGGTGTTGACCTGCATCACGCGATCCCGCGTTTGGCAGTGGATATCGCCGCCGGCAGGGCGATAGGTTTTATCTTTATCTCCATCAGGTACCTTGTTTGTGTTCTGTTTGTCTGGTCTTTCGATACCTTCATACGAGGTTAGCCAACCAATGACGTGCGCGAATCAACATATTACTACCGCGCCCTACCCATTCCCGGTCAGCGTGTGGCAGCATGGACGCCCTGCCGGTCACTGGCACTGGGTCGGTCTGCGGTTGACTACCTGTGGCTTCATGGCGGCATAGCCGCCACTACGCTTACTACTCTTCCACGTACTTCACAATACCCGAATTGAGACCCAAACCGGGCGAACCAGTCCTACACATGCTGGAATGCCGGAACGCCGGCATGGGAACGGCACCCGGTACTACCCTGTTCTCGGTTCCTGGTTCGCCTTTTCTTGTTCCTGTTCTTTTGTTTTAAGGAGAAACCAATGCCAGAGCGAATTCTTGTCGCCGTAGCCTGGCCCTACGCCAGCGGCCCCCGTCACCTGGGCCATGTGGCCGGATTTGGGGTACCGGCGGATATCTTCGCGCGCTATCAGCGGCTCAAGGGCAACGATGTGTTGATGATTAGCGGTACCGACGAGCATGGCACCCCGATTACCATTGCCGCCGATAAAGAGGGCATGTCGCCCAAAGAGTTGGCTGACCGCTACAATCGCATTATTGGCGACGATCTCTACAACCTGGGCCTGAGCTATGATCTCTTTACGCGCACAACCACCCGCAATCACTATCGCGTGACCCAGGATCTCTTCAAAACCCTGTACGACAAGGGGTACATTATTCGCCAGACGACCATGGGCGCGTTCGCCTCCAGCACCGGCCGGGCGCTGCCTGACCGCTACATCGAGGGCACCTGTCCGATCTGCGGATATGGCGAGGCGCGGGGTGACCAGTGTGATAACTGCGGCAGCCAGCTTGACCCGATTGATCTGATTGACCCACGCTCGAAGATCGACGGCAGCCCGCCAGTCTTCAAAGAGACAGAGCATTTCTTTCTAGATCTACCCGCCTTTGCCGAGCAACTGGCCGACTGGATTCGCGCGCAGGAGCACTGGCGTACCAATGTGCGCGCCTTCTCGCTCAACCTGTTGAAAGATCTGAAGGCGCGGGCCATTACGCGCGATCTGGAGTGGGGGGTACCGATTCCACTGCCCGAATTTGCCGATCGGGACGATAAGAAGATCTATGTCTGGTTCGATGCCGTGATTGGTTACCTCTCGGCCAGTGTCGAGTGGGCCCACCACCGGGGCACACCCGATGCCTGGCGCGACTGGTGGCAGAACCCGGATGCGCGGCACTACTACTTCATGGGCAAAGACAATATTGTCTTCCATACGGTCATCTGGCCGGGTATGCTGATGGGTTATGGCAATGGCGGTGTTGTCGGTGGTGGCGCGGTTGATCCGGCCTGCCCGCCGCTGGAGTTGCCCTACAACATCGTCAGCAGCGAGTTTTTGACGATGGAGGGGCGCAAGTTCAGCAGCAGCCGGGGCATTGTGATCTATGTCAACGAGTTCCTGAGTCGCTATGATCCCGATCCCCTGCGCTACTTCCTGACGATTGCCGGGCCGGAGAACCAGGATACCGATTTCACCTGGGCCGAGTTTGTGCGGCGCAACAACGACGAACTGGTGGCGACCTGGGGCAATCTGGTCAACCGCACGCTGACGAATGTCTACCGCAACTTCCAGAGCGTGCCACAACCCGGCGCGCCGGCGCAAACCGATCTGAAGCTGATCGAGGATGTTGAGCGCGGCTTTGGCACGGTGGGCGAACTGCTGGATGAGGCCCGCTTCAAAGCAGCGCTGACCGAGGTTATGCGCCTGGCAATGCAGGTTAACACCTACCTGAGCGAGCAGGAACCCTGGAAAGTTATCAAGAGCGACCGGGAACGCGCCGCGACGATGCTCTATGCCGCCCTGCGTTGCGTCGATAATCTCAAGGTAATGCTCACACCCTTCCTGCCCTTCACCAGCCAGCAGTTGCACGAGATGCTCGGTTACGAAGGGTATATCGCCGGGCCACTGGAGTTTCACGACTACACCGAGGCGGACGGCAGCACCCATCGCGGACTGACCGGCGATTACAGCAGTTGGGTGGGACGCTGGCAACCCAGTTCCCTGCCTGTCGGTCAGGCGTTGCGTGAGCCCCGGCCCCTCTTCAAGAAACTCGACGAGTCGGTCATCGCCGAAGAGTTGGCCCGGATGGAGGAACGTGCCGGGGAGTAGCAACGTCTGGGGGGCATTGTATTCGGCAAAGACGACGAACCGCCGTCCGGATACCGGACGGCGGTCTTTATAATGTATGCCTGTACGGGAAAAGAGCTACCGGTGGCCGAGCGCATAGGCAATCCCCGCCTGGAGACTGCCAAGCGTCTGGATACTGCTCAGATCCGCGCCCATGCCGACCAGGGTCTGCGCCACTTCGGGCCGGATACCGGTAATCATGACCCGCGCCCCCAACAGATTGACCGCCCGCGCCGCCCGTACCAGCGCATCGGCCACCTGGGTGTCAACCACCTGCAGGCCAGTGATATCTAGAATAGCGGTGCCGGCGCGCTGGACCGCAACCCCTTCGAGTAGCGACTCCATCACCTGCTGTGCCCGCGCGCTATCCATACTGCCAATCAGGGGCATAACCACCACCCCCTCCGCCAGAGGGATCAGCGGCGTGCTCAACTCGCGGAGCGCTACCCGTTGCGCCTCGATAATCTGCTCTTGCAGCGCCAGACGCTCCTCCTCGGCGCGCAGTTGATCGGTGAGGTCGCGGCAGATGCCGGCCAGCGCCTGGGGCTGCCCGGCAGAATCTTTTATCATGAAGGCCGAAACCAGGAGCGGCACATGCTCGCCGTCCGGACGCCGGACCGTCAGGCGACCCTGCCAGGCGCCCTGCTCAATGGTCTGCTGCACCGCATGGTTGAGATAGTCCTGATCTTCCGTATAAATATCCCTGAGATGCATCCCGACTATCGCACCGCCATACCCAGTCAACTGGCGATAGGATGGATTAGCGTAGAAGAGCCGTCCTTCCATATCCGTTACGCCAATGCCATCGGGGGCAGCCTCGGCCAGCGCCTGAAAGTTGCGCAGTTCCTCCTCTGCCCGCCGCCGCTCGGTAATGTCGGTCAGCGTGCCGGTCATGCGTAGAGCATTTCCCTGCGCATCACGCGACGTTACTTTACCCCGGCTGAGAAACCAGCGCCACTCCCCCGATTTATGCTGGAGGCGGTGTTCGAGTTGATAGGCCTTGATCCGTCCCTCCAGATAGTCTTGAAACATCTGGTTAACCATAGCGGCATCATCAGGATGGATCATGTTCTGCCAGGTTTCAACCCGACCAGCAAGTTCATCGGGTCGATAGCCCAGCATCTCGGCATAGCGGGGGGAAAAGAACGACTCACCCGTGGTCAGATGCGCGTCCCATGCGCCGTCACTACTGCCATCGACAATAAACTGCAACCGCGCAGCGTGCTCCTCCAGGGCCTGTTCCCGCGCCTGAGCTGTGGCTAATGTCTGTTCCAACTCGGTAACTTGCCGGCGCAGTTCAAGCAGTTCAGCCTGCGTCGCTCCATTTGTACTGGTACTCTTCGTCATTAGCTGTTTCCTTCATACTTATTCCAGCAATGACCCGCCCGGCAGCGGGGCCACGTAGACAGGGCATGGTTCACGGGGACAGGTTATCGTCGTCTCTCTTTTTCTCTCAATATAACACGAGTTACGCGGTTGCTCACCCAAAAGGAAATTTCGCCTCCGGCAGGGCGGAAGAGATCAGATCTTGTTCACAAAAAAATTCACGTTGTGAATTTTTTTGTGAACAAGAAAAGAGCGCACCATGCTGCCGCAGGCGAATCGGGCCATTACCGGGCGCAAACGCCCAGTTTGCAGGCCCACCGCGTAACTTGTGTCAATATAATAACTGTACAAACTATTCATTGCCGGGAAAATGACCCATTGGTACACCTCTTACCCAGTACAAGCGTGCAGATACGACATGGACTACGTCAACCCGGACATGAAACATCATCTTGATTTTACGTCAGACTGGGGGCAATGGACGGCGCAAGCATGGCTTCCGCACTCTATAACCTGGCCCTGGACGCACCCCGGTCATCGCGCACACCGCGCTACCATAACCCGGGGCGCATCCCTCGGTGTTCTCAGTGGCCTCTGTGGCAAACCAACCCAAAAGATGGACGCGCCCCGGTCATCGCGCACACCGCGCTACCATAACCCGGGGCGCATCCCTCGGTGTTCTCAGTGGCCTCTGTGGCAAAAACCCAAAAACCCACAGCGAAAAGACTACAACGCCTTCTGATCCTCGCGTGCGGTGGCAAGCCGGCCCAGATGGCAGGCCTCGCTCAAGCTGACCAGATAGGGCAGATGCTCGCCATACTCAATAATGCTAATACTGGCATTGGTCAGCCAGATACAGTTCATGCGGTCCATGTTCATTCCCAGCGCATCGGCGACCAGGATTTTAATCACGACATCGTGTGTACTGACCACAATCGTCTGACCGAAATGTTCCTTCAGCACCCGGTCGCGGAAATCCAGGCTACGCTTGAGCACATTGCTAAAGCTCTCGCCACCGGGCATCTGCGAACGCGTGGGATGCTCGCGCCACTCGCGCAACCCATCGGCATACGCGGCGGTAATCTCGTCGATAAACTTCCCCTGCCATTCACCATGATGGATCTCCAGCAACGCAGCATCCTGGCGTAGCGAGACATCAGCATGGAACCGGGCAATCGCCTCGGCGGTACGTGCTGCGCGCTGGAGCGGACTGGTGTAGATACAATCGAGTTGTTCATTCCGTAAACGCTCGGCCAGCGCATCAGCCTGACGGATGCCCAGATCCGAGAGCAGCGCATCGGACTGGCCTTGATAGCGATGAATGCGATTCCACTCACTCTCACCATGGCGGACAATGATCATGCGCATGGAAAATACCTTCCTCTATGGAACACTTTGTTAATCTATGCACGACCGACGAATACCTACAACCGGCATTATAGCCGAAAGCATAACAGGCAAGGTAGTGTATAATCAGGAGGCAGCGAAGCGAGAACCGCGAACAGACGGACCTGACACCCGGCATCCGGCATCTGGCAGCAAACCGGCAATGAATCACACGCCCAACGATCCAACATCAGAAGATACCCGTGCCGGCGAAATGCAACCTGCCACCACGCCGCACCGTCCTATTGATCGCCGCACACGGACCCTACTGGTTGCCTTTGGGCATGCCTTTGCCGGTCTCTGGTATTTGTTGCGCACCCAGCGGAATGCCCAGATTCACTGTCTCATCGGCGCCTGTGCGCTGGCGCTGGCAACCTTTCTGGGGTTGGAGCGGTGGGAATGGCTGGCGCTGGTACTGACGATTGCCATGGTCCTGATTGCCGAGGGGCTCAACACCGCAATTGAGGCAACGGTCGATCTAGCGACCGGCAGCTACCATCCCCTGGCCCGGATTGCCAAAGATGTCGGTGCCGGGGCGGTCATTCTCAGTGCCATCATGGCGATTATTGTGGGGTGTATTATCTTTGTCCCACATCTGTGGCCTATCGTGCTGCTCATTCTAGAGTCGCTATTTTAGATTTTGGCTTGACCCGGTCAACTCAAAGTCTATACCCATATTTTTATGTGGCCCCTTGTTCGTCAGGCCCGTTACCTGGGTCGTTATCGCCAGATTGCGCAAGTATTGTGGCATCATGGCTTTGGATTCCTGCTGGAACAGCTCGGGCTGACCAACCTGCTCTCTCTGCCACGGCGGATGGTGCTACACGCGCCGCCCCCTTCGCCCACCGGTCTGCCGGAACGCTTTTGCCAGGCACTGATCGAACTGGGGCCGACCTTTATCAAGTTTGGGCAACTGCTCAGCACGCGCCCGGATCTGCTGCCCCCCGATTTTGTCTTTGCGCTGGATAAGCTGCAGGACACGGTGCCCTCCTTTCCCGCCACCGTTGCGGTTGCGACCATCGAGACCGAACTGGGCCACCCGATTGACCAGCTTTTTCGTGAGTTTTCTACCACACCCCTGGCCGCCGCTTCCCTGGGACAGGTGCATGCCGCTGTGTTGCCCACGGGTGAGCAGGTGGTCGTGAAAGTCCAGCGTCCTGATATCCAGGGCATGATTGCCACCGACCTGGCAATTATCAGCGACCTGGCGCGACTGGCCCAGGAGCGCACCGAACTTGGCACGCAGTATGATCTGGTAGAAGTGGTCTGGGAATTTAACTCAATGCTGCGGAGCGAACTGGACTATCGGCAGGAGGCCTTTAACGCCGAGCGCTTTCGACGAAACTTCGCCAAAAATCCATTAGTGCATATCCCGACGATCTACTGGGACTACACCAGCAGCCGTGTCCTGACAAGTGAGCGCCTCCGAGGGGTCAAGATTAACGATGTGAAGGCGCTGGAGACGGCCGGTATCGACCGGGTGCGGCTGGCGTATAACAGCACGCGCCTCATTCTGGATGAGGTCTTTAGCCACGGCTTCTTCCAGGCCGATCCGCATCCGGGTAACTTCTTCGCTATGCCCGGCGAGGTTGTCGGTGCAATCGATTTCGGGCAGGTGATTACGCTGGACCGCGAGATGACCCGGCAACTGCTGCTCCTGTTGCTGGCGCTGGCAAATCGCAATAACGATGATGCCATCCGGGCGATGGAGCGCCTGGGTATGCTGAACCGGCGCAATATCACCCCGGCCCTACGGCGCGATCTCGGACGCTTTACCAACCGCGTCGTTGATCGCCCGCTGACCGATCTCTCGGCGCGCGAAACCGGCGAAGAGCTGCTGGCCCTGGTGCAGCGTCACCATCTGCATATGCCCGGCTCGCTGGCAATGCTGCTCAAAGCGGTGATTATGATGGAGGGCATCGGGCTGCAACTGGACCCCAATCTCGATGTCTTTGCGATTACGCGGCCCTATGCCCGACGCGTCCTGACCGATCAGATGTCACCCGGTGTGCTGTATGAGCAGACCTGGCGCGGGACGCGCGACCTGAGCGAGGCGCTGCTGGCGCTGCCGCACCGCCTGGATGCGATGCTGGAGCGGCTCAACGAGGGCGAACTGCTGGTGCAGACCCGGGACGAGGAACTGCAGCGCGTGGCCGGCGCGATTGTCGGTGCCGCCAACCGCGTGGCACTGGCGCTGGTACTGATGGCATTGCTCGTGAGTATAGGGTTGTTTGCAATTGCCGTCAATATCGGTGGCTGGAGCGGGCCGGTCCTGGTGGTGCTCGGCGTGGTGGGGGTGATCGGGGTCGTCTTCACCAGCCTCTGGTTGATGGTAGCGCTGCTACGCAGCCGCGATGTCTGATACGCATGCTTACGGTAATCATCGAAATTCTATCCTTCAGTTTTGCGCTGTGGCTCGGCTGTTACCTGCCGGCTCGCAATAGTGCCAAAGCAGTGCTGCGCCTGACCGGGCTGGGATTGGTGGCATATGCCTTCAGCCTGGCCGGCAGTCTGTTGAGTATGCATGCACCTACAAACCGGCTGATCGCATTGTTCGGCGTCATACACCAGGGATTGCTCTTTCTCCCGGCGCTTTGCTGGGTTGGAGCAACCATTCATCTGCTGCCGGAAACAACACCGTTGCGAAACCGCCTCCAGCGCGCCTGGCTGGTCGGGTTGGTACCGCTTGCTATCCTGGGGTATATCTCCGGCATCAGCACAGCGGTAGTTCCCGCCGGA
>DAOTUI010000135.1:0-14604 GCA_034437035.1 Chloroflexaceae bacterium
CCAGAATCGCCTGCGGCAGCGTGGTACGCTTTTTTCTTTTTCACAAAATATTTGCACAAAGTGCAAATATTTTGTGAAAAAGATCTGGTTTCTTCCGCCCTGCCGGAGGCGAATGTTCCTTCCGGAGGAATGACCGCGTAAGTCGTGTCAATTAGGTAACAGGTAACAGGTTGCAGGTTTGTACTTCTGGTTGTCGGTTCCATTTGTCTATTTACAAAAATTGGACCATGCCCGGTACTTTGCGCCGGGCATGGATTGGTTCTATCCCTACCAGAAAGGTGGACGCCGGGGCTCTATGTTATACTACCGGGTCGCAAGCCGGCCAATGCTGGTGGCGGCCCACGCCGATAGTGCAATAACGATGATACCAACGATGATGGCGTTCCACATGGCGACCGTAATCACCGAGAAGCCCAGGACAAAAGGTGACAGCACCAACCACAACCCGACTGCGGCTGTAACCCAGTCAAGGTTGCGCTCGGTGTCGGCGGTTTTTGCGAGCGCGGCCCAGGCTCCCAGGACGATGAGCGCAATACCGACGATGACGGCATTCCAGACGGCGACAGCAACATCGGCATAGCCCAGAATAAATGGTGCCGGCAGTTGCCATACTCCGGCTGCTGCCACTAACCAGCTCAATGTGTTTGCTGTTCGCATAACCAATCCTCCTCTTTGAGAATTGCTGCGATGTTGTGGTATCTCTTACCGTATGCCTGATCTATCTATACAAGACTGGCCCGGCGTCCACCTCTTTGATAGCGATAGTAAGAACTGTGTGCTGATGGTATCTCTGTCAGTAAAAAATTCAGGGCAACGGTAGGGGGCGAAGTCGAGGGGTGCATTTGTTGCGGGCAGCTATGTGCAATGGGGCGTGATGTTCATACAATTCATTCCGGCTCCACCTGCTTGTGCATAAAGTGCAAAGTGCGCAGTTACTCTGCTTATTTGCAAAAGGTGTGCCATGTTTCAAGCCGGCATGCGTGTGAGCAGAATGGGACGCAGACGCGCTTATGCGCGTCCGCACCGGGAATTCTTAGAAGCGTGTCCGTGCGCGGTCTACGGCCTTCTGCAGATCTTTCCAGGCTTTCTCAAAGCCGCCCTTGAGATCATCCCAGGCTTCACCGCTGGACTGCTGCAGTTCCTGCAGGCGTTCCTGGGTGTCGGATTGCCGGCTGCGCAGCGCCGCAATCTGCTGTTCGTACTGCTGCCGCGCCTCCGCGCCGGCTTCGCTGCTGCGAGCCTTCAGCTTGTCGATCTCGGCTCCCAGGGCACGGACCTGCGCTGCCATCTTCTCCTGATACTCTTTGCGGGTCTGGTTCATGTCGTCCATTGTGTGCTCCTTCCATGTTGTATGATACCGCTCCTGTCTATTTTATCACATACTCTGTGCCAATGAAACAGCACGTATGGCATAGATTGTGCAAATTTCTGAATATCCGGCACAACTTACGCGGTGGACATGCGAACCGGGCGTTTGGTCCTGGTAGCAGTGTACTGCGCCTGCGGCAGCATGGTACCTTTTCTCGCTTTTTTGGAAATATTGTGCTCTCTGAGCACAATATTTCCAAAAAAGGATGTCATGTTCCACCCTGCCGGAGGCGAAACCCTTGCACACACGGAGGACCGCGTAAGTCGTGTAACTGACAGGAGTTACGCGGTCGGTTCCAAATCAGGTGTTCATCTGGATGAACGGCCCGATTCGCCTCCGGCAGGGCGGAAGATTCTCGATCTTTATCATAAAAAATTTGCACAGAGTGCAAATTTTTTATGATAAAGATAAAAAGCGTACCATGCTGCCGCAGGCGAAGCCGGCTTTCATTGGGTGAAACATCCGGTTTGTAGATCAACCGCGTAAGTCGTGTAACTGACACAAGTTACGCGGTTCTCTACGGTAAGGCGTCCTTCGCCTCCGGCAGGGCGGAAGATTCTCGATCTTTTTCACGAACATGTGGCTCAAAGAGCCACATGTTCGTGAAAAAGATAAAACAGTACCACGCTGCCGCAGGCGAATCCGGCTTCCACCTGGTCAAACGTTCGGTTTGAGTGCTCACCGCGTAAGTCGTGTAACTGAGACGCGTTAGGCGGCCCCTCCCCTGGAAGGGATTATCGCCTCTGGCAGGACGGAAGTCCAGTTTGAACGTTCACCGCATATGTTGTGGAATTGAGCAGGAGGAACAACCAGGATGCAGAGCGAAATTCGCCAGGATAAAACTACCCGACAGTGGGTGATTTATGCCCCTTCGCGGGGCAAGCGCCCGCACGATTTTGCGCAGCAGCAACAGGTGGAGGAGCGCCCCCCGCTGCCCGACCATGACCCGGACTGTCCCTTCTGTCCCGGCAATGAGGCGGCGCTTAGTTCGATCATGATGGAACTGTCGGCAGACGCGGACTGCTGGCAGACGCGCGTGGTGCCCAACAAATTCCCGGCGGTGACACCGGATGACGGCACCGAGCGCTACCAGCAGGGGCCCTACCTGGCGATGCCGGGGTATGGCCGCCACGAAGTTATTATCGACAGCCCGCAGCATAACCGCAATATTGCCACCATGTCCGTGGAAGAGGTCAGCACACTGGTTGAGACCTACCATCGGCGCTATGTAGCGTTGCTGAACCAGCATGGCAATATGATGATCATCATCTTTCGCAACCATGGCGCACGGGCGGGCACGTCGCTGCTGCATCCCCACTCGCAACTGATCGTCACCGGCGTGGTGCCGAACGATATCCGCCGGCGGGAAGATGAAGCTCAGCGCTACTTTGACCAGTGGGGCCGAAATATCTACCAGGACATCCTGGAGTTTGAGCAGCAGGATCGCCGCCGCGTCATCCTGGAGAATGATGCATTCCTGGCATTTGTGCCCTTTGCCGCCAAAGTGCCGTTCGAGATCTGGATTTTGCCCAAACGCCATCAGGCCGACTTTAGTGAGGCATCGCGGGTGGAGCGAGTGGAACTGGCGCGTGCCCTCCGCGCAGTGCTGGGATGTCTTCACACAAAGTTACATGATCCCGACTACAACTTTATTATTCGGACCCCGGCCCGCTACAAGATGGGTGAGCCGCAGTTACAGTGGTTCCTGCAGATCCGCCCGCGCCTGACCACACCGGCCGGGTTTGAGATCGGCTCCGGCATCAGCATTAACCCCTCGCTGCCGGAGGAGGACGCCGATTTTTTGAATGAGTGACAGGACTTACGCCGGATGGTCCATTCCGGTCTGGTGCCGGACCAGAAAGCTGGCTTTGCCTCCGGCAGGGTGGAAGAGACCCGATCTTTATTTCAAAAAAATTCACAACGTGAATTTTTTTGAAATAAAGAAAAAAAGGAGTACCATGCTGCCGCAGGCGATTCTGCCGTTCTCTGGATGAAACGCCCGGTTTGCATGGCAACCGCGTAACTCCTGTGAGTGACACGAGTTACGCGGTGGATGATCAAACTGAGCGTTTCACCAGTTGCAAGCCCGATTCGCCTGCGGCAGCATGGTACGTGATTGATCTTTTTCACAAAACATTTGCACAACGTGCAAATGTTTTGTGAAAAAGATTGAAATCTTCCGCCCTGCCGGAGGCGAAAAGATTCGTTCGCGGGAGACCGCGTAACTCCTGTGAGTGATAGGACTTACGCCGGATGGCCTATTCCGGTCTGATGCCGGACCGGAAAGCCAATTTCGTTCTGCCCTGCCGGAGGCGATATCTACTTCCAAACGCAGGATTGCGTACGTCGAGTCAATGCTGGCAGTTTCGCGTTTTTCGCTCACTTCCCGTTTTTCGTGATCCGGACTTCCACCACCCCTACTACTGATGCCGGGCCTTGATCTTCTTGGTCCGAATAATATCTTCGCGGCCGGCCTCGGCCAGCGTCTGCTCAATAGCGCTGATGCTGTTTTTGTACTGCGGAATAATGATCGTCTCGAGGGCGTTGACGCGGCGCTGCGTTTTGCGCAACTCCAGCGCCAGCCGCCAGACAGTTGCGACTTTCTCCGCCAGTTCCCGCAGGTACTCGAGCAGTTCCAGCCAGAGTTGCCGGGCACGGTCCAGGGTGGCACTCGTGTCGCCCGGGCCATAGGGCGGATCGTCTGGTGTGACCTCGATATGGATAACCGGCACCCGCGCGCCCATGATGCTGCGGGTATCCACCTGCACCGCTACTTCGGCGGTAGGATTGAGGGTAATCTCTTGTACTCGCCGGGTGCCCATCCGCATACGCGCCCGGCGCAACGCATTGTGGGCCGTGCGAAAGCGCTCGCGGGCTTCCTGCTTGACCCGTTCGGCCTCGGCCAGCGCTTCCATCAGCCGCTGGATCAAGACCTCACGCTTGCGATCTAACAGATCATGTCCATTCTGCACCTGCTCCAATTCATCCTGGAGGCGCAACAGGTTGCCCTGGGTTGGGGCCACGTTAAGCTGGTCGCTCATGCTCTGCTCCTCGGTTCAGCACTGGGATTGTGCCATGCTATGGCACGACCGCTCAAAGATCAGGTCTGACACAGTTACTCTTTTACAGGAGTTACGCGGTCACTGACCCGGAAGGGAATGTCGCCTCCGGCAGGGCGGAAGATTCCATGCTTTTTCACAAACATGTTACACCTGTGTAAAGTTTTTGTGAAAAAGATAAAAAGCGTACCATGCTGCCGCAGGCGAATCAGGCTTCCATCGGATCAAACGTCCGGTTTGTATGTCAACCGCGTAATACCAATTTGCCGTCAAACGTGCAAAAAACCCACGAAGGTCACAAAGAGCGTGAAACAGTACACCTGATGCATAACCCGATCGTACCCACGATGCAGCCGTTCGTGTTCCTTCGTGTTTCTTCGTGTGCTTCGTGGTTGGTCTGATGGTTGCCGTTTGGAAGTCAAATTGGTATAAGTCCTGTCTTTTAGAAATTGCTATCGCCTCCGGCAGGGCGGAACCAGACATCCTTTTTTCCAAAAAGACTGGAAAATGGTTTTCCATTCAAAGTCTTATACCAGGTTGCCGGCAAACCAGCACTGAGCCGGAATGGGTGCATTACGCGTAGTAGGGCAGCACATTCCCATTCAACATCTCTGCGTCCTCTGTGGACTATGTGGCTATGACAACAAATCGCTCCTATTCCTCAGCGGCATGCTGCCCGCCGGGGTAGTGTTCCTCAATCTCGTGCGACTTCACGCGGGTCAGGGCCGACTTCGGCAGGACGCCCAGCACCTCCCAGCCCAGATCCAGCGTTTCGGTGATGCTACGCCCCTCCTCCCGGCTTTGCGCCAGGAAGCGCTGCTCGAACTGATCGCCAAACGTGAGATGCTGCCGGTCCCGTTCGGGCAAATCCTCTTCGCCAATGATGTCGGCCAGGTCGCGCGCGTTCTGCGCCTCGGTGTAGGAGGCGTAGATCTGGTTCGACAGGTGCTGATGATCGGCCCGGGTCTGCCCCTCGCCAATGCCGTCCTTCATCAGGCGGGAGAGGCTGGAAAGTACATCGATGGGCGGATAAATCTCCTGGCGATCCAGATCGCGGCTGAGGACAATCTGACCTTCGGTGATATAGCCGGTCAGGTCGGGGATCGGGTGGGTGATGTCGCCGTTGGGCATCGTCAGAATGGGCAGCAACGTGATTGAGCCGGAGCAACCCGCCACGATACCACAGCGCTCATAAATACTCGCCAGGTCGCTGTAGAGATACCCCGGATAGCCCTTGCGGGTCGGAACCTCTTCGCGCCGGTTGGAGATCTCGCGCAGGGCCGCGCCATAGTTGGTCATATCGGTCAGGATGACCAGGACATGAAATTCCTGCTCAAACGCCAGGAACTCGGCCAGGGTCAGCGCCAGTCGTGGCGTCAGGATGCGCTCAACCGGTGGATCATCTGCCAGGTTGAGGAACAGCGTTGCCTGACCCAATGCACCACTGTTGCTCAGTTGGCGTTCAAAATCGGCGGCGGTTTCGTGCGAGATACCCAACCCGGCAAAGACCACGGCAAAGTCGGTACCTTCCTCCGCAATATCGGCCTGGATTGCAATCTGTGCCGCCAGGTCATCGTGGGGCAGGCCCTTCTGGGAGAAGATCGGCAGCTTCTGCCCGCGTACCAGCGTATTCAGGCCGTCTATCGCCGAGATGCCGGTCTGGATATAGTTGCTGGGATAGACCCGCGCCACCGGATTGATCGGTGCGCCGCCGACGCTGACGCGCTTCTCGGCAATCGGTGGGGGCAACCCGTCACGCGGTCGGCCCAACCCGTCAAAGATGCGCCCCAGCATCTCGCGGGCCACCGGCATCTGGAAGGTATGCCCCCGAAAGCGCACCCGCACATCGGCCGGTGGCAGACCATCGGCTTCGCCAAAAACTTCTACCACCGTGTGCTCCTGGCTGACCTCCAGCACCCGCCCCAGCCGGTTGACACCGTCGGGAGCGATAATCTCGGCGACCTCGCCATAGACGGCATCCCCCGCGCCCGTGATGATCAGCAGCGGGCCTTTCATCCGATCAACCCCGGTATATTCCCGGATGGATACGGCTGCCTGTGATAGCGTCATCGGCTACTGCTCCTCTCCCAGTTGCGCTAACTGCTGCATAATCTCTTCCTGCAACTGTGCGATCTGCTCGGCATCATCGTTCGCAATTTCCTCTTTGAGCTGGATGAGGTACGGGATGTCGATGCAGTCCTGTACTTGCTTGAACGCAATACCCCGGTCAAGCACCTGCTCCCCCCGCTGATAGACTGAGACAAAGAGACGTAACATCAATTCTTGCTTCCGGGGTGTGGCCTGGGCATCAACCTCGCTCATGGCGTTCTGCTGTAGAAAGCCCTCGCGCAGCAGCCGGGCCACGCGCAACACCCACTGCTGCTGGTCGCTCAGCGCATCGGGGCCCACCAGTCGGACAATCTGCTGCAGACTAGACTCCTCGTTCAGCACCTCCATTGCCTGACGCCGGAGCGCACGCCAGTCCAGATCACTCTGCTCGTCCCACCACTCGGCCACCTGATCAAGGTAAAGGCTGTAGCTGTTAAGCCAGTTGATCGCCGGGTAGTGCCGCTTGTTTGCCAGATCACGGTCCAGGGCCCACCAGGTCTGGGTGAAGCGCTGCGTGTTGCGCGTCACCGGCTCGGAGAAGTCGCCGCCGGGGGGCGAGACTGTGCCGATGACCGAGACCGAGCCCTCCCGGTCGCCCAGGGTGGTTACTCGTCCCGCCCGCTCGTAGAAGGCGGCTAGACGCGAGGGCAGATAGGCCGGGAAGCCCTCTTCGGCGGGCATCTCCTCCAGTCGCCCGGAAAGTTCGCGCAACGCCTCGGCCCAGCGCGAGGTTGAGTCGGCCATCAGTGCGACGTTGTAGCCCTGGTCGCGGTAATACTCCGCAATAGTGATGCCGGTGTAGATACTCGACTCGCGGGCGGCGACGGGCATATTCGAGGTGTTGGCAATCATTACCGTGCGCTCCATCAATGGGCGCCCACTGCGCGGATCTTCCAGTTCGGGGAAATCCTCCAGTACATCCGCCATCTCATTGCCACGCTCGCCACAGCCCACATAAATGATGATATCGGCATCCGACCATTTTGCCAGGCTCTGCTGCATCACCGTCTTGCCACTGCCAAACGGCCCCGGCACGGCGGCTGTACCGCCTTTGGCAATTGGGAAAAAGGTATCTACAATGCGCTGGCCGGTAATCAACGGCACGCTGGGTCTACGGCGCTGCTGGATCGGCCGTGGCCGGCGGACGGGCCAGCGCTGCGTCAGCGTGAGGGCGTGCTCTCGCTCATCGCTATTCACCACGACCGCAATTTCATCGTTGATGGTGTACTCGCCCTCGTCCACCAGGTGGATAACCCGCCCGCGCACCCCCGGCGGGAGCAGTATCCGGTGCTCGATCAGCGGCGTTTCCGGGACAATACCCAGCAGTGCGCCAGGTTCAAGCTCGTCGCCCTCAGCAACGCAGGGCGTAAACGACCAGTGCCGGTCGCTATCCAGCGGCGCAATATTCTCGCCCCGCTGCACGAATGCGCCCATACGCTCCTGCAACACACTCAGCGGCCGCTGAATGCCATCGAAGGTCTGTCCCAGGAGGCCCGGCCCCAGCGTGGCCGACAGTAGATTGCCGCTGCCATAGAGCGGCTCCCCCAGCCGCAGGCCGGTCGTTTGCTCATAGACCTGAATGGTCGCGCTATTGCCGGCGAGAGCAATCACCTCGGCGGTCAGGCGCTCCTGCCCCACCCAGACCTGTTCGGACAGCCGCAACTGCCCATTGATCCGCGCCTGCACAACCGACTCGGTGACTGATGTAAGTTCTCCTACGGCTTCATTCATGTATTTTGTACCATGTCTTGAAAAATAGTATCACGTAATTCATCGCGGGCCACCGCCAACCGGGTGGCGAAGGTGGCATCAACTCGGCGGCGCTTTTCGGTATCGGTGACAATCAGCCCGCCCCAGGTATCAATCGGTTCATCGGCGCGCTCAAGCGTCACTGCTGCGTCAAACTCCTTGCCGGCCGCCTGACTCCACTCCTCCAGGCGCTGCCCGGTCAGTAGCGCATGGCCTTTAGCATCGGCCGCCAGCCGTAGCCGTCCCGATCCCAGCGTCTGAACAGCCCTCCAGGTCAGGCGGCGCAACGCATCAGTGTAGGCTTCGGCATCGTCCGGCAACTGGCGTAGGCGCTGCTCGGCCTGCTGCCAGACCTGCGCTAACAACTCCTCGCGCGCCAGCAGGTAGTCCCGCCGGGCGTGCCGGGCTGCCTCGGAGCGCTGCCGGCGGCGCTGCTGCTCCGACTTTGCGCGGGCCTGGCGCACCAGGTCAGTGCGGATAGTGTCTGCCTCTTGCCGGGCCTCTTCTCGGATACGTTCGGCCTGCGCCTCGGCTTCTTGCATCCGGGTATTGGCCTCACCGCGACCAGCATGCTCGATCGTCGTCTCCAGTTGATACAGGTCGCCAGAAATGCGCGGCATACGTTCCTCTCTTCAATCACCAGAAATCTAACCGTCATTCCAACCGTCCGGCAGTTTCGCTCATTTCGCAGCCTGCGTGTTCCAAAACCACCGCGTACGTTCTGTTGCTCAGGGACTCAGGCGGATACCGACAACCTTCTGAACAATCTCGCGCAGGGAGCGGTCAGGCTGTTCCGTCCGGCTACCGGGGATCTCCACAATTATCGGGTGCAGCCGGTTCAACCGGAGTTTGTCAACCCGGTCACGTATCTGCGCCGCCAGATCCTCGGTAATCAGGATCAGCTTCATGTCATCCCGGTCAAGCAGTGCATCCAGGGTGGCATGCGCCTGCTCAGCCTCGGAAATCTCCTCGCCGGGGACACCCACCAGCCCGAACCCCAGCAGCGTCTGCTTATCACCCATAACGAAAATGCTCATTAACCGCCCCCGCCAAAACCACCCGTCAGGATCAGGAATGAGATGATCAATCCATAGATCGCAATCCCCTCAGCCAGACCGACAAAGATCAGCGTGCGTCCCAGCACTTCCGGCTTCTCGGTGATCGCGCCAATCGCAGCCGCCCCGGCAATCCCGACGGCAATGCCCGCGCCGATGGCGGCCAGGCCGGTTGCCAGCGCCGCCCCGATTGTGCCGGTCTGGTCGCCGCCACCTGACTGTTGTTGGGCACCTTCCTGGAGCATTGGCGCGGCCTGCACGGTTGCCGGAGCATCCAGCCAGAGTAGGAGCGCCCCGCCCAGCGCCACAACTGCCACAATTCCATTCAAGGTCAACAATCCGCCAGAGAGTGCTCGGATAATCATGCCGGGTGATAGACTGTGCCGGCTAACGACCAGTAATCCTGCAACCATGAGTGCTATCACGATCAGATGTATCATTGTGTTGTAACCTCCGTTCTTTCATTCTTGTTCATCAAACCTGTTCGGCTTCATCGAGCAGGCGCAGTGGCACAAACGCGCGCCCCTGGCCCTGGAAAAACTTTCCGAAAAACTCGTAATATTCGAGGCGCAATGTCTGAATACCGACAATCGCCCCTTCAAACCCGATGATGACCAGCGTTCCCAGCACCAGTATGATCCACTGCCCAATTCCGCCCGCCATCCCTCCCAGCGCGAGGACAACCTGGCTCAGAATGGCGTGGGCCACCGCGAAAGCCCCCAGTCGGATAAAAGAAAAGCTGTTACTGATGTAACTGATAAGTGCTTCAAAGAGTTCAAAGAAGGCCTGCATGCTATACTCACCCCAGCCCCCTTCCAGCAGCGGCCGCTCGCCCGTGATCAGGCGGCTTAACGGCTTGCTGAGGAAGATCAGCGCGGTTGGCAGCAGAACGAACCCGACCCAGAGGAACAGCGGGAAGGTGAAGCCCAGCACCAGGGCTATAATACCGCCTGCCAGCGCCCAGTAGAGCCACAGGCCGGCCAGTCCGTCGCGGCTAAACAGAAAATCGCCCCAGCGCTGCGCCCGTCCACTAATGATCAGGTGGAGTAAGAAGCCAATATTGAGCAGCACAACCCCAAAAATGACCGAAGCGATCAGGATATCTATGGTGTTGTTAAGTGGACTCAACCAGATATGGGGCAGAATATCTTCGCGCCCAAACAGGCTGCCATAGAGCAGACCAAAGACCATCGCGCTTGCGCCCGAGGCCAGTAGCACACCGGCGATGGTGGTCAGTTTGTCCCAGAACCGCAGGCCAAGCGCGACCAGCACAAGCAGCAGACCATGGCCCACATCACCGAACATCACGCCAAACATGATTACAAAGGTCAGCGCAACCAGCGGGGTTGGATCAAGCTCGTTATAGGATGGAAAGCCAAAGGTCGAGACGATATTCTCAAAGGGACGGAGAAACGGCGGGTTGCGCAGCAGGGTTGGCACCTTCTGCTGTCCCCCGACGCGTGGCTCCAGTACCTCGATACTGGCCCGTCGGTCGGTGATGCCCTCAACAGTCTTCATCACTTTTTCCAGAGCGCGCCATTCGGGTACCCACCCCGTAATCAGGTAGATTCCCTCGCGGTAGCCCAGGCGACTGATGGTGCGGGTCACCAGCGCATTGCTGCGCGCCTGCCGCCAGAGCGTCAGCAGCGTTTCCCCCCAGTTCTTTGCCAAATCCTCCCGCTCCTGGGCCAGATCTTTGCGCCGCTGCTCAGCCTCGGCCTGCTGTGCCTGAAGGGTGGGTATCACCTGGGCCGGTGTGCCCGCCAGATCTTCGGGCAATTCCAGCGGCTCCATAAAAATGCTGTTCAGCGCCCGATCTAAAATGGGGGCATCGTCTTGATCAGTGGCAGCAAAGACCAGGAGGCGCTCATTATCCAGTTCAATCGGGACGATGACGAAGGGAATGCGGAAAAGAATATACTGCAGGTTGTCAAAGTTTTCCCGTGGCAGGGTGCCCATAACCAGGTGCAGAAACTTGAGATTGTGCATGTCCTCGACGGAGATATCAAGTGGCTGTAAGAGTTGCATACTCCGCTGAAGTAGCTGTAGACATTTGAGTTGCTCCTCAATCTCCGCGGTGTTTTCTTGCCAGGCATGCACCTCCTGCTCTACCTCGGTGAGCGTACTCCTGATGCGTACAACGTCATTACTCGGGTGCAGTTCTTCCGGCGGCTGTTGCTCCGGGTGCGGAATCTTCAGGGTCGTCAGCAGGCTTTCCAGGCGGTGTGCCTGACTGGTGTAGGTATCGGTCAGGTCACTCCAATGCGAATCTTCATTCGCGGACCAGCGCGCCTGTTCTGCGCTCTCTCCAACATCCAGGACTTCTAGCCGGGCCAGAGCGACCATGACCTCTTCCACATCCTGTTCCTGCAAAAAAATATTTACTCTGTGCATTTGAGCGGGTGTGAACATACTGCTCTATTCTCCGGTTGTTATGGATTTTTTCGCACCTATGCCGGCTTATTCGCGTCTCCCGATCAGGCTGGGCCGAATCTGCTCTGCCGACCATCCGGCCGCTTTGCCCTCGGCGATGGCTATCAGATCCTGCACGTCACTCTCCAGCAAGACCGTGTAGGCCAGGATCGTTCCCAGATGAAATGGGTAGCCCTCAAGCGCCCTCTCGGCCACGCTATGCAGATAGCGGCGCAAGATCAACTCCAGTTCGGGCAGGGCTTCCTCCGGGGGCAGTTCTTCCAGACGCTCCAGGTCGGGCAGGCGATCATTCCAGACCGCACGGGTGGCTTCAGGCAGGGAGGCACCCAGCGCAATCTCCCGTACCATTGCCGCATCTACCCGCAGGCGGCGTTGCAAGGTATAGTTCAGAATTTCCTCCGGACTCAGATCGAAGTAGACCCGGTAGCGGAACGCCCAGAGCAGATTGTGCCCATCGATCAGTGTGCCCACAAAACGCCCCGCGTCGCGCCGGTCGCGTCCTGCCAGGCCGTCCAGGAGGCGTAGCAAGCGCCGGTAGTAGGCCAGATCCAGCGCAACTTCCAGCACAAAGAGTTTGCCCTCGCGCCCGTAGCGGTCCATGGCCGGTTCCAGTGCGCGGGCATACTGTTCGCCGTGAAACGTTGTCCGCAGGCTGGGAAGTAGTGCGGGTAGCGATTGCGCCTCGATCATGGCGTCCCAGGGCAATTTCGATCCGCTCCCCAGCGGGAGCAGCGCCGCCCGAATGTCGCGGGGTGGGCGATTACGCGCAACTGACCGAATGACGGTTTTAACATTTTCCAGTTCAAAGCGTCGCCAGAGCCAGTCCAGCAGGGTGCGGGGTTTGCCCTGCATAAGTTTGAGCGGAACCCGGAGTGCCTGGATCAGGTAGGCGCGCACCTGCTGTTCCACCTGTTCCGGTTCCGGTGTCTGGCCGGTCGCCGCCTCCAGCGTTGCCCCGTATGCGGTTGTGCCCACGAGCGTAACAACCGCGTCTAGATCGGGTGCTGCCAGCAATTGCGCCCAGCGGTTGGCGGGCAGTCGTTGCGCCAGGCGTGCCCGCACACCGGCGTTGGGTGCGGCATAGCGTACCGGGCCAAGCAGGGCAACCATTTAGAGATCCTCCCCGGCGACCCAGGCCGCCAGCCGTCTGGCTGCATCCTGAATGCGGGGTTCCGCACGCTGCCGCAGTGCTTGCGGATCGGTACGGTATGCCTGATCGGTATCAGTTGCGGCGGCCTGCTCCGGTGCGGTCGGGCCACTCGCCGCCGCCGTCTGCACAATTGCGCGGGCCTCGGCTTGCGCCGCTTCGCGGGCCTGCTCTACCAACCTGTGCGCCTCTTCGCGCACCTGCTTTAACAAGGTATTGGCCGCTTCCTCGGCCTGCTGGACGCGTTTTTGCGCTTCCCGGTCAGCCTGCAACAATCGCTGAAGCGTTTCTTGCGGTGAGGTGTTGGTATCCATATTTTTTCTCTCCTGCCTCATTGTTCGTACAATCTAAAATGCGCGAACGGCTGCTGTGATATGCCCGACAGTGGTTGCGTTGTTGAACAGTCTTCTCCACCTGCCGCTATCCTGACTATTGCAAGAAATGCACCAGCGTCACACACGAACGTGAAGATACTGTTAAATCTGGGTTAAGAAATGCAGAAGAGGGAAGAGGGAACAGGGGGTCAGGGGACAGGCGCTGTGTCTAAACGACACAAGTTACGCGGTCACTGACTGGGCAGAGCATTCCGCCCTGCCGGAGGCGAATCGTGCCGTTCATATAGGCAAATGCCTGATTTGAATGCCCACTGCGTAAGTCGTGTAAACGATGGAACGTTTACCCCGATACTTATTGGTCGGCTATTGCCTGCCGGCACGGTTGTTGCAATGCTGCATAGCAGGTACGAGGCATCGCCTCGTGGCAGATGCAGATATCGAGAAGCCGTTTACTCGATAGGGCAGCATTCCTGAAGCTTTCAGTCCGGACACGCGATGTCAGGAACCTCTGTCCAGTAGAGTAAAGAAAGTGAGGAGTCACTTTGTTATTTGACAGTTTCACCGTTTTATTTCGCACACTCATTGTTGGTACACTCTCATATGTTACGCTCGTTATTTTGCTGCGGGTTTCCGGCAAGCGCACGCTCGCACGGTGGAATGCCTTTGACTTTATCGTCACTGTGGCATTTGGCTCGCTCCTCGCAACGATGATCTTATCCAAAGACACCTCGGTAGCACAGGGTGTGCTTGGGTTTGCGCTGCTGGTCGTGCTGCAATACGCAGTTAGCTGGCTCTCAGAGCGCTATGCCGATGTGCGGAACTTGATCAAGGCTGAACCGACACTGCTGCTGTACCAGGGCGAGTTTCGGCAGGCTGTGCTCAGAGAGAATCGCGTTACGGAAGGCGAGATTCGTGCCGCGGTGCGCAACCAGGGAATTGCCTGCCTTGAAGATATTGAGGCCGTTGTGCTGGAGACAGACGGCAGCTTTAGCGTGATCCAAAACTTTGAGGCAACCTCCGCCTCGGCGCTGAAAGGCGTAAAGGGCTATCCCGGTAAGACAACCGAGACCAGCGCTACCCAGTCCTGATGAACCATGAACCGTACACAAAGCGTGCCCCTCCTACCCCGGTGTGGTTGTGCTTAGTGTACGGTTCTTCATTCCGTTGTGCCTGGCGAAGAACGTACTCGTCCATAAATCATATGTAAGTCGCTTCCTGGATCGTGACTACTCCCACAGCTAAAGCATGTGGGCTTCTCGGGACTTACACCCAGGCTGTGTAGCCCCACAGCCAGTATATTTATCGCGGCATTGAGATCTCTATCGATCTGAAGCCCGCAAACAGGACA
>DAOTUI010000136.1:0-39923 GCA_034437035.1 Chloroflexaceae bacterium
CGGCAGGGCGGTACCGGACATCCTTATTTCAAGGAATTTTTGCACAATGTGCAAAAATTCCTTGAAAAAGATAAAAAGCGTACCATGCTGCCGCAGGCGAAGATGGCCTTTGGGGAAGTACATGTCTGATTTGTACGCCCACCGCGTACGTCATGTTACCTTACACGAGTTACGCGGTGCCGCCGGTTCCGGCCTGGTGCCGGATCTGAAAGCCCCCTTCGCCTGCGGCAGCGTGGTACCTTACCTGTCTTTTGCACAAAAAATGTTGCATGATGTGCAACATTTTTTGTGCAAAAGAGTGGAAACTTCCTTCTTGCCGGAGGCGGAAGTACCTTCCGGGTCAGGGACCGCGTACGTCACGGTTACATTATTCCGAAGACCAGGGTGTGGCAAACGATGGATAGAGCGTCAGCCCACCGTCCACAAAGATTGTCTGTCCGGTGATATAGGCGGCATAGTCGGAGGCCAGGAACGCGGCAACTGCGCCCATTTCGTCCGCCTCTGCTGCGCGCTGCAACGGGATATGTTCCTCTACCAGGTTGCGCTTCTCCGGGTCATCCACCCAGTCCCGGTTAATGGGTGTGACCGTTGCGCCGGGACCGATGCCATTGACCCGAATGCCATACCTGGCATACTCCAGGGCCAGTGTGCTGGTCAGGTTCTGCATACCGCCTTTGCTCATCGAGTAGCCGATAAAGCGCGGCTTGGGGATGATCTGATGCACGCTGGAGATGTTAATAATCACGCCACGCCGGTTGGTTGCCGGAAAATGCTTGATCGCTTCGCGTGCGCACATATACGCGCCGATCAGGTTGGTCTGCACCACCTTTTCAACGTTTGCCACGTCGATGTCATGCGAGTCGCCCGGAAGCTGAAACCCGGCATTGTTGACTAGAATGTCGAGCTCGCCCAGTTCATCAACCGTTGTTGTAACCATCCGCACAACATCTGCTTCTTTTGCGACATCGGCCTGCACCAGGATGTCTTTCCCGCCCGCCTGGCGCACCTTCTTATTTCAACCGCTCGGCCAGATGATCTCCCACGCGCAGAATGACGGTAATCATGGCGCAGACCAAAAGGCCGACATCGTTACCGATCTTCGGTCTGGATAAGCGTATGGTGTACAAAATTATCTGTTGATAGTATAGCGGTGGGGACCGGAAATGTGATGAGTAATTCTACCAATGATATCCCGGCAAAATGACGCATTATGCATAGAATATCTGGTGAGCGGCTGATAACCGGCTACTCCTCGTGAGGACTGGGTGATCCGGCAGATAGCTCGGTCAGTCTGCTGCATTCAGAGGTAACGTAAATGTAAACGTGCTCCCCTTCCCAACTTCGCTTTCAACCCGGACCTGCCCGCCGTGCTTCTCAACAATACTTTTGACAATACTCAATCCCAGCCCGGTGCCCTCCTCTGCGCCATTGGCTACCCGGTAGAAGCGGTCAAAAAGATGTGGCAGATCCTCGGATGAAATGCCATGTCCCGTATCGCATACGGCGACCAGGAGCATCGTGGCTTCGGCGCGGACCTGTACGGTTATCTCGCCGCCGGGTGGTGTATACTTCACTGCATTGCTCAACAGGTTGACCAGCACGCGCAGCAGCATGGCCGGATCACCCCGGTTCTCCGGGAGGTGTGGCGGTAGATCAAGTGCCAGGTGGTGCTGTTTCGCTGCGGCCTGCGCTTCGACGTTTCGCAGCGCTTCCGTAATGATGCTGCACAGGTTCAGCGAATCGAACTGGATAGGTGCGCGCCCCTCGATGCGGGCCAGGTCCAGGACATCTGTTATCAGTGCCCGCAGCCGGTCGGTACCCTGTTGAATTTTGTGGAGCAGTTCAGTCTGGCCCGCGGTGAGGGAACCTTCCATGGGGAGCATCTGCGCCGCCAGTTTCATAGCGGTCAGGGGATTCTTCATATCATGCGAGACGGCAGCAACCCACTCGCTCCGCAACTGGTCAAGCTCTTTGAGGGCGGTAATGTCCTGCATGACCATCACCCATCCCACATTGTGGACCGGTGACACGCTGGTAGAGAATGTCCGATTGTCGGCCAGGGTTACTTCACAGCGGACGGGGGAGGCGGCATGCTGCGCTTCAGCCAGCGCTGTGGTCAACTCGGCAGCTCCCAGCAACGCCAGGGGCTGTCCGATGGCCTGGGTTGCCGGAATCCGGAGGCACTTCGCGGCAGCTGCATTGAGCAGCAGAATTTCATCTGCCGTATCCAGGACAATCACGGCATCGGTGGTATCCTCCAGGATAGCGACCAGTTTTCGCTGTTCGCGTTGCACTTCCTGGTAGAGGCGCGCATTGTGGATCGCAATCGCCAGTTGCTCGCCAATCTGTTCGAGCATGGGCATATTGTGGGGACCGTAGCTGTAGGGCTGATTGCTTCCCAGGTTCAGCGTCCCGACAACCTGACCGGCGTGGATGAGCGGTAAGCAGACATATGAACGAATCCCGGCGGCAAACAGTTGGTGATCAAACCCCGGCTGCTGCTCTGCGTCCAGGTTTGTTATAAGAAAGGGACGCTTCCTCGTAAAAACTTCCCTGAGCCTGAATGTATCTTTCTTGAGCACATTCCTGGTAGACGGTTCAGCGGCGAGTTGTCCGCGGAGCGTGAGGATTTCCAGGCAGGTTGGATCGTTCTCATCCGGGAGTGCCAGCGAGGCACGTTGATGGGGTATCAGGCGAGCTACCTCATCGGCGACGATAGTCAGGATGGTGTCCAGATCGAGTTTTGTATTCACGGCGCGGGCAATCTGGTTGAGGGCATTTGCCCGGGCCGCTTGTTCCTGGGTCAACTGGAACAGGTGTGCATTGCGCAGGGCAATCGCAATCTGTCCGGCCACCGCCTGCAGCAGGTGCAGTTGGGTGGTGTTGTAGGCATTGGCATCCTGGTAGTTCTGAATGGAAATAACCCCCAGAACCTGATCGCTATAGATTAGCGGTACGCCCAGCCAGACCTGTGGTTCTCGTCCGATCGGTTCTACGCCCAGCGCATGCACCTGCGCATTGATATTGCCACACAGAAACAGTGGTTGCCGGGTGTGGATAATATACTCGGTCAGACCATTGCCCTTCTGTCGGCAGGTCTGTGGCCGGCGCTGCCCCGCATCCAGCTCCAGCACAAACTGCGTTTCATCGTTCAGCGCATCATACAGCGCAATATACAGGTTGTCGGCATTAAGTACGCGCCGCACTTGCTGATAGATAATCTCGAGCAATTCGTCCTGGTGTAATTCCTTTGAGAGGGCCCGTCCGATGTCGCTGAGCATGTCCAGTTCGGCAATCCGCTGCTGTGCCAGAGTATACAGGTGCGCATTGCGGATGGCGATCGCCAGTTGTTGCCCAATCTGTTCCAGGATAGGTAGATTATGGGGACCATACGCATGTCGTTGATTGCTCCCCAGGTTGAGTACGCCGACAACCTGTTCTCCCTGGATCAGCGGCAGGCAGATGTACGAACAAATCCCGGCCTGAAGCAGGGACGTATCAAGCGCAAAATGTTGTTCCTGGGCAAGATCCTGCACGATAAAAGGCTGTCCATGCACAAAGACCCATCCGATGCCCGTTCCTGCGATTTGTACGACTATATCGGCATGGGGTTCCGAGGTCAGCCGTCCGCGAAGCGGACGGACACTCAAATTGGCCGGGTCATGCGCGATGGGGAGCGCTACAGAGGCGCGTTGGTGTGGCACCAGGCGAGCCACCTCGTCGGCGACAACCGCCAGGATTGTATTCAGGTCAAGATCGGCATTTACTGCCCGGGTAATCTGATTCAGCACGCTCTCCTGGGTTGCCCGGGCCTGGGCTGCCTGAAAGAGGCGAACATCTTCCAGGGCCAGGCGTGCGGCAGCGGCACAGTCGGCCGTCTGGTCAACCGGGACTGGCAGGACCGGGTAGGGGTCGGCGTAGGTGATCATCAGCGCCCCGATCACTTCCTGCTCGTTGCGTAAGGGCAGTGTGAGGCCGGCGGAGATGCCTTCGTTTTCCAGAGCAGTGTGCAGGTGAGCCAGTTCCGGTTTGCCGGCGAGGTTCTCGCTCAGTACTGGTGCAGTGTCAGACCAGCCGAAGCGCAGCAGTTCCGAAGCATGTGGGATGAACATTGGACTCAAACCACGCATGGCCGTAATGTGCTGAGTTTTCCGGGTGGGATCACACTCGAAGAGGGCTGCTTTGGAACCGGCAAAATGAGACATCGCGGTATCGACGATACATTCCAATATCTGCTCGACACTAACCTGTTGCTGCATACTGTGCCGTATACGCATAAGAAATTCCAGGAGACATGTGTGGGATGGTACCTGTGTTGGTACTGTCTCGCCCTGAAATACAGTCATTGCGTCGGATCTCCAATCAACATGTTAAAGGAACCTGGATCTGGTTCATTAGACATTGTCCAGATGAGCCGGCCGGCTTCATCAGCCGACCGGCTCTGCAATGAAGTTTATTGACAGGACTTACGCGGTGTGCGTTCAAACGGACCGTTTGCTCTCGATAACGGCGTATTTCGCCTGCGGCCGCATGGTACGTTTTTGTCTTTTTCCGGAACATGTGGCGCTCCGAGCCACATGTTCCACCCTGCTGGAGGCGCATCGGGCCAGTTGTTCAGGCAGGCGCCTGGGTTTGGAACCGACCACGTAACTCCTGTTATTGAATTGGTCTGTTTGCTGTCTGTCATGCCCGGCAGCATTGTGGGAGAGGAGGCTGCTCCGGCATTCCATTGACAGTGTACCATAGCAGTATGACAACAACGTAATCTTAACATTCCTCTCGAAACAGTTCCGTAGCCTACAACACACTTCGTGGATCGTTTTGCACGGGACCGCTTTGGGGAAATACCGGACGTTTACGCCGTGGCATACGATTGTCTCAGGCGCTGTTTCACGGGGATGCCGGTTACCGCTTGCTGGAAGTGTGCGGCTTCCAGCAAGCGGAAAGGTACATAATTTCAGTAGTGAATCGCTACGGTTGTGCCGATATCGGCCCACGCATACAGCCACTCGGCATCGTCCATGCCCAGGTTGATGCAGCCGTGGGACATACGGACGCCGCTGCCGAACATGTCGTGCCAGTAGGTGCCATGCAGCGCTACCCCGCCGACCACATACATCACCCAGGGAATATCAGGCACATACCAGCTCTCGCCGCCTGCCGAGCCCTGCATCGTCTGCATCGGTAGCTTGTCGTAGACCGCAAAGTTACCCGCCGGTGTGTTAAAGCCGTCGCGGCCGGTGGCAATCGGCGCATTGTAGACTGCCATGCCATCCTCGTAGGCAGTCAGCCACTGCGTCGAGAGGTTGATGGCAATATGGCGCTTCCAGAGCGTAGGCGACCAGACGGGGGTGCCGGGGAGTTGCCCGACCGGGGCGACATTGACCCCGCGCATGTGGGCGACCCGCCGCCCGATGTCGGTCAGCATGACCTCGCGCAGGGTGTTTAGCGCAATGCCGTTGTACTGCTCCGCATTGCGGTAGAACTGAGCCATGTCTTCAGGGTGATACTCAAAGCGGGCCCGCTCAAAGTATTGCACAATGCGCCCGTCTTCCTCAAACTCCTCGCTGATGGGGAAGCCAAACAACGCCAGGCTACCGCGCCGCTCCCAGTAGCCGCGAAACTCGCCCCAGATGGCATGCCCGGTTTCGGGGAAGTAGCGTGCCCCATTCTGTGGATCGGGGATACCTGGGAAATCGCGTCCCGCCGTCAACTCGCGCCCGATCAGGCCCAGTTGTACCTGCCCGGGTGTACCGGCCAGGTCCGGGTTGTACTCAAAACGGGCGCGCTCGAAATATTGCACAATGCGACCATCCTCGACAATCTCTTCGCTGACGGGGTAGCCAAAGATCAGCACCTGCCCGTTGGCCCGCCAGAAATCCAGAAAGCCGGAGCGGTTGCTTAGATGGTGCCCGGTTTGCGGAAAGAAGACCGTGGGGACGGATGGAAGAAACGGGTTTTGGGCGTTCTCGCGGTATTCCCGGCGGAGTGCGGCCTGGGATGCCTGGGCTGCGGCAACCCGCGCGGCGGCTTCACGCGGCGTGTAGGTGGCGGCAAAATCGGCGGTGGGTGGACGGGCGGTCGCCTGATGGATCGCGGGGATAAACAGGGCAGAAGCCAGCAGGATGGTGAACAGCGTGGCGAACGTCTGCAGGTGACGGGAGGGCATAGCGGCACCTCGGGTCTAGAGAAAAACTTTTTACAAACGACGGCGAACAGGCGTGCGAAATTTTGGTTGGAAATCCGGTTGCGAGGCATGCAACTTCTTACTGTATTATACCCTGGAACTATGGTAATTTCTATCCTTCATGTGAATGAAATCGTTACAAAACACTGACGAATGCTGCGATGCTGCTCAGTACGCCGCCGTCAGGAGTTGCGCCACATCCGCTCTGGTCATCGGCGCGCTGATCAGGTAGCCCTGGACGTAGCGGCACCCGACCAGGCGTAGCCATTCCAGTTGGGCGGCCTCCTCGACCCCCTCAACGATGACCATCAGGTGTAAGCCCTGGCCCAGCGCCATGAGCGCCTGCACCACCGCCTCGTCACGGGTGTCGCGCCCGATCCCGGTCGCAAACGCGCGATCAAGTTTCAACACATCGACCGGCAGTTGCCGCAGATGTGATAATGACGCATATCCCGTGCCAAAATCATCCAGGGCCACGCGTACCCCCAGTTCGCGCAGTCCGGTCAGCACCTCCTGGATTGTCAGCAGATCACGGAGAGCAGTGTATTCGGTCAACTCAATAATGATCTGGTTTGCCGGAACGCCGGTAGTCTCAATCAGTGTGGCAAGTTCGCTGATCAGGTCGGCCCGCTGGAGCGATGGTGCCGTCAGGTTAATGGCAATATCAAGCCGGTGCCCGGCCGCTGCCCATGTAGCCGCCTGCCGCAGTGCGGTCTTGAGCACCAGATGGTCCAGTGCGTGGAGGAGGCCAACTTCTTCGGCCAGCGGGAGAAAGGCATCCGGTGTCAGCATGCCCCGGGTTGGATGGGGCCAGCGTATCAGCGCTTCGACGGCGATTACCTGGTTATTCGCCAGATCGAGGATGGGTTGGTACCAGACTTCCAGCGCTTCGATTGCCAGCGCATGCCGCAGGTCGGTCTCGAGTTGCAGGTGATCCGGGCGCAGTGTGTTGAGCGCTGCATCGTAGACCTGAATACCGCCACCGGTAGCCTTGGCCCGGTACATCGCAATATCGGCCCACGACAGGAGTGTGCTGAAGGGTGTGTCCCCGGCAGTGCTGACCGCAATGCCAATACTGCCCCCCAGATGGATCAGTTGCCCCTGGAGGTCAAAGGGCTGCGTCAGCCGTTCCAGCATGCGCTCCGCTACGGCCCGGGCCTGGACGACCGTGCTATCGGGGAGCAGTACCGCGAACTCATCGCCGCCCA
This sequence comes from Chloroflexaceae bacterium, assembly GCA_034437035.1. GTDB lineage: Bacteria > Chloroflexota > Chloroflexia > Chloroflexales > Chloroflexaceae > CAKZQX01. The sequence goes on from DAOTUI010000136.1 coordinate 7,396, forward strand.
GCCGGGCCAGGGTATCGCTGGTGCGAATGCATGCCTCCAGCCGCATGGCAACCTGCACCAGCAGCGCGTCACCGGTGTCGTGGCCCATGGTATCGTTAATGGCTTTGAACCGGTTCAGATCCAGGTACAGCAGCGCCGTATTACCCGCGGTGCTATGGGGGGCTTCCAGCACGGCGTCACCCAGATCATACAGCCGGCGGCGGTTAGGCAATCCGGTCAGCGCGTCGGTAAAAGCCAGATGCCGGATCTGCGCTTCGTAAGTTTTGCGCTCGGTAATATCCCGAAAGATAATGTGAACGGCCGGCCGGTCCTGATAGATGATCGGCGCTCCGGCGATCTCGACATCAATCATCTGCCCATCCAGCCGGGTGATCTTGATCTCCACAAAGTTGACCCGTTGCCCATCATGCTGCACCTGATCAAGGCGGGTCTGCGCCAGATATCGATGATCGGGGTGTACTCGATCAAGGACGGGGCGGTGCAGCAACTCGGCGGGGTCGCCGGTGCCCAGGATGCGGATGCCCTGCTGGTTGATATAAACAAACTGTTCCTCCTGAATGATAGCGATACCATCCGGCGATAACTCGACCAGACTGCGGTAGCGCTGCTCACTGATGCGGAGCGCCTCTTCCATCTGCTTCCGCTCCGTGATATCCGTGGCAATACTGCCGACGGCGTACACCTCGCCCTGCGCATCAAAGATCGGAAACTTGATCGCCAGGAAGATATGCAGACCATCGGCGAGGGGCAGCAACTGCTCATACGCCACCGGCTCGCCGGTTGTCATCACCTCCAGATCTCTGGCGCGGGTGGCGTGGGCAATTTCGGCGTCAAACAGCTCAGCATCGGTTCTGCCGATGATCTGGTCGGCCTGGCGCCTGGTGGCAAGCTCAAACTGCTGGTTGACCAGCAGAAAGCGACTCGCGGTATCGACCACAAAGACTACCGCCGGAGAGTGTTCAATAAACCGCTGGAGCAGTTCCTGGCTCTGGCGGAGTTCGCTGTTTAACCGCTCGACCTCCCGGTTCCTGACTTCCAATTCGCGGCGTGCCAGCACCTGGGGCGTGACGTCCAGGCAGTGTGAGATGATGCCGATGACACGGTTCTGCGCATCGCGCAGCGGATGGTGATGCAGGTTATACCAGCGCTCGATGTTCTGATCGGCCTTTTCAATCAAGACCGGCGTCTCGGTTGTAAGCCAGGGTTCACCCCGGGTATAGACCTGTGCGAGTTGCTCAATCATGCCCTGCCCTGCCGGCTCGGGAAAGCTCTCCTGTACTGTCCGGCCCAGGATCTGCCGATAGGAGCCAACCATTTCGGCATAGGCACTGTTTGCCAGTTCAAACACCAGCTCGGGTCCACGCAAGATGGTCAGGGGCGTGGGCGTCTGCATCCAGACGGCATACATCTGCTGCTGTTCTGCCTCGGCTGCCGCCTGCGCCGTCCGGGCCGCCTGCAGTGCCTGTTCCAGGGCCGCGATTTGCCGGCGTAGCCGGGCATTTTCCTTTTGTAATTCCTCGATGAGCGACCTGTCGTCAATCATTGCTCTCCTCGTGCTGGTCGCACTGCTATCACCCGGATCAAACCCACCAACCCGGAACTTTGTAACCAGGCTGAGATGTTGAAACCATATCGTTTTATGTAAAGCAGAGATCACTGATCTGCCGGTATGCCGAAGTAGGCGGCGTCTGCCACATGCTCAGGATGCCGCCCTTTACCTGCAGGAGGTTCCGGTAGTCACGCACTTCTACGCGTCCGCATGCCGGTCCTCAGCATGTGGAACGCTGCCGAATTAATCAATTTCGGGAAACGTAGATGCGAAGAGTATAGCAGACTGTGCGAATTTGGTAAAAGTTACGGCGTCTCGTCCCGTTCGAGAGCATTCCATGCGGCAATAATAGCCTGGTTAATCACGACATTGCTCAAAAATGACTGGCGTAGCGCCGGATTGCTGATCAGCACGGCGCGGTCCTGTACGGCCTGGTAGGCCCAGGCCAGCGCCGCCAGCATTCGTCCCGGTTCGTCCAGTTGTTGCCAGGTTTCGTAGAGTGCCAGGTAAGCTTCACGCAGTTCGTCCTCATGCTCGCCGGGGGGCGGGTTGATCCCCCAGACCTGCCAGACCGCCTCGGCAATGCTGCGTGCGCCATCCAGGTCGCCCAGCATTGCCAGCGCCCGAGCCTGGCGGGTGCGACTGGCCCGCGCAAACTCAAGTTCGCCAATCTGCTCGCGGAGCGTCGCCGCCACGGCCCAATGTTCGGCGGCGGCGGCGGGTTGGCCCCACTGCCACTCCCACTCACCCAGATGATGCTGCGCGTAAGCCTCCAGTCGGCGCAGCCGCAGATCGCGCCCCAGCAGGTAGGCGGCCTGATGCTGCTCCCGGGCGACCGCAGCATCACCCAGTCCCCGACTGGCATTGCCCAGCGCATCCAGGCCATAGCCTTCAACCTGGCGATTGCCCAGCGCACGGGCCAGTTCCACTCCCTCGGCGGCATAGCGCCGTGCTTTGCCCGTATCCCCCAGGGCGGATGCGATGGCGCTCATGCTGACGAGCAGTTGCGCCTCACCATACTGGTTGCCAATCGACTGCCAGATCATCAGCGCTTCATGCTGGTAGGCCTGGGCCACGCTCAGGTCGCCCAGGGATTGGTAGGCATTGCCAATGTTGAGCAAGCTGGCCGCCTCCCCGGAGCGATCGCCAATGCGCCGCCGGATTGCCAGCGCCTCCTGGTAGGCTTGCAGGGCTGTCCGGGGTTGCCCCAGATTATTAGCCAGATTGCCCAGTTGATTGAGGCTGGAGGCTTCACCCCAGTGGTCCTCGATAGCGCGGCGAATGGTCAGCGCTCGCCGATGATACTCAGCAGCCTGGTCATAGTCGCCCAGTTCGGCATAGGCGCTGCCGATAAAATTCAGGCTGTGGGCCTCACCGCGCGCATCTTCTGCCAGGCGGCAGTTGCTCAACGCCTGCGCGCTCCACCAGAGCGCCTGGGGATAGTCTGCCCGCAGTTCGGCGGTGCGGGCCAGCCAGTTCAGGCTTGCGCCGATCAGTTGCCGGTCGTTGAGCGGCTCGGCCAGGGCCAGGGCTGCGTGGGCTGCCCGTTCCGCGGCGGCATAGTCGTTGGTGAGCTGATAGTAGCGCGCCCAGCGCGTCTGCACCAGCGCCTGTTGCCGGGGATCGCCGGAGACCATGGCCAGCATGTCCAGTTCGTTCAGATCCTCTTCCTGCCGGGCATAGTTGCTGCTCTGTTCGTAGATCTCGGCGCGGGCCAGCAGGAGCGCGAAGCGCTGCGCATGCTGCTCGTCCGGCGGGAGCAGCTCGGGGTGCGCGTTGAGCAGATCAATCGCCTGCGAAAAGTAGGTCAGGGCTTCTGTGGTGGCATAGCGTGCGGCCATCAGCCGTCCGGCCCGCTCAGAGAACTCCAGGCGACGGTGCCACCGTTCGGTATGGCTGTAGTGATGCGCCAGCAATGGCACGTAGGGCGTCAGGTCGTCGGCATACTCGCGCTCGTACCATTCTGCCACCGCCTGATGCAGTGCCTGGCGCTGGGCCGGCAGCAGGCTGCTGTAGGCGACCTCCTGCGTGAGCGCATTTTTGAACTGGTGACTCTGTTCCGCCACCGTCCAGTCGCGTGGTGTGATATCCAGGCGGGCCAGCGTTTCCAGGTGAGCATACACCACTGTTTGCGCCTCCGGTACCGGGTAGATCCCGGCGATGACCCGCGCCGCAAAGACACGTCCAACCACCGAGGCCACTTTGCAGGTCAGTTGCAGGTCCAGGTCGAGCCGGTCCAGGCGGGCCTGGATGACACCCTTGAGCGTTGGCGGCACGCCGGTAAGTTGCTGTTCACCGGCAAACTGCCACACCCCAAGTTCGTTGAGCCCGAGTGCCGCCCGTTCATGCAGCATCTTGATGGTCTCTTCGATAAAAAAGGGATTGCCCTGGCAACGTTCCACCAGCCAGTCGGTGACTTCCGGGGCAACCGGCACCCCCCCCAGATGTTCGGTTGCCAGGCGGGCCGTTGCCATGGCGTCGAGGGGTGACAGGTAAACCGCATGGTGCCGGCGCAGACGTGCCAGTGCATGCTGTGATGCATTGAGCCAGACGGCCCGCGACTCTGCGGGGTGGGACTGCGGGTCACGTTCGCCGGCAACTTCCCGGTAGTTGGTTTCAAGCGGGCGGTAACTCAGCAGTAGCAGGACCGGTTGCAGGGCCAGTGAGCGCGCTACGTCCAGTGCCAATTCCCAGGAGAGCGAGTCGGTAAACTGGAGATCTTCCAGCACCAGCAGCAGGGCTTGCTGTTGCACCCGGTCCAGGAGCAGTTCGACCACAAGAAACGCCAGGCTGTCACGCCGCCGGCGGGGGTCCAGGCTCTGGGTCAGCGGGGTTTCGGGCAGCGCTAGATCAAGTACGTCATTGAGCAGCGGTAGCCGCGCAACCAGTTCCGGGTCGAGTTGCTCAACCCGTGCGTGTATCTGACCGGCCTGCTGAGCGGCGCTCCGCAGGCTATCCAGTTCAAAATAGCCGGTCAGCACTTCGCGCCAGACCATGTAGGGTGTCTGCTGGTCGGTGCTGCCGGCAGCACCTGTTAGACAGCGCATCCGGCGGGTCTGCGCCAGGGTCAGCAACTCCTGCACCATCCGTGTCTTCCCCATGCCGCCGTCGCCGATCAGGGAGACAACCTGCCCCATGCCACGTTCAACTTCATCCATGTACTGTTTTAACAACTGTAATTCATGGACGCGATTAACCAGCGGTTGACCATTGCCCGGCACCAGGTGGATGCGACGTCCCGCAAAGCGATAAGCGCTCATTGGCAGCGGCTTGCCCTTGACTGTCAGTGGCGGGAGCATATCCAGTTGCCACTGCTTCCGGGCCAGTTCCGCCGTTGTTCGATCACACAGGATTACGCCGGCTCCGGCCGCCTGCATCAGCCGGGCCGCCATGTTCACCGCATCACCGATGACGGTATACTCGCGGCGGGTGGGACTGCCCACCGGCCCGGTAAAAACGGTATCGCTCGTGATGCCAATCGCCATCCGTAACTGAACATCGGGCGGCATCGACGACGGGGTTGCGTCAGGAGTTGCTTCTGGCGGTTCTGGGGCGCAGGTGGTGAGCGCCTGAAGTTCCTGCGCGCATGCCAGGGCGCGGATTGGATCATCCTCGTGGGTTAGCGGCGGGACACCGAAGAGCACCAGCAGTACGGTGCCCTTGTCGTCTACGGTTATTTTGTTGAGGCTACCCTCGTAGCGGTTGATGATCGTCTGGGCCGCCGTTACAAAGGCTTGTAGCGCGGCTAACGCCGTGGGGCTTTCATAATCCAGTCCGCCTACGCCAACAAACATAACGGTCATACGGCGCAGTTCCGCCAGCCAGGCATCCTGACCGGCGGCCAGGCGCGTGATAATCGCCGTGGGGACGTACGCATGCAAGATCGTCTCGGCCTTTTCGATTGCGTCCGGAGACAGGTGTTCCCACCCTGGTGTCGTCGGCAGTGCCGGCAGATCATTGGGGGCGGGCAGGTCGTGCCCGGCCTGCTCGGACTGGTTCCATGTCAGGTACATTCCCGGCTGGACATCCGGATGGTCAACAAGTGCGGCTGCCTGCGCGGATAACATAACCATACCTGGTGGGGCATGCTCTTCCGCGTCGGTCATCTGCGTCACCGGATTGCCCGCGATCAGATATTCCCAGTGATCGGCCACGCCGCCGACATGGGCCGCAAAGATCTCGCCCGCGCTAATGCCGATCTTCAGCGCCAGCGTGGTTTCGCCAATACTGGTAGGCAGATGTTGAAAGTTCGCCGTTGCCGTCTGCATGGCGTCCGCGGCATAGGCCGCCTGTAGTGTGGCCCGACGAATGGCAACAGGCGCGGGTAGGTCTGGGTTGGTGGGAAAGAGGGCGATCAATGCGTCGCCACTGAAACGGATCACTTGACCGCCGAACCGCTTGAGCAGGGCAATCATATGCGTGAAGTAGAGGTTCAGCAGGCCGGTCAACTCTCCGCTGCCGTCGGGACCACGTCGCGCCAGCATGCCCGTAAGTTTCGTAAACCCGCTGATATCGGCAAAGAGCACGGCCGCCGGCCGGCGCTCGGCGCACGCATCGGGAAATGTGTCTGTGGCGGATGCCGTCGCCGCATAGGTATAGATGGCGTCGGCCACAGGGTTGGGCACAAAGGCTGCCAGTGTTTGTACGCGCTTTGCCGGCATCTGCGACTACCTCTTGTTCGCGCGGCTCCTCCCGCGCGGGGGATCGTCCTGTCCTGTCCTGTCCTGTTTTGGTGTGTATCGAGTATTGTAGCATGGTTGCCACATTGAATATTGTAGGGATCTGCTAAAAATAGTGACATCTATCAGTTACACGCGTTACGCGGTCGGTTCCAAACCCAGGCGTCTGCCGGGACAACTGGCCTGATGCGCCTCCGGCAGGGTGGAATGGGACATGCTTGTTCCGGAGCATGTGGCGCTCCGAGCCACATGTTCCGGAACAAGACAAAAACGTACCATGCTGCCGCAGGCGAAATACGCCGTTATCGAGAGCAAACGGCCCGTTTGAAAGCACACCGGATAACTCATGTCATTTACACGCGTTAAGCGGTGGGATTTTGGACCACGAAATGAGCGAAACCCGCGAAACGGCCAATGCTGACATGGATCAGGTGATCCCGCGTTTGATGGGGGATATCGCCTCCGGCAGGGCGGAACAAGACAAAAACGTACCATGCTGCCGCAGGCGAATCGGGTTTTCATCGGGTGAGACATCCGGTTTGCACGGCAACCGCGGAACGCATGTCAGTTACAGGAGTTACGCAGTAAGATCCAAACCGGGTGTTCATCTGGATGAACGACTCGATTCGCCTGCGGCAGCATGGTACTTGTTTTTTTTCCGAAATTGTTTGGCCGGAGGCCAAACAATTTCGGAAAAAACGAAACTAGACCTTAGAGCTTATGCACAATAAGAACGAAACCGCATCGGAATGCGCTAAATGCCGTCAGACAAGGCGGTCTTTTTAGCCCATCGGGAGGCCATATCCACCTTATTGTGCATAGACTCTCTTCTTTTTCGGAAAAAAGTTGCTCACAGAGCAACTTTTTTCCGAAAAAGAAGAATATGTACCACGCTGCCGCAGGCGAGTCAGCCTTCCATGTGGTCAAACTGCACGTTTGACCACCCACCGCGGAACGCGTGTCAGTTATCAGTTGTCGGCGCTCTGCGCTCCGGCTATACTGATAGCGAATCGAACCATTATGAATATTCAGGAACTGACCTATGCTGCTTGGCAACCAGATCCGGTTAGCCCCGGCCACACCGGAGAATGCGCCGCTCATTGCCGACTGGTTTGGTGACCCCGCTTACATGGGTGATTACTACAATATCTGGCCGACAACGCACCAGGAGTTTGCCGAACGTTTTGCCACACCAACCGGCCGCGACCAGGGCTTCTTACTGATCCGCGATCAGGCAACGGGGCAGCCAGTAGGGACCATCGGCTACTGGAATCCCTTTACACTGACCGAGTTGTTCAAGGGGTTGGAACTCTGGTGGCAGGTTCACCCGGATTTTCGGGGGCGGGGGATTGCAACTCAGGCTGCCTGCCTGCTGGTCAACCATCTGTTTAACTCACTGCCGGTCGAGCGCTTGCAGGCGACGGTGGTTATCGGCAATACCGCTTCCAGCCGGGTGGCTACGGGCGCGGGGATGCAGTGTGACGGTGTGTACCGCCGCGTCTGTTTCCTGCATGGCCGGTTTGTTGATCTGCATCTCTTTGCGATTGTGCGCGGGGACTGGCAAGATACGCCGACCTATCGTCAGGCACGCCGCCCGTTCTGACGCGCCGATCCGTCGGGGATGAATGTTTCGTCAGCCATTTCTGCCGATCATGTTATTGCAACAGTTTTATCGCCTATGGTATACTAACCGCTACGATCTAGATTATCATAAACTATCCGGCAGCATGAGCTGCACTGGCCCGCAGTCGCAGGTTGGCCCTGTGTCGGCGGATTTTCTCTTCACAAGCATCATCTCTGGGAGGGCCGATTATGCTCACCCCCATCAGCCTGAGCGATGAGGTCACTGAGTCAGGAATAAGTTTTCCCCGTCGCCCGCGTACTATCGCGGAAACCGGGTTAACGCTGTCGTATATCGCCGATCTGGTTGTGCGTGCTTTGTATGTGATTGGCGAGTTGACCGGACAGGAGCTAAGCGATCATCTCACGCTGTCGTACGAAGGTGTGCTTGACCAGTCTATTCGTTACCTGCGGAAGGAGCAGTTAGCCGAGGTTAAAGGCTCGGATGGCATTAGCGAACGCAGCTATCGCTACCAGGTGACTCAGAAGGGTGTTGAGCGGGCCAAAGAGCTGGGTGAGCGTACTCAGTACCTGGGGCCGGCACCCGTGCCGCTTGAGACTTACACCGAAATGATCCAGAAGCAGAGTATTCGCGGTGTCACGATTGATGAGCAAACGCTGCGTGAGGCATTTGCCCACCTGGTATTGAGTAGTTCCCTGATCCAGCAGGTTGGTCCTGCAGTCAACTCCGGCCGCTCGCTGTTCCTCTACGGGGATGCCGGGAATGGGAAGACCTCGATTGCCGAGGCGATTGCGCGGCTCTTCTCCGAAACAATTTTTGTCCCGCATGCGGTTATTGTGGATGGGCAGATCATCAAAGTCTTTGATATTATCCATCACAAAGAAGTACCGCTGCCCGCATCCGATAATGCGCTGGCCGATCAGCGCTGGGTGCATACCCGCCGACCGATTGTTATGACGGGTGGTGAGTTGAATATGGACTCACTGGACCTGATCTACAATCCGATCAGCAAATATTATGAAGCGCCCTTGCAGATGAAGGCGAATGGTGGGTTGTTCTTTATTGACGACTTTGGGCGGCAGCAGATGCGCCCGCAAGATCTGCTCAACCGCTGGATCGTTCCTCTGGAGAAGCGCATCGACTTCTTGACGCTGCATACCGGTAAGAAGATCGAAATTCCGTTTGACCAGCTTATTATTTTCTCCACTAACCTTGATCCCAAGGATCTGGTGGACGAAGCCTTCCTGCGGCGTATTCGCTACAAAGTTGAGGTTGGTAATCCAACTCCAACGCAATACCGCGAAATCATGCGCCGCGTTTGTAAGAATAAGGGTATTCCCTACAACGATGAGGGCCTGAAGTATTTGCTGACCGAGCAGTATGCTCGCCGGGGAATTGAACTTCGCGCCGTGCATCCGCGTGACCTGATGGATCAACTGGTCGATACGGCGCGCTTTTTAAATATTCGGCCGGCAATGAGCCACGAGCTACTTGACGCTGCCTGTCGCTCCTACTTTGTTGAGTTGTAACGGGGGAGTTCGGGGCAAAACGGTGAATATGGAGTATGGAGTGCGGGAGCCATGCTCCCGCATATTTGCATAAAATAGACGGGGCCGGGAGAGTATCCCGGCCCCGTCTTGCTGCGTTTCAATGTGCCCGCTATATCACCGCTGACGTGGCGGGCATTGTTCGCATCAACCAGTCTGCCCTGGGTTACGCTTCATCGCTATCAGCACTACTACCGTTGCCGTCTTCGGATTCATCCGATTCTTCGTTATCACTGCTACCGCTGCCGTTGCCGCCCAGCAGAGCCCGCAGTGCCTCGGCCAGTTCGGGATCTACATCAATCTGCTCTTCTTCCGTGGGTTGGGGTTTCAGCGGCTCGGACAGATCTCCCAGGCCCAGCATTGCCCCGGCCTGTTGAACATCGGTGTCAAGCGTGCTCTGCTCACTGTCGGTCTCCTCCTTGCTGTCGCTACCCTCCAGCACCAGCACCATTTCATCGACCAACTCTTCGCGCTTGCCCTCATCACGCTTGCCAAACCCGGATCCCGCCGGGATCAGCTTACCAATAACGACATTCTCCTTCAGGCCGCGCAGATAATCTACCTTGCCGGTAATAGCCGCCTCGGTCAGGACGCGGGTGGTCTCCTGGAAGGACGCTGCCGACAGGAAGCTGTCAGTGTTGAGCGAGGCCTTGGTAATCCCCAGCAGCACGGTGGTCGCCGTAGCCGGCTCGCCACCCTGGCTGACAATCTCCTCGTTGATCCGCTTAAACTCAAACGAGTCGATCAACTCACCATGGAGCATACCCGTGTCGCCGGGCTCTTCAATCCGTACGCGCCGCAGCATCTGCCGCACAATTACTTCAATATGCTTGTCGTTGATATTTACACCCTGGCTGCGGTAGACCTTCTGAGCTTCCTTCACCAGGTAACGCTGTACGGCTTCCTTGCCCTGCAGCACCAGAAGCTCCTGCGGATCGGCGCTTCCGTCGGTCAGTTGCTGCCCGGCAACCACCCGTTCACCATCCGTCACGCGCAGACGCGCAGTGTGTGGTATCGCCATCTCGCGCTCGTCCCGATCCTCCAGGCTAATGACCAGCCGATGCGGCGTCTGGATATAGACACGCCCATTCATCCGCGCCACCACTGGAGGCATGTCGCTATCGCTACGATTATTCTCGGCGATTGGCTGTCCTTCGACAACATCCGCCTCATCTTCTATCGTGATGGTATAGGTTGCGGGCAGATCGTACTCATCGGTGTAAACTTCGCTGGAGACGATGCGCAGGGTGCGCAGTCCCTCATCATCCCGAACCAGTTGAACTACCCCGTCGATCTCAGCCAGGAGCGCCTTCCCCTTGGGGCTGCGTGCCTCGAAAATCTCCTGCACGCGCGGCAGACCCTGCGTAATATCGTCGGCACTGGCCACACCACCCGTGTGGAACGTACGCAACGTAAGCTGGGTGCCCGGCTCGCCAATCGACTGCGCCGCGATAATGCCGACCGCTTCGCCCGGCTCAACCAGTTTGCCGGTCGCCAGGTTGCGCCCATACGCCATGCAGCAGATGCCATGCTCACACTGGCAGGTCAGCGGCGAACGAACATAGATTGAGGTAATGCCGGCTTTGGTCAGCGCGGTGGCCTGTTCCTCCTCAATCTCCTGGTCACGCTCACCGAGCATTTCCCCCGTCTTGGGATGCACCACATCGTTTGCCAACACCCGGCCAACCACACGCTGCTGGAGCGGCTCCATCATATCGATATCATCGACCTCATGCAGCCAGATGCCCTCGTCACAGGTGCATGTTCGAGAGGTGATAATCACATCCTGGGCTACGTCCACCAGACGGCGCGTCAGGTAGCCGGCGTCTGCCGTACGGAGCGCGGTATCGGCGAGACCTTTGCGCCCACCGTGCGTGGAGATAAAGTAGTCCAGCACCGACAGACCCTCGCGGAAGTTGGAGCGAATCGGCAGTTCGATAATATGTCCAGTCGGGTCAGACATCAAGCCACGCATCCCGGCCATCTGGCTAATCTGGTTCAGATTACCACGCGCACCACTGATTGCCATCATCGCCACCGGGCTAAAGGGGTCCAGGTTCTCCTGCACCGCTTCGCGGGTCTCTTTGGTGGCCTTTTGCCAGATGTCTACAACCTCGCGGTAGCGCTCTTCATCGGTGATCAGGCCACGCCGGAACTGCTTCTCAACTTCGACAACCCGGTTCTGGGCCTCCTCGATAATGCGTCGTTTGGCTTCCGGCACCTGAATATCGTTGATACCGATGGTCATACCGCCCGTTGTAGCATACTTAAAGCCCAGCGCCTTGATCAGGTCGGCCTGAATTGCCGTCTGTTCGGAGCCATAAATACGCACCAGTTCTTGCTCAGGTTTATCGTCATACATGCGGCGCAGATCTTCCAGGTCTTCTTCCGCCACATTGCGCAGATTGGTGAAATACTTGTAACAGTCGGCGATGATCTCCTTCAGACCCTTCTTATCGACCAAACGATTGCGGTAGCGCAGCGGCGGCAGCAGTTCATTATTGAGCAGTACCCGCCCGATGGTTGTCTCAATCAGCGTACGCGGAGTACCGTCTTCGGCGGGAGTCAACTCGCGTGCTTCACGGTCACTCTTGCCCTGCGGTATCTCGTTCATGCGAATGAAGATCGGTGCCTGGATATCGAGTAACCCCTTATCGTAGGCCAGCATCGCCTCATCAATGTTAGAAAACTTCTTGCCGCTCCCTTTGGCCCCGTCCTTCACCATCGAGAGGTAGTAGCACCCCAGCACGATATCCTGCGATGGCGTAATAATCGGATCGCCATGCGCCGGGCTCAACAGGTTGTACTTACTCAGCATCCGCGTGCGCGCCTCTTCTTGCGCCTTCTGGGAGAGCGGCACATGCACCGCCATCTGGTCGCCGTCAAAGTCGGCGTTGAAGGCCGCGCAGACCAGCGGATGTAACTGGATGGCGCTCCCCTCGATCAGTTTGGCCTCGAATGCCTGGATCGAGAGCCGGTGCAGCGACGGTGCGCGGTTGAGCAGCACCAGGTAGTCTTTAATCACCTCTTCCAGCACATCCCAGACTTCGGGGCGTACGCGCTCAACAATGCGCTTGGCGCTCTTGATGTTGTGGGCAAACCCCTTTTCGACCAGTCGGCGCATCACGAAGGGTTTAAACAACTCCAGCGCCATCTTCTTCGGCAGACCGCACTGGTGGATCTGCAGATTCGGCCCGACCACGATCACCGAGCGACCACTGTAGTCCACGCGCTTGCCGAGCAGGTTCTGGCGGAAGCGGCCCTGCTTTCCCTTGAGCATATCGCTCAGACTCTTGAGTCGGTGCTTGCCCTTACCGCTCACTGCGCGCCCGCGCCGGCCATTGTCGATCAGGGCATCGACAGCCTCCTGGAGCATGCGCTTCTCGTTCCGTACAATGATCTCCGGGGCATGCAGTTCCATCAGGCGCTTGAGCCGGTTGTTGCGGTTAATCACACGGCGGTACAGGTCATTCAGGTCGCTGGTTGCAAATCGGCCACCATCAAGCTGGACCATCGGGCGCAGATCGGGTGGGATAACCGGCAGCACCGTCATAATCATCCACTCGGGGCGGTTGCCGCTCTTGCGGAAGCTCTCGACCACGCGCAGCCGCTTGGTCGCCTTCTTGCGCCGCTGACCCTGGGTGGTGTGGACCTCCAGTTGCAACTCACCGGCCATTTTTTCCAGGTCGATATTCTTCTCGATAATCTCGCGGATCGCGCCGGCTCCCATATCGGCGCGGAATGCACCGGTAGCCACTTCGCGTAGCGTGCGGTGCTCCGCTTCACTGAGGATGCGGCTCACGCGCAGGCTGTCGAGTTGTTCGAGGCGCTCTTTTTCTTCGCGCACCAGGGTATCAAGTTCGCGCTGGAGTTTCTCCTGAAGTTTCTCCTGCTCCTGGGAGGCCTCGTGCTCCTTGCGCTCCCGCTCGGCATCGGTCAGCAGTTCGGCATCGCTCAGATCCCGGTTGCGGCGCGTATCGAGCGCGTCAAGCTCCTGCTCAACCATTTCGTCAAGCTGATCAAGAGTGTTTTCGTTAATCGGTTCACCCTCTTCAACCAGCGTAACGCTCCGGTACTGCATATCTTCGGGTGCTTTGGTGCCGGCCAGTTCTTCCAGGCGCTCACGCAGGCGCTCGGCCTCGCTGGTCAGTTCCTCCCGCAATGTTTTGTAGTCTTCATCAATCCGGCGCTGGGTTGTCACCTGTGCCGTTTCCATCCCCCCCAGATCCTGAGTCAACTGGGTGGACAGTTCGATGCGCTGACTGTCGGCCCTATCCTGGATTTCATCGCGCTTCTTGCCATAGTCCTGCTGGATCGTCTCGCGCAATCCCTGGCGCATCTCCTCGTTGACATCGGTAATAATATAGGAGGCAAAATAGAGCACGCGCTCCAGGTTGCGCGGGCTGATATCGAGCAGCAGGCCAATGCGGGAGGGTGTGCCCTTAACAAACCAGATATGGCTGACCGGCGCGGCCAGACTAATATGGCCCATGCGCTCGCGGCGCACCTTGGAACGTGTCACCTCGACACCACAGCGGTCGCACACAACACCTTTATAGCGAATGCGCTTGTATTTTCCACAGGCGCATTCCCAATCTTTCGTTGGCCCAAATATACGCTCACAAAATAACCCATCGCGCTCTGGCTTCAGCGTGCGGTAGTTAATGGTTTCCGGCTTGGTAACTTCCCCGAAGGACCAGACGAAAATATCTTCCGGCGCGGCCAGACTGATGCGAATAGCATTAAAATCGTTAATTTCCAGCATTTGTATCTCCAGCTTTGAGCTTTGAGTTTTGAGTTTTGAGTTACCCGATCGGCCCAATCGGCCCGACCGGCGATAACATCAAACTCAAAACTCAAAACCGAGAACTCAGACCTAGAATTCCCCGCGTTCCATACCGCTCAAGTTAATCCCATCCAGGGCTGCCATATCGCCGTCAACATCGTCAGTCAACTCGACCGGCCGCTCATCCTCGGACAGAACCTCAACACTCAGTCCGAGCGACTGCAGTTCCTTGATCAAGACCTTGAAGCTCTCGGGGACACCCGCTTCCTGGATCGGCTCGCCCTTCACAATCGCCTCGTAGGTCTTCACGCGGCCCACCACATCGTCCGATTTCACGGTTAACATCTCTTGCAGGATGTAGGCCGCACCGTAGGCTTCGAGTGCCCAGACCTCCATCTCACCAAAGCGCTGTCCGCCGAACTGCGCTTTACCGCCGAGCGGTTGCTGCGTAACCAGGCTGTAGGGGCCGGTACTCCGGGCGTGGATCTTATCTTCAACCAGGTGGGCCAGCTTGAGCATATAGGCATACCCGACCGTCACCGGATGATCGAACGGTACGCCCGTCCGGCCATCATAGAGTGTTACCTTACCGTCGTCGGGAAGCCCGGCCTCGCGGAGCATAGCCTTAATCTGGCCCTCGTTCGCTCCGTCAAAGACCGGCGTTGCCACGCGGAAGCCCAGTTTGGCGGCAGCCCAGCCCAGGTGGGTCTCCAGGATCTGCCCGATGTTCATACGGCTTGGCACGCCGATGGGATTGAGAATAATATCCACCGGGCGGCCATCGGGCAGGAAGGGCATATCCTCAACCGGCAGCACGCGGCTGACCACACCTTTGTTCCCGTGCCGTCCGGCCATCTTATCGCCCGCGCTGATCTTGCGCTTCTGGCAGAGCAGCACGCGCACCGTCTGGTTAACGCCCACCGGCAGGTCGGCGCCTTCGGCCCGGCTAAAGACCTTCACATCGATCACCTTGCCACGCACGCCGTTTGGAACGCGCAGGCTGCTATCTTTGACCTCGCGTGCCTTCTCGCCGAAAATCGCGCGCAGCAGGCGCTCCTCCGCCGTCAGGTCGGTCTCGCCCTTGGGGGTGATTTTGCCGACCAGAATATCGTTGGGCTGCACCTCTGCGCCGATATAGATGATACCGCGATCATCCAGGTTGCGCAGGCTATCCTGGCCGACGTTGGGAATGTCGCGGGTAATCTCTTCCGGGCCGAGCTTAGTATCGCGGGCCTCGACTTCATACTTCTCAATATGGATGCTGGTAAAAATATCCTCGCGTACCAGGCGCTCGCTGACCAGGATGGCGTCCTCAAAGTTGCCGCCTTCCCAGGGCATGTAGGCCACCAGGATATTCTGCCCCAGTGCCAGTTCGCCATCATCGGTGCTGCTGCTGTCGGCAATCGTATAATCCTTGTAGACCCGATCACCGCTCGCCACGATGGGCCGCTGGTTAATACAGGTATCCTGGTTGCTGCGCATAAACTTGCGCAGCGGGTATTCGCGGATATTACCATCCTCTTCCTCGACGACAATCATATCGCCGGTTGCGCTGAGAACGGCCCCATCCTGCTTGGCGATAACCACCTGACCGCTGTCACGGGCCGCCATATACTCCATCCCCGTACCGACAATCGGTGCATCGGGGCGGAGCAGCGGTACCGCCTGGCGCTGCATGTTCGATCCCATTAGAGCGCGGTTGGCGTCGTCGTGCTCCAGGAAGGGGATCAACGCGGTACTCACGCTGACCACCTGCTTTGGTGACACGTCCATATAATCAACGCGATCAACCTTCTCTTCGAGGAACTCATCGGCAAAGCGGCACGACACCTGGCTCTTTATAAAGCGATTATACTCGTCGAGCGGCGCGTTCGCCTGGACGATAACGAAGCGGTCTTCTTCGTCGGCACTCAGGTAATCGACCTCTTGCGACACAATCGCATGGATCTTAATCGTCTTGATTGGTACCCGGGCGATCTTCTCGGCCAGGGCGCGGTTAATCTCCGTGCCGGCTTCGGCCGGCGTCTCGCCGGTATCCGGGTCAACAATATCCTCGCGCAGGCGCTGTCCGCGCATCAGGCCGACGGCGATCCGATCGGCAATCTCGGCATCCACGCGCGAGCCCTTGGCCGCAATAAGTTCGCCCGTCCGCAGATCGCGCACATCGCGGATAAGCACGCCTTTTTCCAGCCATACCGGGGCATTCTCAATGCTGCTGTAGACCTTACGGTAGGGTGTTTCCAGGAAGCCCATCTCGTTGACGCGAGCAAAGGTACTCATCGTGCCGATTAAGCCGATGTTCGGGCCTTCCGGCGTCTCAACCGGGCAGATGCGACCATAATGGCTGTGATGCACGTCGCGCACTTCAAACCCGGCGCGATCCCGACTGAGGCCGCCGGGACCAAGCGCCGAGAGCCGCCGCTTGTTGGTCAACTCGGCCAGCGGGTTGGTCTGGTCCATGAACTGCGAGAGCTGGCTACCGCCGAAGAACTCGCGCATGGCCGCGACAACGGGCCGGATATTGATCAGTGCGTTGGGTGTTGCGCCGTCGGGATCTTGTAGACTCATGCGCTCCTTGACCACGCGCTCCATCCGCAGCAAGCCAACCCGGAACTGCTGCTGGATCAACTCACCAACTGTGCGGACGCGGCGGTTGCCCAGATGGTCAATATCATCCGCCTTGCCGACACCGTTGTTAAGCAGGATCAGTTGCTCAACGATCTTGATAATATCGTCGGGCAAAAGCACCCGCACCTTGTTGTCGGGAGCTTTGCGCTGCATATCGCGGCGCACATCGCGCTCCCAGAGATTCTTATTGAGCTTATAACGCCCGACGCGGGCCAGGTCATAGCGGCGTGAGTTAAAGAGCAGCGACTCAAGCAGTGAGCGCGCATTCTCCAGCGTAGGCGGGTCGCCGGGGCGTAGGCGCTTGTATAGTTCCATCAATGCCTCACGCGAGTTACGCGCCGGATCCTTATCGAGCGTGGCGCGGGTATAGGGATGTTCCGCGACGGTGTCAATCGCCTGGAACAGCGCCAGCACCTCTTCATCCTGACCGCGCTTTTCCAACTCATCGTCGGGCACCCACTGACCCTCGCCGTCCTCCTGCGCCTGCCAGGCGAGAATAGCGCGAATCAGGATCGTGACCGGGATCTTGCGCTTGCGGTCAACCTTAACCGACATTACATCGCGGCGGTTGGTTTCAAACTCCAGCCAGGCGCCCCGGTTGGGGATCAACTTGGCCGAGTGCAGCAGGCGACCACTGGTCGGGTCTTTCTCATCCTTAAAATACACGCCCGGTGACCGGATAAGCTGGGAGACGACGACGCGCTCGGCACCGTTATACACAAACGTACCGTTATCGGTCATCATCGGGAAATCACCCAGAAAGAGTTCACTCTCTTTGATCTCGCCGGTTGCCAGGATCCGCAGTTGGACATTCACGCGCAGCGGCGCGGCATAGGTCATATCGCGCTCCCGGCATTCAAACTCACTAAAGCGCGGCTCGCCGAACGCATAATCAAGGAAGCGCAACTCCAGATTCTTTCCCGTAAAATCGGTGATGGGCGATATCTCGTCAAAGAGTTCGCGCAGCCCCTCGCGTTTGAACCACTCAAAGCTGTTGATTTGCGTCTCAATCAGCCGGGGTAACCCAATTGCGTCATGAATTTTGGCAAAAGATCGACGCTCGATGCGCTGACGACGTTGGAAATTTGATCCACGGTCCAGGGGCGTAATCAGCGGTTGGAGCACAACGGTCTCAGTCAACGGGGGCATACTCACCTCATCTTGGTAATCAGTCGTCAGCCGCAATCAGGCAGTGCAACGCATACTGAACATTCGTCTGGGGACAGCGCATACAACCGGATCGCTCACTGACGAGTTCGAACTGACCACTGGGCGGCAGAAAGCACAAAGCGCCGGTTCTACGGAGCGTACCCGACCGGGGGTAACGACCTCTGAACTGGCGTACTGAATCCGAAACCTGTTCGTGAAGGATGCGCCGGCCGGCGCATTGGCGGGTTGATAGTGTAGTTCTCGCTTAACGCAAACAACACTTCCTTAACAAGATAGGCTACAGGTTGATTGCGAAAGAGGATGATACCATACGCAGATCGCTTTGTCAAGGATGTTTTTGCGGATTTGGGGATTTCGCCGGCGGCATCTTGACAAATGGGTCCACCATAAACTATCGAATTGCCATATATCACTTTTGTTGTATACTTATACTCATAAAGTGTTCAGTATATCTGAACAAGCGCCACACCCTATTGCAGGCGGAGACGATCTGTATTGCCACAAGTCGCGGAGGTAGTCTGAGCCGGGATCGCTGAAAAGAGTATCCGTGTTACACATCTACGTCTATACCATTTTCCTCATATCACACGAGTTACGCGGTGTGCGTTCAAACGGACCGTTTGCTCTCGATAACGGCGTATTTCGCCTGCGGCCGCATGGTACGTTTTTGTCTTTTCCGGAACATGTGGCTCGGAGAGCATGTTCCGGAAAAAGACTGTTCCATTCCACCCTGCCGGAGGCGCATCGGGCCAGTTGTCCAGGCAGACGCCTGGTTTGGAACCGACCGCGTAACGCCTGTGATATCACAGGCGTTACGCGGTCACTGACCCGGAAGATAGTTCCGCCTCCGGCAGGGCAAAAGCAGACAAACGTACCCTGCGGCCGCAGGCGGATCGGGCTTCCATCGGGTGAAACGCCCGGTTTGAACACGCACCGCGTAACTCCGGTAAAGGAAAAGACATACGTTCCACACTTTCAAGCATTGGCTGACATCACCCCGGCTACCATTTTACGGCTGGGCAATTGTCGTTGTAGCGGCCCTGTCCACCTTTGCATCAGGGCCGGGGCAGTCCTATGTTTTTTCGGTGGTGGTCGATCCCATTCTGGCGGATACCGGCATGTCGCGCACCTATCTGTCGCTCCTCTATGCCTGTGGCACAGCCGTAAGCGCGGCAATGACATTTGGCATTGGACGGATGGTGGATCGTCATGGGGCACGGGTTGTGCTGATTGTTGTTGCCCTGAGCTTCGGCATTGCCTGCATCGGAATGGCGCTGATCACCGGGCCGCTCGGCTTACTGGCCGGCTTCGCGGCGCTCCGCGCCCTGGGGCAGGGATCGCTGCCGGTTATCGCCACCCTGCTCACCGCGCAGTGGTTTGTTTTATACCGCGGGCGAGCAATGGCGCTGGTGATGCTGGGCTTCGCGGCATCAAACGCCCTGCTGCCACCCGTGACCCAGGCGCTGGTAACGGTGTGGGGCTGGCGTGAGACCTATCTTGTGCTGGGGGGTATGGTCTGGTTGCTGATCATCCCGGCAGCTATCCTGGTTGTGCGCGATCGTCCCGAGAGCATTGGGCGTTATCCGGACGGCGCAGCGACACCGCCCGTCAGCGAGCAACGCAACGACCCGGCGCAGCCCAGGATAGCAGCGCAGCTATCGTTGCGCTCAGCAGCGTTCTGGCTGCTGGCTCTGCCCCTGGCGGCCGGTCCGTTCTTGATCACGGCGCTGGTGTTTCACCAGGCTGCGATCTTCGCCGAGCGCGGCCTTGGCCCCGAGATAGCGGCCAGGGTCTTTGTGCCGTTTGCGGTTGCTACGGCCTGTACCACTCTGCTGAGTGGGTTCCTGATCGAGCGTTTCGGGCCAAAACGGGTGATCCTGTTCAATATGGGCTTGATGCTCCTGGCTATTGGTTGGCTCCGGGGCATTAACTCGCCCCTGGAAGCAGTCATCTATGCTGTGATTATGGGTGCAACGTCAGGTATCCAGAGCATCACAGCAGGCGTGGCCTGGGCGCAATACTACGGACGCTGGGGATTGGGACGCATTCAGGGCGCTGCGGCGCTGGTGATGATTGCAGGAGCGGCTATCGCACCGCTGCCGCCGGCGGTACTGCAGCAGGCCACGGGTAGCTACCAGTTGGGTCTGGGTCTCATGCTGAGTATCCCGCTGATCTGTGCGGGTCTGATTATCGCGTTTCGCCCACCAGATTCGGAACCTATTCACCAGTAAGGCGATACAGCCCTACACCGCAGCCATAACTCGCTGTATGCGTGAACATACACGGCGCTCAATGTGCGTAGCCCCGGCAGTGTCCCATCTTGAAGGCAGCGCTGTGCGTGTGCAACACACACGCTGTCCAGCGACGGGAAGCCTGTCCGGTTGCGCCCGGACAGGACTCCTTCGGTGTGCGGCGCAGTCATATGGCGAACTGCTTTTTGTGCATGATTTAATATGTTTAAATTATACTAATAAATAAAGGCTATTTAATAATGGTAATCGTACCAATAAATACTACTCTCGAACAAGAAGTTGCCCGGCGGCGTACGTTCGCGATTATCTCGCATCCAGACGCCGGCAAAACCACGCTGACCGAAAAGTTGCTGCTCTACGCCAACGCTATCGACTTGGCCGGAGCGGTACGGACGCGCAAATACCAGCGTCATGCCACTTCGGACTGGATGTCCATGGAACGTGAACGGGGCATTTCGATTACCTCAACAGTACTGCAGTTTACCTACAATAATCATCACTTCAACCTGCTCGATACGCCAGGGCATCAGGACTTCAGCGAAGATACCTATCGCACCTTGATGGCGGTAGATAGTGCCGTGATGGTGCTGGATGCAGCGAAAGGGATCGAAGCCCAGACACGCAAGTTATTCGAGGTTTGTCGTATGCGCCGGATGCCTATCCTGACGTTTATTAACAAGCTGGATCATGCGGGGATCGATCCACTGGAACTGCTCGACGAGATCGAACGTATTTTGCATATCAGCGCCGTGCCGTTGAACTGGCCGATTGGCAATGGTGGCGATTTTCAGGGCGTGTATGATCGTGATCGATCTGAGGTGCTGCGCTTTGCCCGCACGACCCACGGACAGCATCGGGCGCCGGTGCAGGTGGCAGGTATCGACGATCCGGCGTTGAGCGATCTAATAGGTGCGCCCGCCTATCAGCGGTTGCGCGATGAGATCGACCTGCTGGTAGGGGCCGGGGCAACTTTCGATCATGCCCACTTCCTGGCAGGCGAGATGATGCCGGTTTTCTTTGGTAGTGCGCTCAATAACTTTGGCATCGAACCATTTTTGGCCGCGCTGCTTGCATTAGCCCCACCGCCAGGCCCGCGCCACAGCGATCGTGGGCTGATCGATCCAATCAATGCGCCATTCTCTGGCTTTGTGTTCAAGATTCAGGCCAACATGGATCCGCTCCACCGCGATTGTATGGCATTTCTACGGATCTGTTCCGGGCGCTTTACGAAAGACATGAGCGTGTACCATCCGCGCCTGGGCCGCGCTATTCGCATGACCCGCCCGCACCGTGTGTTTGCGCGCGAGCGTGAAACGATGACCGAGGCTGTGCCCGGCGATGTGGTGGGTGTGACTAATCCGGGGCTGTTTGCAATTGGCGATACGCTGTGTGTGGGCGAACCACTGCGCTATGATGCCATCCCGCGCTTTCCACCGGAACGGTTTGCATTCCTGCGCAATACCAATGTTGCGCGCTACAAGCAGTTCGCCAAAGGGTTGGAGCAACTTGAGGCTGAAGGCGTCATCCAGGTACTCTACGGCACCGACAGTCTGCGGCGCGAGCCGATCCTGGCCGCCGTCGGCGATCTGCAATTCGATGTGGTGCAGGCGCGCATGGCCGGCGAGTATGGTGTGGAGACAACGCTAGAACGTTTAGCGTTCGACTGCGCACGCTGGGTAACTGGCCCACCGGACGCATTAGAGCGCATCTACTGGCCCTCGCGCATCATGCGTACCCGCGACCGGCAGGGTGGTCTGGTGGCACTTTTCCCCTCAGAGTGGGATCTGGCCTACTGCGCGCGCGAAAATCCCGGGGTGATGTTTGTTGGGTAGGGGTAGGGTTGCCCTTTCATACCGATCTGGCATCAGTCTTGCAAAATATATCGTAATACCTGGTATAGTAACCCTAAATTTGTCGTAGTGCCGCCTGATGAACTCTGAATTTTCCATCCGGATATCACCGCTCAGGTGTCCCGGCTTCCGCCGGATCAGGCGGTCCCGGCAGGCCTTCACCGGCTCAAGCCGGGATTCCAGTGAGGTATATCCGGGCTATTTTTTTAACATTCACCAGGCGGTTGGAAGCGAATTCCTAAGAACCAGTTCACAACCAATGTAGGATTGCTATATGAGGATGTGGATGACGCGTGAAGCGGAGGAACGCATGAGTCGTCGGATGTAGATGCACCGCATTTGTCAGTGGAAGAGGTGACGGAGAAGTTCAAGACCACGACCAATGATCGTCAGCGCGAGAAGTGGCTGGTCATGTGCAATGTGCTGGTCGCTACCCGGCCCGCCGATACGATCGCCCTGCATACGGCCACCGCGCGCCGGCGGAATTGAACTGCGCGGGGTCGTTCTGAGTAATGGCGTCGGATTGACCTGGACAAAACTCCAGTGTATCTGCGACCTGGGGCTGCATCTGATGATCTCGCTTTACAATTCTTCCCGTTGATCGGAGCAGGCGGCCGTGCCAGCCCCGAAATAGTTTTTTGCATAAGAACCGGCTGCCGACGCGTAGATGCGCGTCCCTGTCGGAAAAACCTGAACCCATCAGCCTCCTCACAGTATACAAAGCTCTGCCGTTGCTGCTCTTGATGACCCTGGTTCTGCTCCTCTCAGGTGTAGGCTTTTTCGCCGGATTGCATAAGAATGCGGTTGGTGGGACTGGCGGAAATCATCGCTCCAGAGCAGCATTTCCCGCACTGGAACGGGCTGCGGACGCGCAGAAGCGCGTCCCTACAACCCACCTGTTACCACCCCGGCCTTTCCCGATTAACCTCCGACGGTAGTCCTGTCCCCCGGCATCTGTCACCAGTGGGGCCTGAGAGGTTCCCACTGGCCGACTCAGGGCCACCCCAAACATATGTCACCGCTCCGACGTTTCAGCGACATTCTACCGACGCTCGTTGTCTATGCTGGTGTCAGAAATTGTTCAGATACATCTCAGAACTGCACTGCACCTTACATCAGCGGAAGATGACATTCGTATGGAGGAACCGGTATGTCACGCACACAAACAGTTGCCCGGCCTGGAAAACTACCCGCACCGCGCACCGGCGCATCCGCGCTACGCCCGCTACCGACGCTGGATCTACCCGCTGCTCCTGCTCGGCATTACTATACGCATTTCAGATTGCGCCAGAACCGTACGATAATCACGTTGTCCAGCGTCCGTCCCTTCCCGTCCATACTGATCTGCACCCCCGCGGCCTGCAACCGGTCACGGTACTGCGGATTGGTGAATTGCGCGCCTTGATCGCTGTTCCAGATCACCGGCGTGGCCCGTTGCAGTGCCTGCTCCACCGCCTCCAGCACAAACGGCATCGCCAGTGTGTCATCCAGTGCCCAGCTCATGATGGAGCGGCTGTACCAGTCGATCACCGCCACCAGATACAGCCGGCTCCGCGCCGGCCGGATGTAGGTGATGTCAATTGCCCAGACGTGATTCGGGTATGCGGGCGTGAGGTGCCGCAGCAGATAGGGCGCGATGGCCGCCTGGTGCGCGCGGCGGCTCAGGTTCGGGCCGGGATAGATCGCCGTGATGCCCATCTCGCGCATATGCCGCGGCACCGCCTTGCGATTGATGTGATGTCCCTCGTGTCGCACCTGGGCGGTCATCCGTCACGAGCCGTAATAGGGCATCTCGGTGTAGATTTCGTCGATACGATGCTTGATCCGGACCTCCTCCTCTGGCGGGTCTTTCGGCTGATACGACAGGCTGCGGCGGCTGATGCCGAGCAGTTTGGCCTGCACGCTGAACGGCAGTTCGGCGTCGTCGCGCGCGATGCAGGCCAGGCGTTCGGCGCGGCTCATGCTCCCAACTTTTTTCAACCAGTTGAACTGGGTGGTCAGACGCCCGATTTCGGCGTACAAATCCTCCAGTTGCCACTCGTGGTCGGCCTTGAGCGCGGCCACCGAGGTCTGGCGCGCAAAGCGGGTGGGCAGCTCGCGCAGCGCGATAGCTTTCCATTCGCGCACCACCTTGGAATGAATGCCGTGCTCGGACGCGATCTGCGTCAAGGGCTTTTCCTCGCGCAAGATCTCTTGCACGATCTGCGTTTTGAGTGCTGAACGGTAACCCTTTTTGCTGGTCATGGTAGGTACGAAAACTCCCGGACTCACTGTGCAATTTTCCGGATCCATTATAGTCGCTCATTCTGCAGTTCGGTGCGCTGGGTCGTCAATCCCTGGACAAATTGATTGGGCATAGCTTTTTATCCTCTCTACGTTTCTTGTTGCATGTTTATGTTCATCCTACCGCGGCAGCAACGTCAGAACATCTGCCAACCGTGGTAGCAAATAGGCGTAGTGCGGTCAGACAAGGCCCATATCGCGGGCGCGGGTGACGGCCTGCGTGCGGTTGCTGACGCCGAGCTTGCCATAGAGTTCGTATCTCTAGCATCCCGCGCTCAACCATCAGATATGCGGTATCATGAGGGCCAGGTATGCTGGTAAGGAGGTAAGCATGACCATCGCGCAGCGCTGGACAATTGCGGACCTGGCGGCGTTTCCCGCTACGGGGTATCGCTACGAAATTATTGATGGGGAGTTATACGTGTCGAAGCAACCGCACTGGCATCATCAGGTGGTGTGTGGGCGGCTTGGGTATCTACTTGAAACCTGGAATGAATCCACCCGCCTGGGTATGGTTATACCCGCGCCCGGGATTATCTTTGCTGCGGATGAGACCGTTGCGCCCGATCTGGTCTGGATTAGCCGCGAACGGTTGACGACCGCTGCCGGGGCGGACGGCAAACTGCACGTTGCGCCGGAACTGGTGATTGAAGTGCTCTCCCCCGGACTGAAGAACGCGGAGCGTGATCGGGATGAGAAGCGCGACCTGTATGACCGGCAGGGTGTGGGGGAGTACTGGATTGTCGATTGGTCACTGCGTCAGGTGGAGGTGTACCGGCGCGTACCGGCGGCCCTGACGCTGGTCGCCACATTGATTACATCCGATGCGCTCACATCGCCGCTGCTGCCCGGCTTTACCTGCCAGGTCGCCGCGCTGTTCACCGGGGTGTGAGCCGGTGCTGGGTGTGCGGCCCAGTGTGCGGTAGTGTGCGCACGCCACTTGACAACCTGGTACAATATAGGGTACATTCAGGAACCATAATGTTTGAGGTATCATTCTTATTTCCCGGAGCTATCAGAGCCGCCATGTGTCGGTCAGTAAGCCACCTGGTTCAGTGAGCTACTGCACGCCGTGAGTATGACGCGGTTGAACGTCCCGGCTTGAAGTGCCCAGTTCTCAGTTCTTTGGTTCTCAGTTCTCAAGTTCTCAGTCTTTAGTTCTTTAGTTCTTTGTTCTGTAATTATCCATATGCATGAACTTCCGGTTACCCAGGGTATCCTTGATCTGGTGTTGGAGACGGCGCAGCAGGCCGGAGCGCAACGCGTTGTCCGGGTTGACCTGGTGATCGGCGATATGAGCAGTATTGTTGATGACTCGGTGCAGTTCTACTTTGATATTTTGAGTCG
This sequence comes from Chloroflexaceae bacterium, assembly GCA_034437035.1. Lineage (GTDB taxonomy): Bacteria > Chloroflexota > Chloroflexia > Chloroflexales > Chloroflexaceae > CAKZQX01. The sequence continues at coordinate 33,069 of DAOTUI010000136.1, forward strand.
CGGGACGCTAGCCGAAGGGGCGGAGATGCACTTCCGCAGGGAGTCCGCCGTGGCAACCTGTCCGGACTGCGGGCATACGTGGTCGGTCAGCCCGCCCCTGCTGCCCTGCTGCCCGGCCTGCGGTGGCGAACGTCCGCAGGTTACCGGCGGCAAAGAATTCTACGTTGAGAGCATAGAGGTGGATGATGAAGATCCCGGTGGTGAAAGATATTCTGAGCGCGAATGATCAGGTAGCGGTTGAGAATCGCGTCGTCTTTGACTCGGCAGGCATGTTTGTCGCCAATGTAATGGCTTCGCCCGGCGCGGGGAAGACCAGCATGATTCTGGCAACTGCGGCCCATCTGCCGCAGGATGTGCGTCCCGGCGTGATCGAAGGGGATGTGGCCTCGAGTATTGATGCGGATACGATTGCGGCCCGGGGCATTCCGGTGGTGCAGATCAACACCGGGGGCAACTGTCATCTTGATGCGCCCCAGGTTAGCAAGGCGCTGAACCATTTGCCGTTGAATGAGATTGATCTGCTGTTCATTGAGAATGTCGGCAATCTGATCTGCCCGGCGGGGTTTTCGCTGGGGGCCGATATCGCGGTTGTGGTCGCCAGTGTCTCCGAAGGCCATGATAAACCCTACAAGTATCCCAGTATGTTTGCCCATGCCGATATTGTGTTGCTTAACAAGGCCGATTTGATCGATGTCTTTGATTTCGATGTACTCTATTTTAAGCGGGGCGTTGAGATGGTCAATCCGGAGGTGCCGGTATTCCCGCTCTGCTGCCGCACGGGTGAGGGCGTGCAAGAGTGGGTAGACTGGCTGGTTGAGCGGCTTCGCCACTGACTGGCGGCAAGCGAGAGGCGGTGCGGCGATGCGGCGACGAAGATCCGGGGCTGATGGCGCTTTGCGTTCCCGTCCGCGTGTGCCGGCACCGCTACGAACGGCCGCACTCCAGCGGCTGCGGATTGCGATCCAGGGCGCGGTGCAGGGTGTCGGGTTCCGGCCGTTTGTCTACCGGTTGGCAACCGAACTGGCACTGACCGGCTGGGTGATTAACGACGTGCGCGGCGTCTTTATCGAGGTTGAGGGCCGCGTGCCGACTCTGACGTACTTCCTGGCGCGGCTCGAGGCGGAGCGGCCGCCCCTCGCCCAGATCTATCATCTGGATGTGGCCTGGCTTGACCCGGTGGGCTATGATCAGTTTGCCATCCGCCACAGCGATGAGCAGGGCGCGAAGACCGTTCTGGTGCTGCCTGATATTGCCACCTGTGCCGATTGTCTGGAGGAACTGTCTGATCCAACCAATCGGCGCTATCGCTACCCTTTCACCAACTGCACCAACTGCGGCCCCCGCTTCACCATCATTCGTACGCTGCCCTATGACCGCCCCCACACCACGATGCGGGGCTTTATGCTCTGCCCCGCCTGCCGGGCCGAGTATGATAACCCGCTGGATCGCCGCTTCCACGCCCAGCCTAACGCCTGCCCGGTCTGTGGGCCGCAACTGGCGCTCTGGCAACTGACCGGCGACCGGCAGTCGTTGCCGACAGATACAGATCATTCAGTCACTCCATCCGCATATCACGCGGTCATTGCTGAGGGGGAGGCAGCACTGCGCGGCACAGTCAATGCCCTACATGCCGGGCAGATCGTGGCGGTAAAGGGGTTGGGTGGGTTTCATCTGATGGTTGATGCGCGCAACGCTGGGGCGATAAACCGCTTGCGGGAACGCAAACCCCGGCGGGATAAACCCTTCGCGCTGATGGCGCGCGACCTGGAACAGGCGCGCCTGCTCTGTGCGATCCCGGAGGCTGCCGCGGCGCTGCTGACCTCGCCTGAAGCGCCGATTGTGCTGCTGGAGCGGCATGCAGTTGCGCCGGTTGCGGCAAATGTTGCGCCGGATACCGCTACGCTGGGTGTGATGCTACCCGCTAACCCGCTGCATCATCTGCTGTTGCGCGCAATTGATTTTCCGCTTGTCGCCACCAGCGGTAACCTGAGCGATGAGCCCATCTGCACCGATGAGCAGGAAGCGGTGCAGCGCCTGGGGTCGATTGCCGACCAATTCCTGGTGCATGATCGGCCCATCCAACGCCATGTTGATGACAGCATCGCCTGGGTGCTGGAGGATACGCCGCGCCTGTTGCGGCGGGCGCGCGGCTATGCGCCGCTTCCGGTGCGGATGCCCCAGCCACTGCCGCCGATCCTGGCAGTTGGGGCGCATCTCAAAAACACAGTCGCGCTGAGTGTGGAGCGCCAGGTTTTTATCAGCCAGCATATCGGCGACCTGGAGACGCCCCAGGCGATGGCGGCGTTTGAGCAAGTTATCGCCGACTTCCTGCAGCTTTACGAAGCCACCCCCGTGGCAATTGCCCATGACCTGCACCCGGATTACCTCTCAACCCGCTGGGCGCTTTCCAGAGAGCAGAAAGCAGAAAGCAGTGAGCGCGCAGCGCGCAACCAGCAAACAGCAAGTCGTGCCGACTGCCGACTGCCGACTGCCGACTGCCAACTGATCCCGGTTCAACATCATCATGCGCATCTGGCGGCATGCCTGGCGGAGCATGGGGTGGTGGGTCCGGTGCTGGGTGTCACCTGGGATGGTACCGGCTATGGGCTTGATGGCACTATCTGGGGCGGCGAGTTCTTGCTGGGTGATACCGCCGATTTCCGGCGGGTGGCCCACCTGCGACCGTTTAGTCTGCCCGGCGGGGAAGCGGCGGTGAAGGAGCCGCGCCGGGTAGCGCTGGCGCTCTTGTGGGAACTATATGGCGCGGCGGCGCTGGAGCGGGATGATCTGGCGATAATCCGCGCGTTTCGGCCCCACGAGCGGCGGCTGCTGGCGCAGATGCTGCGGCGTGGCTTCAACACGCCGCGCACAACCAGTGCCGGGCGCCTCTTCGATGGAGTGGCGGCCCTGATTGGTCTGCATCAGCAGGTCAGCTTCGAGGGACAGGCAGCCATCGCGCTGGAGTTTAGCGCCGATCCCAGCGTACATGATGCGTACCCGTTCATGGTTGCTCAACCGGGGGAGCCGGCCGTGGTGCTGGATTGGGGGCCGCTGGTTGCGGCGGTGCTGCAGGATTTGCAGCGCGGTGTGTCAACGAGTATTATTGCAGGACGTTTCCACAATGCGCTGGTGGAGATGATCCTCACCGTGGCCCGGCTGGTCGGGGAGTCGCGGGTGGTGCTGGCGGGTGGCTGCTTTCAGAATCGCCGACTGACGGAGCGGGCTGCCGTCCGTCTGCGGGAAGCCGGTTTTGACGTGTTGCTGCATCGTCAGGTTCCGCCCAATGACGGGAGCATCAGCCTGGGACAGGTGGCAGTAGCAGCAGCGCGGTTGCTTACTGGTATGAAGGGAGAATAATTATGCATCGCCTGGTTTCGGTTGATACGGTTGAGGATATCTTTCCCCACTATCGCAATACACCGATTGAACATCTGCTCCAGTACCATAATCTGGGTGAACCATTCCCGACATGCGAAACACCAGAGATATTAATCGGTAAATGTATGGACTATCGGGAACGTTTGCGCATGCCCGATAACTTTGCCTATGTCATTCGCGCCGGGGGAGCGAATCTGCGCTACAGCGATTTCTCAGTCTCGTTTGCGATTGCGGTTGGCCGGGTCTACACCATCGCCTTGATCGGGCATAACAACTGTGGCATGGTTGGCCTGATGGCAAAAAAGGATGCTTTTATCGAAGGCCTGGTGCAGCATGAGGGCTGGGACGAGGCGCGCGCCAATGAGCATTTTATGCATTTTGCGCCAATGTTTGAGATCGATAATGAGATTGACTTTGTGTTGAGCGAAGCGCACCGCTTGCGCCAGCGCTATCCCAACATTATCGTTGCGCCGATGTTATACCGCGTCGAAGATCGGCGGTTGTATTTGATAAACGAAGAAGCGTAGATAAGAACAGAGAACAAAGATATCGAGAACAAAGAATAAATACGTTTCCGTCTGGGATAATGCTAAACATGCTTTGTTTTTTGTTATTTTGTTCTCAAAAGATAGGAGGTACGGCGATGTGTTTGGGTGTACCCGGGAAAGTTCTCCAGATTGAAGCCGGTGATATTGGCATGCCCATGGGAAAGGTTAGCTTTGGCGGTATCACCAAAGAGGTGTGCCTGGCCTGTGTCCCCGATGTGCAGATTGGTGAGTATGTACTGGTGCATGTTGGTTTTGCTATCAGCAAAATCGACGAAGAGGAGGCCGCGCAGGTGTTTGAAATGCTGCGGCAGATGGATGAACTGGATGAGTTGGAAATACCGCAACCGGAATAGGGGACAAACGCGGAGGGGCGACGATGCGATTTATAGATGAATACCGTAGCGAAGCTGATGCCCGGAAGTTTGTTCAGGCGATCCAGCGGTTGGTGACGCGACCCTGGACAATTATGGAGATCTGCGGTGGGCAGACGCATACCCTGATCAAGTCGGGGATCGACCAGTTGCTGCCGGAGGCGGTGACGCTGGTGCATGGGCCGGGTTGCCCCGTCTGTGTCACGCCGCTGGAGTTGATTGATAAAGCGATTGCGATTGCGCGCCGCCCCGAGGTGATCTTTACCTCGTTTGGCGATATGTTGCGCGTGCCGGGCTCCGAAACTGATCTGCTGAGTGTGAAGGCGCAGGGGGGCGATGTGCGCATGCTCTACTCGCCGCTCGATGCGGTCAAACTGGCGCAGAAGCACCCCGATCGGCAGGTGGTCTTCTTCGCGGTGGGCTTTGAGACGACCGCTCCGGCCAATGCGATGGCGGTCTGGCAGGCCGGCCAGTTGGGGCTGGAAAACTTCTCCATTCTCTGCTCGCATGTGCTGGTGCCTCCGGCGATGGAGGCGATCCTAAGTTCACCCCTGAATCGGGTGCAGGGCTTCCTGGCGGCAGGCCATGTCTGCACGGTAATGGGCTACTGGGAGTATGAACCGGTAGTGGCGAACTACCGTGTGCCCATCGTTATCACCGGCTTTGAACCGCTCGATCTGCTCCAGGGTATTTACATGACGCTCAAGGCGCTGGAGGAGGGGCGCGCGGACCTGGAGAATCAGTACAGCCGCGCGGTCTGCCGGGAGGGGAACCAGCCTGCGCAGCAGTTGCTGGCCCAGGTGTTTGAAGTGTGTGACCGGCAGTGGCGAGGCATTGGCATGATTCCGCGCAGCGGCTACCGTCTGCAGCCGCAGTTTGCTCGCTTCGATGCCGAGCAGCGCTTTGCCGTCGCCGATATCACCGCGCAGGAGTCGAGCATCTGTGTGGCCGGGGAGATTATGCAGGGGCTGAAAAAGCCCTGCGACTGCGCTGCGTTTGGCACGCTCTGCACGCCGGAGCATCCCGTGGGCGCGCCGATGGTCTCCTCCGAGGGTGCATGCGCCGCCTACTACCAGTATGGCCGCGCCGTGCAGGTTGAAGAAGGGACGCGGTGACTGGTATGGATCTCTCCGCAGGACTGCAATGTCCCATCCCGATCAATGACTACCCCACCGTGCTGCTGGCTCACGGCGGTGGCGGCCGGCTGACGCAGATGCTGATCGAGCGCATGCTGCTGCCCGCCTTTGCCAACCCGTCGCTGGAGATGCTGCACGATGGCGCAATGCTGGATATTGGCGGGAGCCGTCTGGCGGTTTCGACCGACTCGTTTGTGATCAGCCCGCGCTTCTTTCCCGGCGGCGATATCGGCTCGCTGGCGGTGCATGGCACGGTCAACGATCTGGCAATGTGCGGCGCGCAGCCGCTCACGCTCACGGCCGGCTTTATCCTGGAAGAGGGCCTACCGATGGAGGAACTCTGGCAGATTGTGCAGTCGATGCAGGCGGCGGCGCAGCAGGCCGGCGTGCCGATTGTCACCGGGGATACCAAGGTGGTTGATCGGGGCAAGGGTGATGGGATCTTTATCAACACCACCGGCCTGGGGTTGATCCGCGAAGGTATTACCGTTGCGCCGGCGCGGGCGCGTCCGGGTGATATGATCCTGATTAATGGGGCGATTGCCGTGCATGGCATCGCCATTATGTCCGTGCGCGAAGGGCTGGAGTTTGAAACTGCCCTGGAGAGCGACTCGACCGCGCTGCATGAACTGGTTGCCTGCGTTCTGGATGTAGCGATGGAGCAGGTGCATGTGTTGCGCGACCCGACCCGGGGCGGGCTGGCGAGTGCGCTGAATGAGATCGCGGCGCAGGCGCAGGTGGGCATCCGGCTGGAGGAGACGCGTATCCCACTGGATGAGGCGGTGCGCGGCGCATGCGAGATCCTGGGGTTGGACCCGCTCTATGTGGCGAACGAGGGCAAATGTCTGGTCATCGTCGCGCGGGAAGCCGCCGACGCGGTGCTGGCGGCCATGCAGCAGCATCCGCTGGGCCGCGAAGCGGCGATCATTGGCGAAGTGGTGGCGGCGCATCCCGGCAAGGTCTTCCTGCGCAGCCGCATCGGTGGGATGCGTGTGGTGGATATGCTCAGCGGGGAGCAGTTGCCCCGGATCTGTTAATCTGCTCAGGAAAGCGCTTTGTCGCATAAACTGTTGCAAAAAAGAAGGTGCAGGATGTAATAATACATCCTGCACCCGATACATTTCCCCGATAGTTGAATCACTGGAACTGGCTACTGCATCTCGCTCATCAGTGCCGCAATGGCTGCACCGAAGATAACAGCAACGCAGATGAAGAGCAGGATTGCGATACCTGCCAGAATCAAGACCACGTAGAGCGCTTTCTGACTGGGCAAGTTCATGCCTGACTGAATGCCTAGTGGCTCACCACAGTGATTATACCGGATAGAGTCGGTCCAGTTTCGTGCGGGCCGCGTCGCTGGTAAAGCGCCAGTCAATCGTGGCGTTGTTCGCATTCCGGCGTGCCGCCCATGCCGCAGTCTCG
>DAOTUI010000137.1:0-4644 GCA_034437035.1 Chloroflexaceae bacterium
CGACTGGAACGCCTGCTCCAGGAAGAGGGCTTCGTCGGCGAGGCGACCGTGGCGACGATCCTGGGGTGCGCGCCGGAGGAGGTTGCGCAGGTGGTGCAGCGCTGGGGCGGCCCGCAGTTCCATGTGCTGCCCGGCCTGGGCGTCTGCCTGCCGGAGCTGCTGGGCGACATCCGCGACCTGCTGGAGCAGGCGGAGAACGCCCGGCATGCGGCATAAGAACAAAGAACTGAGGGTTAACTTACCGTTCGCTTATTTTTTGGGGCACTAAATGGAATTCCCACCCCACTTGAGCCTGGAAAATCGACAAAATTTGGGGCGCTCTCCCCACTTTGACGTATACGGTTCCGTAATGTGTAAAACATTTCTGCAATTTCCATCGCCATGTGGGGCGAGATGCTTCCCACGTGGCCGTTTTTGACCCGCTAGTGGGGAATTTTTATGAACTCGTTCCGAAAATAAGCGAACGGTGAGGTTAAGAACAAAGAACAAAGAATATAGAACTGAGAACCGAGCCCGGTAGGGTGCATTAGATGCGCCGTTCTTCCGGGGTAGGGTAGTTGGTGCCTACGCTTGCTGAGAGACTGTCTGAAAAGATGATTCGCGTCGGTCACACGGCATGGGTGCCCTGCGACACCGGACAGCGCCCCAGGAGTCCCGGCTTCAGCCGGTTCCGGCCACACACCGGCTGAAGCCGGGACTCCCGCTCCAGGGCCGTAGCCCCATGACCAACCCGTTTCAGACAGTCTCTGAGAACAAAGAACTGCGGGCTGAGAGCCAGGTGTACTGGTGCAGTAGCTGGTAGGGCGGTATAAAAGAACAAAGAACAAAGAATATAGAACTGAGAACCGAGCCCGGTAGGGTGCATTGGATGCACCGACTGCCTACACCGGAACAACGGTGCATCCAATGCACCCTACGCCTGCTAATGAGGTACTATGTTTGTTCTTTGTTCCTGGTTTTTTGTTCTTTCTATATTTCGTAAAAATGAGGAGGGGATGTTATGGCTACCCTGTCGCTTGAAGAACGTGTTGCCATGCTTGAAATGGAAGTGTTGCATCTGAAACAACACTTGAACCAAGCGGGTGCAACTCCATGGTGGGAACAGATCAGCGGAGCGTTTGCCGATACACCGGCATGTGAGGAGGCAGTTGCACTGGGACGACAGTACCGTGAGGCACAGCACCCGACGACCAGCACCGACGAGGATGAAGATGTATCTGCTTGATATCGATCATCTATACCCAGGTGCCGGCACAGTACTTACTCTTCTGCTGCTGTGTTATACCAGACACGTACGGCTGCGACTTCGGCATGTGCCTCGGCCAGATCCATTGGCCCCACGCGCAACGGTATCCCCAGCATCCTGCATCGCTCGCGTAAATCAAGTTCATGCATGCCCAGAAATTCGGCGGCTTTGCCCAGATTGATCCGGCCCGCTTGATACATCCCGATGACCAGCGACCAGCGCACCTCCGTATGTTCAGTCAGGAGGGCATGGAGCAGCGGTTGCACCAGGTCAGGGTGTTCCCGATAGAGGCGGGGCAGTGCCTCGATCAGCCAGGTGTCGGGAAGTTCCGGAAGTGAGGGAGACATCGCAGTACCTTACATCACATGATCACGGTGTTACCATTATACCATCATTACCAGGCAACACGGGGATCGGGTGGGAGGAAATAGCCCGGTAGGGTGCATTGGATGCACCTACTGCCTACCAGGTGCATCCAATGCACCCTACGCCTGCTACAACCAGCATTGCCTGTTCATTGGCTATTGCCGTCTTACCCCGGCAATAGTGCGGCAGGATGCGCCGGCTCCGGCTCGTGGAAGGCGAGGAGCACATCCTCCGGCGGAACCCCGGCCTGGAGCAGGTCGGTCGCAATCCCATCCTCGGTCCAGTCTTGCTCAACCTGGATCTTGCCGTTCAGCAGCCGCACATGCAGCGTGATCGCCTGCACCCGGCGGTGCCCGGCCCACCCCACCTGCAGCCAGAGATACTGGTCGCGTTCTTCATCAAAGGCCAGCAGCGTCTCGACGCCGGGCATCGGCTGCTGCGCGGCAAGCGTTGCATACTCCGTCATAATCTGTTTGATCAGGGTGCGGTAGGTCTGGGTATCCATGTGATGATCTCCTCAGTTGTGAGGCGCACGATGATCAGTGGCAGTTGGTAGCGCTGCATAATCATCTGAATGGCGCGCTGAGAAAACAGGTTTTGGTAACTGGTTTCACTGATTGCCAGGTAGAGTTGGCGGTTTGGGTCGATGATTTCGAGGAACCCACGATAGAGGTCGTACTGCCCCAACATCACTTTCAGATCCTGGATTGGTGAAGCTCCGCCAAAGCTCTTTATCTCAACGACGATTTTGCGTCCTTCCCGTTCAACCGCCAGCGTACGTTCGTCCGCCAGATCAGCAAAGAGCGTCACTTCTTCAAACCGGATGACATACGGATCATGGGTGATCGTCCAGCCATCCTTAATCAATGCATTGCGAACGGCGTTATGGATTTTGTCGATGGCTGGCATAGCATACAACCTGATGATCTATCAGTGAAGTGCCCTGTGTATCAATCATATCCTCGACTGATATTGTAACATATGAGCATGGTTGTTCAAGCTGCAACTGCATGCTTGAAATGGTTCGCGCAAAGGCGCAAAGTCAGGTGGCTTGCTTGCGCCTTTGCGCCGATAGCCCGGTAGGGTGCATACAATGCACCCTGGACTTACCCCGGCCCTCGTGCGACGGGGTGGTGACCGCTGCTATAATGATGGTGATCCACGCGTGGACGAGGCGGATGGGGCATGGAGTTGCTCGGTACGTTTGGAGCAATCGTCACTGGAGGGAGTTGATGGTGGAGTTACTGGAGCGGATTACGCGGAATCCAGAGCAGTGTGGCGGGCGTCCCTGCATTCGCGGGATGCGGATTCGGGTGTCGGATGTGCTGGATCTCTTCGCGGCGGGGTTATCGCCCGCTGCTGTCCTGGAGGAACTGCCCGATCTGGAGCCGGATGACCTGCGGGCCTGCTTCCACTACGCCGCCCGCCGGGTCGATCACCCGGTTCTGTGGGCGGCATGATATTCTGGATTGATGCGCAGATCGCGCCCGCCTTTGCCCCCTGGCTGAGCGCCCGGTTCAATGTATCGGCGTATGCCCTGCGCGACATAGGCCTACGCAATGCTACGGATCGGCAGATTTTTGATGCGGCGCGGACCGCAGACAGTTCGGTGGTACTGATCACCAAAGATCGTGACTTCAGCGAACTGGTGATCCGGTACGGTGTACCACCCCAGGTGGTGTGGCTGACCTGTGGAAATACTTCGAATGCCCACCTGCGTGTTATTTTTGAGCAGTTGTTTCCCCAGGCATTGGCATTATTGGCGAATGGTGATCCAATTGTGGAGATAACCGACCTGCCATCCTGATGCATACCGCGCTCCCCGGTCAGGCCAGAGCCAGGCGCGTACACCAGTGCCGGGTGCATGCGATCACGCTGCACCCGGCAGTGCCCGGCCCACCCCACCTGCAGCCAGAGATACTGGTCGAGATGGCTCGCGCAAAGGCGCAAAGGCCGTAAAGGTACGGCAGGCTCAGGCGGACTGGGCGGGGCGGGTCACGCCAGGAGGCGTGACCCGCCTGATGCGTGTGTTAGCGGACGGTCAGTGGGAGGTAGATTGTGTAAGCTTGAGCAAGTACCTCCTGTGTGGCTTCGTCCATTGTCTGGCCCGCAAGCCCTGCGACCGCTTCCCGCTCTGCTGCAATCACGTCCTGCAGTTCAGTGCTTCCCGCTGCTGCGAGACTATCCAGGAATGTGTTCATCGTCTGCATCTGCTCATCGGTGATGGTCATCGTCTCCCCATTATCTTCGACCAGCGCTGCGAGGTTGGGCTGCCAGGCATTGAGCGCAGCCACCGCCTGCTCCTGCAGTTCGGGATCTTGCGCCAGGAGTTGCGTGATCTCGGGAGCATGCGCGTTATACAGATCAATGTAGTGCTGTCCGGTTGACGTTGGGTTAAGAATAACATCCCGCACGCCGTAGAATACATCGAGATCTAGATTGGAGGCGTCCTGTAACAGCGTGCTGGCAAGCGTTCGTGCCAGGGTTGTGGTTGCATTCTGGCAGACAATATCGGTAAGCCAGACGACCGGGCAGGTGCAGGTACCGGTAGAAGGGGGATCATCGTCATCTCCATTGGTCGGCTCGCTTGAACCGAGCCGCAGATCATCGATAACCAGGCCATCGCCAGCTGTTCTGCTACTGTAGCCAAACGAGATAGCTATGCGAAACTTGTCGTTGAGGGCCAACCCATGGATCTCTGCCACATCTGCGATATTCAGCACCTCATGACTAAAGGTTTGCGAGCTCGTGTGGAGCTGACGCACCTGTTTCCAGGTTATCCCCTCATCGTCACTGAGGAACACCCCGGTGGTTGCTCCCCACCCTGTATTGCCCGTCCGCCGCACCCAGAAGTCCAGGAATACGTCGGTCTGTCCGCTCAGGTCAAGCGCCATGACTAGACGAGCGGAGGCACTCCCGCCTACTTTCTGGCCTAAAAACAAGCTGCGGGTGCCAGTATGGGCATAGTCGGTGGTCATTTCGGCAGTACCAGCCAGCGTACTCCACGGATAGATGCCCGGGCGAAAGGAGTC
>DAOTUI010000138.1:0-23103 GCA_034437035.1 Chloroflexaceae bacterium
AAAGAAGTTGAGCGAACCAAAACTGAAGAAGATGGCGACCATCGCCAGCAGAATCGCCGCATCACCCACCCGGTTGACGACAAACGCCTTAACTGCGGCCTTCGAGGGCACCAGTCCCGGCGGCACCCGGTTGCGATCAAACCAGTGGCCAATCAGCAGAAACGAGCAGAGTCCGACCCCCTCCCACCCCAGGAAGAGCAGCAGCATATTATCGGCCATCACCAGGATGAGCATCATAAAGATGAAGAGGTTGAGGTAGGCAAAGAAGCGCACCGGACGCACATCGCCATGCATGTAGCCAATTGAGTAGACGTGGATCAGCCCCCCCACGCCTGTTACCAGCAGCGTCATCACCCCGGTAAGTGGATCAAACATGAGCCCGAAGGGCACCCGGAAATCCCCCGTACTGATCCAATTCCAGAGGACAACATCGACCATGCGCTCCTCGGCCGGCAGTGTACCAAGCTGGAGGAACGCCAGCAGCGCAAACAAGAAGGCGGCTCCAACCACGCCGGAGGCAACATAGCCTGCATCACGTTCGCGTTTGATCGCAAAGACATTGACCAGAAACCCGACAAGCGGCAGGAGTGGAATAATCCAGATGAAGTTCAGCATTTGTCCATGTCCTTAAACAATCTGTGTATTGTCTGAACCTGGCAGTTTCCAAAAATAACATACCGAACAGGGTGGACATTTCTCGTCATCCCTTCAACGTGCTGACCTCGTCCACATCAGTCGTACGCCGGGTACGAAAAATAGCGACCAGCAGCGCCAGACCGACGGCGACCTCAGCGGCGGCCACCGAGATCACAAAGAAGACCAGTACCTGTCCATTAATATTTACCTGCTGACGGGCAAACGCCACCAGCGCCAGGTTCGCGGCATTAAGCATCAACTCCACCGACATAAACAACACAATCGCGTTGCGCCGGATCAGCGGTCCCAGCGCCCCGATCGTAAACAGGATTGCGCTTAACAGGACATAGTAGCTTGTTGGCACCATAAGAGACAACTCCGTCTTTCAGAACAGCTTCACTGCTTACCGTTGCGCCCGCTCACGCTGGTTCAACACCACTACCCCGATAATCGCCACCAGCAGAATAATGCCCGTAATCTGGAACGGCAGGAGAAAGGTGGTAAAGAGCGCCTCACCAATCTTCTGGGGTGCGCCAAATGTCTCAACATCGGGCGGAATCTCAGCCGGCTGCGCGCCAAGCGCGCTACGCACAAAAATGATGACTGTCTCGATCAGGAGCAAAACCGCCAGTCCCGCCCCCACCGGACGTTGCCAGGGAATACGGTCCCGCTCTTCCTCGGAACGTTCTGCACCCAGCAGCATCACCACAAAGAGGAACAGCACCATAATCGCACCCGCGTAGATCGACAGTTGGATCACGAAGAGGAATGGCGCACGCAGCAACAGGTAGAGAATCGCCACCGCGCCGAAGTTGAGAAGCAAGAAGAGGGCACTATGCACAGCGTTCCGGCTCACTAGCATCGCAACCCCGCCAACCAGGGCAACAACCGCTGTGATCAAAAAAAGCAACAGTTCCATGGTCTCTCCTGATTTTCAGATACCATGATCAGAATGCGTACTGCGTAATATATCACACATTACGCAGTACGCTGACATGCCACGTCGCATCACGACAACCGTGTACGTTGTACAGTTACAGCTTACAGATCGATCTTGGCAGGCGGGCTGGGAGTCTTGTTGCCCAGTTGTTCCAGCACCGGCGGGATCTCCCCGTGGCCCTGGTCAGGGGGAACGAGCAGCATCTCTTTGGTATAGATTGAGGTTTCGCGGTCGTAGAATGACAGCTCGTACTGATGCTCCAGCACAATTGCGTTGGTCGGGCAGGCATCCTCGCAGTAGCCGCAGAAGATGCAGCGTAGCATATTGATCTCGTAGGTGGCGGCGTAACGCTCACCCGGCGAGGTCGGCTGGTCAGGATTATTCTCGGCGGGCACAACCAGGATCGCGTCGGCGGGGCATGCCGCCGAGCAGAGCGAACAGCCGATGCAGCGCTCCTGTCCATTGGCAAAGCGCTTAAGTTCGTGGCGTCCCCGGAAGCGCTCCCGCACCGGTCGCTTAACATCCGGGTATTGCACTGTTACCGGCTGCTCAAACATATAACGCAGGGTTGTGCGCAACCCCTTAAACAACTCTCCGATCATAGAATGAAAACTCCTCACTTTCACGAGTTACGCGGTAGTTCATCAAACCGGGCGTTTTACCCGATAAACGGTAGCATCGCCTGCGGCAGCAGGGTACTCCTTATTATGCTTTGTTCAAAAAAATCACTTTGTGGATTTTTTGAACAAAGTATCGAGTCTCTTTCATTCTGCCGGAGGCGAAATTACCTTCCGGGTCAGGACCGCGTAAGTCGTGTCACTTATCTTACCCTATACCGACTTACTCTCAGACTGGGATACCGCCGGGGGCTCAAACCGGGCAAAATCGACCGGCGAAGTTGGTATTGACGGTCCGCCCAGGCGCGATACACCATACAGCAAGCCAATTCCCAGCACAAACAGCAGAATACCCTCAACCCAGCGGCTATCACCCGGAACAACCACAATCACAATCGCCGTCAGGACCACATTCGCCAGGCCGAGCGGCAGCAGCCACTTCCAACCCAGGTCCATCAGTTTATCATAGCGAATCCGCGGCCAGGAGGCGCGAATCCAGACGGACATAAACAGGAACAGTGCCACCTTACCCAGGAACGAGAGCACCGAGAGAATCCCAATCAGGAATGTTGCCAGACCGGTACCTGCCGCTTCTTCAATAATTCCGCCCAGCGTCAACAGGCCGGGGAAGCGCCAGCCGCCGAAGAAGAGCGTTACGGCAATTGCACTGACGGCAATCAGCTTGATATACTCCGCCATAAAGAAGAGCGCAAACTTCATCGAGCCATACTCGACGTTGTAGCCACCGGCCAGCTCCTGCTCGGCCTCCACCAGGTCAAAGGGCGCGCGTACTACCTCGGCGGTAGCACTGATCATAAAGACCACCCAGGCCAGGAACTGCGGCAGAATCGCCCAGAGCCCACCCTGAAAGTAGACAATCTCGCGCATGCTAAACGTACCGGCCCACATCACCGCGCTCAACACCGCCAGGCCCAGCGCCAGTTCATACGAGATCAGTTGCGCCGCTGAGCGAATACCACCCAGCATCGAATACTTATTGTTACTGGACCAGCCCGCCAGGGTGATGCCATAGACGCCGATAGAGGTCACGGCCAGCAGATAGAGCACGCCGACATTCGTATCGGCGATCTGAAAGAAGTTGCTCAGGTTATCGCCGGGATTCGCCACAAAACAGGCTTCGTAGCTACCCGCGATATTCCAGCAACCCAGCGGAATCACCGCCCAGATAATAATCGCCGGAACCATCGCCAGCGCCGGGGCCAGCAGGTAAACGCGCTTATCAGCCGCAACCGGCGTAAAATCTTCTTTAAAAAAGAGCTTGATCGCGTCCGCAATCGGCTGCATCAAACCCGCCGGGCCGGCCCGGTTAGGTCCAACCCGGTTTTGCAACCGCGCCAGCACCCGCCGCTCAAACCAGGTCAGGTAGGCAAAACCGGTGGTCACAGCAAGCGCTACCACAACACACTGGACGATCAGAATCAGGAATTGCAGAATACCCATAGTTCACCCATCATCAACAAGCAAGGAGAACCGCGCAGGCAAGTCCACAGAAGCAGAAAGGTTACTACTCGCTGTTTTGTGCGCCTGCCTGCCGTTCTTAAACTTTATACCTTACTAACCGCCACATGTGTGCGTGGCCCGGTCTGCAACACCGAGAGTGGTGCTTCCGGCAGGTACGCCGGGATCACCACGCTGCCCTCCGGCAGATCACCCACCACCCGCGCCGGCAGTTCCAGCGTTCCGGCGGACGAGGCAACCTGCACCCGCTCCCCGGCTGTGATCCCCAGGCGTTCAGCATCGCTGCTGTTGATAGCAACATATGCCGCCGGAACATACGTTTGCAGCAGTGAGTTCTGCAGCAACCGATCACCATCATAGAGCAATTGCTGGATCATCAGCACAAAGGGGTAGCGCTCATCAGCCATGATCGCCTCAACCGGCTGGGGTTTCAGCGAGAAGCCGGCCTGCGGCTGCTCGATCATCGCCGGATACTGCAACCCGATTCCCTCGGTATTCTCATAGTTGGTGCCGTCGTAGTAGATCGCCTCGTTCGTCTGCCGTCCCCAGACGCCGACCCGGCCCGTCTTCGCCAGACTGCCGTGGGTAATCCCGGCATAGCCCGGCACATACTCGGCAATATCCATTGCCACATCACTGACGGTAAAGTAGTTCCAGGCAAACCCGCGCGTCTGCGTATTCATCGTGGCCAGCGCCTGTGCCACACCCTGAACAATCATCCAGTCAGCGCGGCATTCACCCGGAGCCGGCCGTGCCTGCCGGGCGCGTTGCACCCGCCGCTCGGCATTCACATAGGTGCCGTCGCGCTCGGCAAAGGAAGCTGCCGGCAGCACCACATCGGCCACCTGTGCCGTCGCCGTCATAAACATATCCTGCACTACCAGGAAATCGAGCGCCTCCAGCGCCGGCCGGCCGGCGGGATAGTCCGTAGCGGGATCAAGCCCCATCACATACATGCCACGCACGCGGCCTTCAGAAGCCGCGCCCCAGAGCTCCCGCGCACTCAGCCCCGGCTCGGACAACTGCGAGTAGCCGGGACCATAGTCCGGGCGCACTCCCATATCGAGCGCACCACGCGAGTTGCCCCAGGGCAGCAGCGCAATCAGGCCATTATTCGCCCGCCCGATCTTCCCGGCCAGTGCCGCCAGATTGCCCAGATCCTGCGTGAGGGCCGGCCCAACCATCAGCGCCGCCGCGCCATAGACGATAATTCCATTCTCGGCATCGACAAAGCTCTGCGCAATGGCGCGGATATCCGCTTCGGCAACACCCGCAGCCGCGGCCATCTGACCGACCGTGACCCCCTGCAGTGCGGACTGCAGTTCGTCGAACTCCGTCACCTGCGCCGACTTCGGCTGGTCGCCAATCAGATCCAGAACAGCACACAGCAGTCCCTGCGCCACATGCCGCTCATTGTCGGGACGGTATCGCAGGCGGCGCGTGGCAAAACGGTCCAGTTTGGTGGGCCGTGCATTCGCCACAACCAGATTACCGCCGCGCTCGGCGATGCCACGCAACCGCAGCAGGGCGACCGGCGCTTCCTCCTCCGGGTCCGCGCCGAAGACCAGCACTGTGGTGCCCACGCCCAACTCCATCAGATTGGTGCCCACGCCAACACCCAGTTCCGCCCCGATATTATCATCGGGTGGCTCACCGGGCGCGCCGACGCGATGGTCCAGGTTGTTGCTCTGCAGCACCTCGCGGAACAGCCGCTGGAAGGTATACAGATCTTCATTTGACAGGCGCTCACCGGCCAGACCGGCCAGCGCTTCGCCCCCGGCTTCCTGCTGAATGGCGGTAAACTTCTCGGCAACTACCTGCAACGCCTCGTCCCAGCCGACCGGCACCAACTGGTTGCCCATACGGATTAGCGGCGTCGTCAGGCGCTCCCGGCTCTCGATAAAGTGCTGGGCAAAGCGGCCCTTGTCACAGATCCAGATATCATTGACCGCACCATTCTCACGCGGCATGACGCGCATGATTTTATCATGGCGCATATCCAACGAGATATTACAGCCGACCGGGCAGTGCGTACAGATCGACGGCATGGACTGAACTTCCCAGGCGCGCGCCTTGAAGCGAAAGTCCGCCGTCGTCAGCGCCCCAACCGGACAGATATCGGTGGTGTTCCCGCTGAATTTGCTGTCGAAGGGCGGATCACTCTTACTGATAATATGCCAACTCCGGCCCCGACTGGAGTAGCCCAGCACCGGATCACCGGCAATCTCATCCTGGTAGCGCACACAGCGCCCACACAGAATGCAGCGCTCACGGTCCAGCAGGATCAAGTCGCCCAGCGGAACCGGTTTCTCAAAGTGGATCTTGTCCTCATAGTCGAAGCGGCTATTACCCGGCCCCCAGTTCATTGTCAGGTTCTGCAGCGGGCACTCGCCGCCTTTGTCACACACCGGGCAGTCCAGCGGGTGGGAGGTCAGCAGAAACTCCAGTACACCACGCTGGGCATACTGTACCTCCTCGGTAGTGGTTAGAACAACCATACCTTCGCTGACCAGCGTAGTACAGCCCGTCATCAGCTTGGGCATCATCGCAATCACCAGTCGGCCCGTCTCGTCCTTCTCGATCTCCCCGGTCGCCCGGTCCTTCTTGGGTGTGCCGACCGCCACCAGGCACATACGACACATGCCGACCGCCTCCATTCGGGGATGATAGCAGAAGACCGGAACCGCCACCCCGGCCTCGCGGGCGGCATCGACAACGTTTGTTCCGGGCGGGACAGCGATAGGGATGCCGTCGATTGTCAGGTTGATTTTATCCGTCATTATCTCCCTCTCTAGAGATAATCTTGCTAGACTTCACAGGCGCTTACGCTCCGGTCAACTCAATCTTGTGCTTACTGCCATTGGCGCGGACCAGCGTCTCAAACTCCTCCGGGAAGAGCGCCATTGCACTCTTGATCGGCATCACGGCACTCTCGCCAAGCAGACACAGACAATTACCGGCGATCTGCTTGTAGATATCGTGCAGGACGGGAATATCGTCCGGCTGGGGTTGGCCCTTCTCGATCATGCGTTCAAGCACATGCACCAGCCAGTAAGTACCCTCTCGGCAGGGCGTACACTTGCCGCAGCTCTCATGCTTGAAGAACTCATCAAACTTGTAGGCCACATGCGGCGCGCTCACGGTATCATTCAGGACAATCACCCCGCCGGAGCCGAGCATGGTCCCGGCTGCGGCCAGCGACTCATAGTCCATCGGCACATCAAGCTGATCACCCGTCATCCAGGGGGCCGAAGCACCGCCGGGCACAACGATCTTGACCGGACGGTCTTCGCGCATCCCGCCGCCGTATGCGGGGTTATAGATCAACTCGCGCAGCGTCACACCAAACGGCAACTCATAGTTTCCCGGCTTGTTCACATGTCCGCAGAGCGAGAACGCCTTGGTGCCGGGACTCTTCTCGGTACCAAAGCTGCGGTACCAATCCACACCCTTCTCGACAATGGGCGGCACATTCATCAGCGTCTCAACATTATTGATAATCGTTGGCTTGGCGTAGAAGCCCTCGACCGCCGGGAAGGGCGGCTTGAGGCGCGGCTGGCCAATCTTGCCCTCCAGCGACTCCATCAGCGCCGTCTCTTCACCACAGATGTAGGCGCCCGCCCCGCGATGCACATAGATATCGAGGTCAAAGCCGCTACCCAGGATATTCTTACCCAGGAAGCCGGACGCGTACGCCTGGGCCACCGCATGCTCCAGCGTGCGCGATGCCGTTGCAAACTCGCCTCGAGCATAGATATAGGCGGTATGGCACTCAATCGCGTAGGATGAGATAATAATCCCCTCGACCAACTGGTGCGGATTACGATCAATAATTTGATGGTTATTGAATGTCCCCGGCTCACTCTCATCACAGTTGCAGAGCAGGTAGCGCGGGTAGACACCTTTGGGCAGAAAGCCCCACTTCACGCCGGTCGGGAAGCCCGCACCGCCGCGCCCACGCAGACCGGCGTCCCGCACCATGGTCACAATATCCGCCGGCGACTTCTGCTTGAGCGCTATACGTAGCGCCTGGTAGCCGCCATGCTGCTGGTAGACCTCAAAGGCGGCAATGTCCGGTATTTCCACATCCCGCAGGACAATATGTTCTTTCAAAAGCGACATAGCTTCTATCCGTTTCTAGTCTGTAGCCACCCACAAGCGCTTACGGGCGCGCCTCGTCGGCCTCGCCGGGGCGGGTTGCCTGCGACTCTCCTTCCGGTTACTCCTCCGCCGCCTCAGCCGATTCGTCTTTTGGCGGCTCCTGCTGGGGAGCCTGCGCCGGAACCGCGCCCGCGTCCTTTTCCGGATCGGGTTGCGTGCCGGCGGAGGACCGATCGGGCGAAGGCTTAACCGGCCCTTCTTGCTCGGCCTGCGCTTTGGCCCGGGCTTTTTTGGACTTGGCCGGTGCGCCGGCGGCGACCTGATCGCCGGTCTTCTGCGCTTTCGTCGGCGCACCGGCCGGCGGCTCGGTTGGCTGTCCCGGAATTGCTCCCATCTGGCGCTCCAGCATGCGCAGCATCCCGTCAGCGGTAAACTCGTAATCTTCCGCCGCATGCCCGGCAATACTGAGCCGTTCACCACGCTCGGTTCGCGCCCGCAGTTCATTCAGCAGCGCGTCCACCCGCTCCGGCGTCACATTGTAGACATACTCGAGATTGGCCTGCAAGAGTGGCGCTTTATCGCAGGCGGCCAGGCACTTGACCCGCTGCAATGTGAACATGCCGTCCTGAGTTGTGCCTTCCTCGCGGATGTTCAACTTCTGCTTGAGCGCCGCGATCAACTCTTCCGCACCCAGATAGCAGCAGGGCACATCATCGCACACCTGCAACATCCACTTCCCCACCGGCCGATCATAGAACAGCGTATAAAACCCGACGATTTCAAACACATCGGTGTAAGGCATGTGCAGAATCTCGGCAACCTCGCGGATCGCATCCCGACTCAGGTAACCGTACGCCTCCTGCGCGATATACAAGAGCGGTAGCACGGCGCTGGTCGGATTGGGATAGCGCGCGACAATCGCTTCGATCTCGGCTGCATGTGTTTCTTTTATCATAAGTTAGGGGTTAGGGGTTAGGGGTTAGGGGTTAGCGGCAAGATCAAACTCTTAACGGTTAACCCTTGACCTCGAACCTGATACTTAACGATCGACTTCACCCAGCACCGGGTCTACGCTTGCAATCAGCGCCACCAGATCGGCAAGCATATGACCACGCGCCATATGCGGCAGAGACTGCAAGTTGATAAAGGAAGGTGGACGGAAATGGACGCGATAGGGTTTGGGACCGCCATCACTCACGATATAGGTTCCCAGGATACCGCGCGGCGACTCAATGGCTGTGTAGGCATCGCCCTGGGGCACCTTAAAGCCCTCCGTCCAGAGCTTAAAGTGATGGATTAGCGACTCCATGCTATGGGTAATCTCACTCTTGGGCGGTGGCGCAACCTTGCGGTCGCTGGTCATATACGGCCCCGGCCCCATCTCGCTCAGGCGCTGGTGGGCCTGCTGCGCAATCCGCAGGCTCTGGCGCATCTCGGACATCCGGACGCGGTAGCGGTCATAGTTGTCGCCATTGTACCCCACCGGAACTTCAAAGTCATACGTTTCATAGCCACAGTAAGGCATCGTCTTGCGCAGATCCCAGGTCACGCCGGACGCACGCAGATTGCCGCCGGTCAACCCCAGGGCAATCGCCTCATCGGCTGTAATCTTCCCGACACCCACAGAACGATCCAGCCAGAGTGGGTTTTTCGTCAGCAGATCTTCATACTCATCAATCCGGCTGGACATACTACTAATAAACTGCTGCACGGTCGGCAAAAACTCGGAGGGCAGATCATAGGCCAGACCGCCAACGCGGAAGTAACTGGTCATCATGCGCGCACCGCTGACCAGTTCAAAAATATCGAGGATCTGCTCTCGTTCCCGGAACGCATAGAGGAACACACTCATCGCAGCCAGGTCCAGCGCATGCGTGCCCAGCCAGACCAGATGCGAATTGATGCGGGTCAACTCGGCCAGCAACACGCGCACTGTCTGCACGCGCACCGGAATTTCACAGTCGAGCAGTTTTTCGACGGCCATGACATAGCTCAGGTTATTGGAGAGCGGTGCCAGATAATCCGTCCGGTCAGTCAATACGACTGCCTTCTGGTAGGTCTTGCTCTCCATATTTTTCTCAACACCGGTATGCAGATAGCCCACATCGGGTGCCACATTCACCACAATCTCGCCATCAAGTTCCACAACCAGGCGCAGCACGCCGTGGGTGCTGGGATGATGCGGCCCCATATTGAGCACCATCGTCTCCCTGGTGCCGGTACGAGCGGGCCCGGTAATTTCAACTGGGGAAGGTACGGTTACTGTCGTCATGCACGATTCTCCATCGAATGACCGACGACACGAGCACAAGCAAGATGGATGCGAGGAGATAAATCAGGCACCGGACTGAGCAACGTTTGTAGGATGTTCTGGCAAGAGCCTCACGCCTCCATCACTCCCAACTCCTCTCTGTCGTGGGTGGGCCGGTCATTCCTTCACAAAATGCTTCTGCGCGTAGATCTGCTCCTGATTAAACGTAAAGGCGACCTCTTCATATCCCAGCGGCACATCCTTGCGCTGCGGATGCCCTTCCCAATCATCGGGCATCAGAATGCGCTGCAGTGACGGATGTCCATTAAAGACAATCCCAAACATATCATAGGCCTCACGCTCCTGCCAGTTCGCCGTGGGCCACATTGCGGTCAGTGAGGGCACCGTTGGATCATCCTCCGGCGCGCCCACCTTCAGGCATACCCGGTGCTGATACTCAAACGAGAGCAGATGGTAAACCACCTCGAAGCGCGGCTCGCGCCCTAGATAATCCACACCACACACATTCTCCAGGAAGATGTAGTGCAACTCCGGTGTATCCCGCAGGAAGCGGGCGACCTCAACCAACTGCTCACGCGGCACCTCGACCCGCAACGTTCCCCGAAACTCATTCGTCCGGATGTGTGGAAAAGCCGCCTGCAGATGTCGTACTACCGTTGCATTGTCCATAAGAATCATTCAGGGCAAAAGGACCAATGTCAGACCGCAGTGCTCCTGCAATTCAGACAGGTCAGCTTTTGCCCTACTCCTCTTCCAGTCAAACGACTGATACTGATACGCTCCTTACGCCACGACCAACGTACCTTTGCCGAACTAGGACTTCTTGTCCGGCATGCTCACCTGAACCGGATTCCGACTCTTAACCTGAAGCGGCTCGCCCCGCTCCTCGGTACCGATGACCTTCTCGCGCTTCACTTTCTCGTGCAGCATCATAATGCCGTCGATCAGCGCTTCGGGGCGCGGCGGACAGCCGGCGACATACACATCTACCGGGATAATCTCATCTACCCCCTGCACAATCGCATAGTTGTTATAGACACCGCCACAGGAAGCGCAGTCGCCCATTGCAATCACCCACTTGGGATCGGTCATCTGGTCGTAGAGATGCCGCACCACCGGCGCCATCTTGCGCGACACGCGCCCGGCAACGATCATCAGGTCGGACTGGCGCGGTGATGGGCGGTTCAACTCCATACCAAAGCGGGAGAGATCATAATTACTGGCCTGGGCGCTCATCATCTCAATTGCGCAGCAGGCCAACCCAAACAGGAGCGGCCACATGGCGTTGGTCCGGCCCCAGTTGACCGCCGTCTCCAGATTTGTCGTCACAACACCCATATCCGCAGCTTTTTGTTCTATTCCCATCGCAAGGCACCTCGCTTCCACTCATATATAAATCCGATAAGCAGCACCAGCAGAAAGACCCCCATCACACCGAGACCGTACAGACCCAGGTTGCGAAAGACCAGGGCGTACGGAAAGAGGAAGATTACCTCGATGTCAAAAATAATAAACAGCATCGCAACGATATAAAACTTGACACCGAAGCGGCGCTGCGCCTGACCGATCGGGTCCATCCCCGACTCATAGGGCATCATCTTCCGCGCTGACGGCTTACTCGGTCCCAGGAGCGAAGACAGCACGATCACGAAAGCGGCGATGGCAACAGCGATCAGGAAGAGGACTAGTATCGGCAAATAGTCCACAAGCATGATGGGCATCCCCCGGATTCATTTGCTAATGATAATCTATCTAAATTATACCGAGATCGGGATTTGTGTCAAAGGAGAGGGCATTGTAGCGCTGTCTATCAAGCCGGGGATGTTCGGGGATTCGGTACCGACCGGCCGCTCCGCCGCAGTGTCGAAGGCCTCCGGGCTAATGATCATGCCTGCCGACCGCGCCGGATTGTTGAGCAGATCCGGTGCCGGCCGCGAGAGGTTCAGGCGGATACGATGGCTGTCCAGCAAATCAATCGACTCAACCGCCGCCAGGTGCTGGGCAATCGGGGGGGCACCCTCGTCGCGGACGCGTAGCAGATTGGCCTGGGCGACTTCGGCATCAAAGGGGGTACCATCGTGGAAAACCACCCCTTCGCGCAGGGTCAACTCCAGCGCGTCAACCGTCCGGCTCCACGCGGTTGCCGGCCCGGGCGTCGGGTTGCCCGCCAGATCCTCGGACAGCAGCGCATCATAGACCAGTTGGTAGCCCATCAGGGCAATCGGGCGCTGTTCCTGGTGGCGATCCCAGGTCAGGAAGCGATTGTTAAAGCCAAAGCGGAATGTTCCACGCGACGCGATAGCCTCCTCACTCGCGGGAGTCGCATCCTCAGTTGCCGGCTCGCTTGCCGGGGTTGCGGGCTGACCGCCACACGCCACCGGCAGCAGCGCCGGTACAAGCAGCAGCACAAACCCGCTCCGGCGGGTTGCCCCGGCATCGGTATGCCAACGATAACGCATTGGTCTCTCTCTCTGGGCCCCAGGGGTCGCACTACACTTCAGTGGCGTTGGTGGACATAACCCGATCACACCGCGCTGTTCCGGATAACTGCGCACAGCGAAGCGGGTGTCACCGGGTAACACGGCGAGTGTAGCGCGTCAGCGCCTTATGATCGCCTTACCCCCGCTGCTCTTGATACCACGCACAGAGATCCGTCAGCGGACAGCGCTCGCAGCGGGGTGTGCCCCAGACACAGATCTGCCGGCCGTGGCGCAACTGGCTGATGTGGAAGTTAAACAGGATATGCGGTTCGTGGGGTAGCAGTGCCAGGAGGTGCCGATGCGCCGCCGTTGCATCCACCTTCGGGCCAATCAGCCCGATTCGCCGGCTGACCCGGTGGACATGCGTATCGACCGGCAACACCGCTTTCTGAAAGCAGAAGAGCAGCACCAGCGAGGCCGTTTTGATCCCCACCCCCGGCAGCGCCATCAGCCGGCGCAGTCCCTCCTCGGCGGGCAGGTCGCGCAGAAAGTCAATCGAGGCTGCGCCCCGCTCGGCCATAATTCGCTGGAGCGTCGCCTGGATATTCGGGGCTTTGGCCTCGGCAAAATTGGCCGACGCAATCGCCTCGGTCAACTCTGCTACCGGCGCATCGCGGATGCCCTCCCACGAGCCGAAGCGCTGCCACATGCGCTGGTAGGCCAGTTCCTCGTTGCGGTGGGGAGTGCGATGCGAGAGCATGGTCGAGATCAGTTCGTGCATGGGTTCGCGGCGCGGTTGCAGTGGTCGTTCGCCATAGGCCGACAGGAGTCGCTGGTACACTGCCCACGCCGGCGCGCGCCGCTCCTCAGTCGGATCTTTGGACATAATCTTCCTTGTTCATCAGTCGGTCCCGGCCTGCACGCGGCTGGGCCGGCTGGTTCCAGCAGGACGAGATACGGACGCGCAGCAGCGTATCCCTACGGGTTCTCCGCGCGCAAAGGGGTGGTAGCGGACGCGCCGCGGCGCGTCCCTACGTTCCCGGTCCGGTTACTCCTCCGGTTCGCTGCCGGGGAGCCGGGGCAGTTCGAGCCGCGGGCGGTCGCCGAAGTCCGGCAACTGCGGTGGGTTCTCCCGCATCAGCCGCTGGATCTCGGCGATGGCCCGTTCCAGTTGCGGGTCTTGCCCGGCCACATACTCCTGTGGGCGGATATCGACCTCGATGGTGGGCTCGGTGCCGTAGTTCTCCAGCCCCCAGCCCACATCCTGGAACCAGAACGAAAACTCCGGCTGGGTGGTCACGCCGCCATCCACCAGCGAGTCGCGCACATTGATCCCGATCACGCCGCCCCAGGTGCGCTTGCCGATGAGTGGCCCCAGGTTCATTAGCTTGAAGGCATGGCTAAACATATCGCCATCCGACCCGGCCTGTTCATTCGTAATTGCCACCAGCGGCCCCAGCACCGATTCGTCAGGGTAGGGTGCCGGTTCGCCCCAGCGCTGCACATCGTAGCCGATCCGCCGCCGGGAGAGCTTCTCCAGGATGAGTTGCGAGACATTGCCGCCACCGTTGAAGCGTACATCCACAATCAATCCTTCACGGGCGACTTCGGCCAGGTAGCTGCGGTGGAACTCGGCATAGCCCCGTGCGCCCATGTCGGGAATATGGACATAGCCCACCCGCCCCTCAGTAGCCGCATGCACCTGCTGCCGGTTATGTTCAACCCACTCGCGGTAGCGCAGCGCCGTCTCGCTGCGGAGCGTCCTAACCGAGATAGTACGCGGCGCAGCGCCGTCGGCACCGGCGAGGGTCAGCAGCACCTCATTCCCGGCCTGGTTGACCAGTGCCGCCTGTGGCGACAACTCCGGCCCCAGGCGGCGCCCGTTGATCGCCAGCAGTTGATCCCCCGGTTTGATGTTGAGCCCCGGACGCGCCAGCGGTGAGCTGACCTCCTCATCCCAGACATCGCCATGGAGCAGACGCGCGATGCGATAGCTGCTCGTCTCCGCATCATAATCCAGGTCGGCTCCCAGGAAGCCCTGGTAGTAGCGCGGCGAATGCCGGTAATCGCCGCCCATCTCGTAGGCGTGCGAGGTGCCCAACTCGCCCTGCATTTCCCAGAGCAGATCGGAAAACTCCACCCGGCTTGCCACCCGCTTCAGCAGCGGCAGGTAGCGCTGGTAGACCGTCTGCCAGTCCACGCCGGACATATCCGCCGTCCAGAACTGGTCACGCTGCAAGCGCCAGGCTTCGCGGTACATCTGCTCCCACTCGGCCGGCGGCGCAACCGCGACCCGTACCCGGTGCAGGTCGATCCAGCCGCTCTTGCGACTCGGTGGACCGTTGCTCTTAGGCTTCTCCCCCGCCTTGAGCACCCGCAGCCGGTTGCCCGCCCAGTAGACCAGCGCCTTGCCGTTCTGCGAGATGGCGAAGTTGGCTACGTTGTCAACCAGCACCTCATGGTTCTGATCGTCAAACTCATACATCTCGAGGCGACCGCGCGCGGGGGTCAGCCCCCCATTGTTGGGGCGGCTCAGCGTGCCCTCGACCGGGAATGATGTAAAGAGTGCCTTGCCTTTAATCCCCCGGATCTGCCCGTAGCGCCCCGCCGGAACCGGGAAGGCGACCACGCGATCACGGATGCCGTCCCGATCAATCCGGATCGGCTTGACCTCGGATTTTGCCTCCTCCTTTGCCTCGTCCTTCTCAGCAGCGTTGTCTTTGCTCTCCTCGTCCTTCTCTTTTGCCTCGTCCCCGTTCGGCTTTGATTGCTTCGGCTCCAGCCAGGTTGGGGTGGGAATGAAGGGTGAGGGTATGTCGGCCCGCAGAGTGAGAAGATAGGGGCGCATGCCGGTGGGAAAGCCCAGGTCGAAATGCATGTTGTCCCGTACCGGATCAAAATCGCGGAACGAGAGGAAGTAGAGATATTTCCCCTCCGGATCGAATGCGGGCCAGCCGTCGCGCAGCACCGGCCGGGTTGCGGCAAAGGTTTCGCCGGTCTCGACCTGGCAGAGTTTAATCAGTGAGGTCTGCTGCGTGTCGGCAAAGCCGTAGGCCAGCCAGCGGCCATCGGGCGACCAGGCAATGCCACGCATCCGCGCGTAGCGGCTCTGGTCCAGCACACGGATCGCGCGCGTCTCCAGGTTGATCAGGATGAGCTCGTTGCGCTGGTTGCTCAGGGCGACCTCCGGCTGCGTAGGTGAGGCGAGGAGATTAACCGGACGACCGATGTCCAGCCCTTCCAGGCGTTCCATCTCAACACTCGCATCGGCGGTATGAACCTCCAGTGCCTCTTCACCCGTGGCATCGCTGAGCATTACCAACCGCTTACCGTCGTGAAGCCAGCGCATCAGCCGGTAGCGGGTGCTGTTGCCGTCGCCATACTGCATAGCGGCACCCTCCCAGTTTGCCATGGCGAAGGGCTTGCCCCGCGCAATGATCGCCAGCGAGTGTCCTTCCGGGTGGATGGCGTAGGACTGCAGGTAACGCGTGGTATCGACAAACTTGCGGTTGCGTTGCGCCTGCGAACTATGGAAGGCAAACTCGATCATTCGGCCGGCATCCGTCGCCGGGTCGTAGACAAACAGGTCCGCCCCGGCGTGATAGACGATGCGCGTGCCGTCGGTGGCCGGGTGGCGCACATAATACGCGCCATGGTGCGTATGCCGGCGCAGGTCTTCGCCGGTCGGCAGGCAGGAGTAGAGATTGCCGATGCCCTCGTGGTCCGAGACAAAATAGATCCGCGCGCCCACCCAGAGCGGACGGGTGACATTCCCCGCCAGATCGAGCAACCGCCGCCAGTCGGTGTTGCCGTCGGGATCGATCCAGAGATCGCCGGTCAGCCCACCGCGATAGCGTTTCCAGCGCGCCAGATCGGTCGTAAAGCGTCCGATCACCTTGCCGCCGTTGGGACCGTAGGAGATGCTCATCGCCGGGCCGGTCGGCAGTTGTTGCGGCGTGCCGCCATCCCGGTGGATCGTGTACAACTGATACTCGCGAGTAAAGGGCTGCCCGGCATTGCCGGCAAAAATAATCGACTCACCATCGGGGGTCCAGCCGACCACCCATAATTGCGGCGAACCCAGATAGGTCAGTCTTCGGGGGGCTCCACCCGTGGCCGGCATCAGGAAGACCTCGGGCGGGCCTTCATCGCGGCTCATGTAGGCCAGCAGTGTGCCATCGGGCGCGAGGGCGGGTGTTGACGATTGGCCGGGGTTGGAGGTTAGCCGGCGCGCCACTCCCCCGGTGGCGGAGACGGTCCAGAGATCATCTTCACACACAAATACGATCGTATCTTGATGAATCGTCGGGAAACGGTAATAACCTGCTTCTGTCATCATGGACCTCTATGGATCTGCAAGGAAAGGAAAAAACTATAGAGAACAGAGAACAAAGAAATAGAGAACACAGTGCGCCTGACGCGGCGCTATCGCATAATCGATCAGTTCCCTGTTCTCCGGCTGTCGGTTCTTGCTCTGTTTGTGGATAGCAAAAGCATGTCGCAACACTCTTCAGGAGACACATGCGCCGGCAAGACCCCTCAGCATATTAGCACGATGCCGACGCAATCGCAAAGTGGTATACTCTTGAGGGCAACTGGTATTCACCTTCAGCAAAGCGAAAGAAGTATCACACTATGCAGATACGGAGCAACCTGGCAGGCTGGCTGATCCTGCCATTTATTGCCCTTGTTTTTGGCGCTGTTGCCGGCGGGTTGATCCTGCTCGGGCGCGACGCGGCCCGGGAAGCTGCGCGGGTCGCACAACTGTCGCCCCTCTCGGCCACGGTGCTGGAGGATAGCCCGCCGGGACAGGCGGCGCTGATCGAGGGGCGCATCAGTGAGCGCAACCGGCAGCGCTTGCGTGAGTTTGTGGTCTATGTGCGGGAAGAGTATCGCGGCAGCGATGACGACGGCGATCCCAAATGGTCCGAAGACAAGCGGGTGACGCCACCGCTGTTGATTGAACTGGCGGATGGCCGGGTGCAGATCGAGAATGCAGACTACCGGCTGGAACGGGCTCCTGTGACCTGGCAGGAAGATACCGCCCTGTGGTGGAACGGCATCAGCGGCGAGGGTACCAAACGCTATACCGGCTTTGTGGCGGGCGACTCGGTGACGGCTATCGGCACTGTGGTCCAGGGGCGCGAGGGCCGCGCGCTTAAGGCCGAGCGGCTCTACGGTGGCAGTCGGGCCGATTATATTGCCGACAAAAGGAGCGACGCAGCGATTCTGCCCTGGATCGGCGGCGCACTGGGGCTGGTCAGCGCGATTCTGCTGGGGGTGTGGGTCTGGCTGCTGCTCAGGCGTTGAGTGTAGGGGCGTAGCAGGGGCTTCACAGATAATGTCTGCTGAATATCTGCCCGGCCACTGCTGCGCCCTTCATTACACGCGTTACGCGGTGGGAGTTTGGACCACGAACAACCCGACATGAACGAACACCGCGAAACGGCCACTGCTGCCATGGATCAGGTGATCCCGCATCTGGCGGAGGATAGCGCCTCCGGCAGGGTGGAAGCAACCATCCTTGTTCACACACATTTTTGCACGTCGTGCAAAAATGTGTGTGAACAAGAAAAAAAGTACCATGCTGCCGCAGGCGAATCAGGCTTCCATCGGGTCAAACGTCCGGTTTGTATATCAACCGCGTAACTCCTATTAATTAGAAAAATCCATGGAGATACCTATGGTCCTATCCGTACGCCGGCTTGGTCCGGGCGATGCGGCAATTCTCGCCCAACTGGCGGCGGCAGATGCCGACTTTGATCTTGCCGGGCGGGGAACCGTCCAGGACATCCCCACCTCGGACGAAGCACAGCGCTATCTGGCGAACCCGGCGGTGCTCTGCTGGGCCGCCTTTGAAGACACCACGCTCGTCGGCTCCCTGGACTGCTTTTTGCTCCCGACGGCGACCGGCGACGGCGCTCATGTGCTGCTGTACGATATCGGCGTGCATACCCGGTGGCGCAGACGCGGCGTCGGGCGGGCGCTGCTTGCGGCAATGGAGCGCTGGATGCGGGCCCACAATGTGCGGGAAGTCTGGGTGCTGGCGGACAATCCGGAGGCGGTGCAGTTTTATCGCGCCTGTGGCTTTGTGCCGGAGGCAGATCAGCCGGTCTATCTAACTCGTTCCCTCGATAGAGATGATACCTGAGGTGTGCGTCGGCGGTATACTCAAAACTCAGTGAGTGAGTTGGTGCGTTCCACGTTTGCGTATCCTGCTATAATGTAGGTAGTAGCCATACCCCATGGAGAGGCAGGCTGATTAATAACAAACAAGAGATCAACAACAACGCGTTGAATTACGGCATGCAGGACACCATTCGCGATTGAGGAAACATCGTGTGAAAGGTTGTCTCTGTCAAAGCTTTTAGTACCAGAATAAGGGGTTTTCAACAATGCCAGACTTAGCAACTATCTATAGAGCGTTCGATGCCTTTGAGCCGCTTCCTGCTCATGATGATGTTCGCTATGTTGATCTTGCTTCAGTTCGTGGAAGTAAAATTGCGCACCGCTTGGCAAACCGCATTCGAATGGCTGGAGATGAGCCGTCATACCATTTAGTTATGGGACATACGAAATGTGGTAAGACGACAGAACTTAACCGGGCTGTTCGTATGCTGAGAGAGTACAACTACTTCACAGTCGTGTTTGACGTCGAAGAGCAAATAAGTGGACGTACGTTTGAATATACTGCTGTTCTACTTTTGATGGCGGGAAGGGTAGTTGCCCAACTTCAGGAAGAGGAAATCTTTATTAAAGAGGATAGTGCCAAGAAGCTGGCTGAATTTTTGATCTCAAAGGAGGTTACGGTAGGAGGACAACTATCTGGTGATATGGCGGGTAAGGTTGAGGCTAAAGTAGCACCAAATCTAATCGTACGAATACTGGGTGAATTTGGCCTCGGTCTTGAGTTGCGTGGAGGCTATCAACGTAGTCGCCAAATCACAACTAGAATTGAGGCGGATACAAGAGGTTTTCTCGATGCAGTCTGTGAGCTAATGCAAGATGCACACCAACAGGTATTAGAGGCAGGGTATGACGGTTTGGTTATTGTTTGTGATGGTTGTGATAAACTCAATCTGACTGCAACTGACGAAAATGGAAAGAACCGTGACTTACAATTAGAGATGTTCGTCGATCATGCTGCTGAACTTCAGGCAGTACCTTGCCATGTCATTTATACAGTACCTATCTCGGTACAGGCTAACCTCGGTGATATATGGGAACAGAGTCCTGAATTTGTTCCTGCTATTCCGGTGACTCAACTCCCTGACATAGACGAAATGTATTCAAGGGAAGGGAGACAAAAGCTTACAGAAGTTGTCAGTCGTCGATTGGGCCAGGAAGGTACATCTATTGAGGAGCTTTTTCAAGACGTCAATGTGCTTGAACCACTTATAGATGCCTCAGGCGGTCATATCAGTGACCTTTTGTTGTTAATACGTGACGCGGTTTTGGAAGCTCAGGTCGAGAGTGAGGATGAACTTGCCGAAAAACACGTTCGTGTTGCTGTTCGCAGGCGACTGCATGAATACACCAAGCTTATCGAGAGCAAATATCTGGAAATGTTGGTTGTTATCGATCAATACAAGACGGCTACCGCAAATAGTGATGTCTATAGAGAGTTGATATTTAAACGACTGGTTTTGGAGTACATCTGTGGCGATGAAATTCGTGTAGACTTACATCCACTTGTCGCTGCTACAGATGCATATCAGCGCTGGCGAAAGATACAAGGCTGATGAATGATACTAATCATATTCACGATAGTGAAAAAAACAACAGTGTCTCGTCAAGTGGAACCGTCCGTTCTCGTGACGAAATAGTCGCTGGTATCAATCAGGGTTCTCTGAACTATGTTGCTGGTGATTATGTTGCTGGTAATAAAGTACAACTTGTTGCCTCCGAAGATGAGTATCAAGTCCGCAGATTAGCACAAGTTCTTCGTAATATGCAGGGTCAATTTGTGCTATTGTTCGCAGTATGTAATAAACCGTCAAAAAGACGCGAACTAACAAAGCAAATTGAACGCCAACTGCCTGGACACGACTTCACTGAAGTTATGCTTACTGGCAGTGATAGTAGTATACTGGATGTACTATTTACAGCAGAAGGCACGTCAGAACCGCTAATTGTGTACGATATTGAGAAACTTTTACCATCCGAAGAGAATGCGGCACTTAGAGATAGAACTCTTCAGGAACTTCAAGTACAGCGTGAACGGTTTCGGAAACTGAATCGTCCGCTGATCCTCTGGATGCCAGAGTATGTTTATGAGTTAATTGGTCAAAGAGCAGTTGACTTTTGGAGTTGGCAGAGTGGCGGCTTCTTTTTCAGTGAGCAACCCGCTCGTCCTGGCATAATCACACAAACCTCCTCGGTTAATAGTCTGTATCAACTGCGTGCTCCAGTGGCAGACTTTGTAGGTCGCGAGTCTGAATTAGAGCAACTTGTTACGACTTTAACAACTGGTAATCGAGTTGCGGCTATCGTAGGTATCCGTGGAATGGCCGGCATTGGCAAAACAGAACTGGCTGTTATTGCAGCAAATAGAGTTGCTACTTACTTTCCCGATGGGCAAATTTTTGTCGAGTTGTCTGGTTCAACAACTACTCCTCTAGCACCTTCTCAAGCATTGCAGCAAGTTATCCGCGTATTCGAACCAATAGCACGCCTACCGGATGACGAAGTGACACTAAGTGCCCTCTATCGCTCTCTCCTTCACGGTAAGCGAGTGCTAATTTTTGCCGATGATGCGTGGGATGCTGCTCAGGTGCGACTATTGTTACCTCCTTCTGGCTGTGCATTGCTTATTACTTCACGCAGTGCCTTCAGTCTACCCGGAATACAACATTTCTACCTGGGCGCACTTTCGAAAGAGGAAGCTATTAATCTGCTGCTGGATCTGGAGCCGCGCATTGGTGAGTATGCACCGGAACTGGCGCGGATGTGCGGCTACTTACCGCTGGCGCTGCGGGTGAGCGCCACCTTTCTCAGACAAAGCCCCTCACGTTCAGTGAAAGATTATCTCCAAAATCTGCGTGATGAACAGACGCGGCTGACGCGTTTACACTATCCAGAAAACTTAGCGTGGAGCAGTGTGGAAGCCTCATTAGCGTTGAGTTATGACAGGCTGAAAATTGCAGAACAGCGAGTGTTTGCGCAGTTAGGTGTTTTTATTGGCAGTTTCACCCTGGAAGCAGCAGAAGCGATAATTGACGCAGAGGGCAACATAGTCGCTGATTTGCTGAATGAATTGTACCTGAGCAGCCTGGTAGAGTTTGATGTCACTACCGAGCGTTACGACCTACATGACCTGGCACGTGCCTTTGCATTGTGTCGCTTGCACGAGCAGGGTAACGAGCGTATTACGCGTCTGCGCCACGCCCGTTATTATCAACGAATTGCAAGTCATGCTGAAAACGAATTGTATTTTAAAGGTAGACCTCTGGAGGGGTTGGCATTGTTTGACAGAGAGCGACGGCAAATTGATACTGCCTGGGGATGGCTAATGCAACAGGATGAGCCGGACCCGGCCATGGATGCACTGCTGCTCGACTTTGCCAATGCGACGGTGTATGTGGGTGATCTGCGCTACGACCTGCGGCGGGAGCACATCCCACAACTGGAGGCCCAACGCGACGCGGCGCGGCGGCTGGGGCGCAAAGACCACGAAGGCAACGCCCTGGGCAACCTCGGCCTCGCCTACGCCGCCCTGGGCGAGTACCCCCGCGCGATTGAGTACTACGAGCAGCACCTGGTCATTGCGCGGGCGATCGGCGACCGGCGCGGCGAAGGCAACGCCCTGGGCAACCTCGGCCTCGCCTACTATTCCCTGGGCGAGTACCCCCGCGCGATTGCGTACCACGAGCAGGCGCTGGTCATCAGCCGGGAGATCGGCGACCGGCGCGGCGAAGGGGCCGCCCTGGGCAGCCTCGGCAGCGCCTACGCCAACCTGGGCGACGCCCACCGCGCGATTGAGTACTACGAGCAGCACCTGGTCATCAGCCGGGAGATCGGCGACCGGCGCGGCGAAGGCAACGCCCTGGGCAACCTCGGCAACGCCTACGCCGACCTGGGCGACGCCCACCGCGCGATTGAGTACCACGAGCAGCACCTGGTCATCAGCCGGGAGATCGGCGACCGGCGCGGCGAAGGCAACGCCCTGGGGGGCCTCGGCAACGCCTACGCCGACCTGGGCGAGTACCCCCGCGCGATTGATTTCTACGAGCAGCGCCTGGTCATTGCGCGGGAGATCGGCGACCGGCGCGGCGAAGGCAACGCCCTGGGCAACCTCGGCAGCGCCTACTATTCCCTGGGCGAGTACCCCCGCGCGATTGAGTACTACGAGCAGCACCTGGTCATTGCGCGGGAGATCGGCGACCGGCGCGGCGAAGGCAACGCCCAGGGGGGCCTCGGCCTCGCCTACGACAACCTGGGCGAGTACCCCCGCGCGATTGAGTACCACGAGCAATAACTTGCCATTGCGCGGGCGATCGGCGACCGGCGCGGCGAAGGCACCGCCCTGGGCAACCTCGGCCTCGCCTACTATTCCCTGGGCGACTACCCCCGCGCGATTGAGTACCACGAGCAATATCTTGCCATTGCGCGGGAGATCGGCGACCGGCGCGGCGAAGG
>DAOTUI010000139.1:0-12133 GCA_034437035.1 Chloroflexaceae bacterium
ATGGTACTTTTTGATCTTTTTCACAAAAATTTTGCACGAAGTGCAAAATTTTTGTGAAAAAGAATGGAATCTTCCGCCCTGCCGGAGGCGAAATTTCCTTTCGGGTGAGCAACCGCGTAAGTCGTGTCAATAACAGGAGTTACGCAGTCGTTGACCTGGCAGGCATCTGCCTGGACAACCGGCCCGATTCGCCGCCGGCAGGGCGGAAATCACCAGATCTTTTTCACGAACAATTGGCTCTCCGAGCCAATTGTTCGTGAAAAAGAAACAGAACGTACCACGCTGCCGCAGGCGAATCCGATTTCCATCGGGTCAAACGTCTGGTCTGAACGCGCACCGCGTAAGTCCTGTTATTCATTACAAAGGTCCATGCTTATGATAGCAATCCAGAGATGTTGCAGCATTACCAGTTCTGCCTGTACAGCCGGGAAGGGGTGTGGCATAATTTACAGTAGTCGTAGAGAACAGAGAACAAATAGAGTAGAAGCCATAGAAGGGAACACAGGCAATCAATGGATCGTGTCTATGTTATGCAACTGGTTCGCTCGTTCCAGTGCGGGCAGATTACCCGGCGTGAGTTTCTTACCCGCGCGGCGGCTGCGCTTGGCAGTGTGGCGGCCGCCACAACATTGCTGGCCGCCTGTGGGCAACCCGGGCCGACCGCAACCGGGACGACACCACCGCCCGTCGTTGACCCGACTGCGACCGCCGCGACGAGCGCAGATACCGGTAGCACGGAGGGCCTGATCACGGAAGAGGTGACCTATCCCGATGCCGACGGCGAGACGCTGATGGGCTATCTGGCGCGGCCGGAGGGGGCTGAGCCGCTGCCCGCCGTCGTTGTCATCCAGGAGTGGTGGGGGCTGAATGAGCATATCCGTGATGTGACGCGCCGCTTTGCCCAGCAGGGTTTTGTCGCTCTCGCGCCGGACCTCTACGATGGGCAGGTTGTCACCGAACCGGACGAGGCGCGCAAACTGGTGATGGAACTGGATATGATGCAGGCCGTCGCGGAGATCCGGCAGGGGATCGATTTTCTTCAGCAGCAGGAGTATGTCGGCGGTGAAGCGGTTGGTGTGGTCGGCTTCTGCATGGGCGGCGGGTTAGCGCTGAACACGGCCCGCGCCGAGGAAGATCTGGGTGCAGCGGTCGCCTTCTATGGCCGTCCGCTGACCCCGGAGGAGGCGCAGGAGGTGCAGGCTCCGGTGCTGGGGCTGTATGGCGCAGAAGATCAGGGCATTCCGGTGGACGAAGTGCGCCAGATGCAGTCGGCCCTGGAGGAGGCCGGTGTTGAGAATGAGTTCCAGGTCTATGCGGGTGCCGGGCATGCTTTCTTTAATGACACACGGGACAGTTATGCCGCAGATGCTGCCGAGGATGCCTGGGAGCGCACCCTGGCCTGGTTCCGTACTCATCTGCCTGCTGCGTAGTGTTCAAGCGTGGAACCGTTGATATTCAAAATGGATTTTTAATCAAAAAAGGGTGGATATCGCCCGTGGCAGCAGGCTGCTCTCTTGACTTTTTCATATAACACAACTTACACGGTGTGGACTGTTCCAGTCCTTGTGCCGGATCCGCAGGCCGGTTTCGCCTCCGGCAGGGCGGAAGATTCCATGCTTTTTCACAAAAAATTCACAACGTGAATTTTTTGTGAAAAAGGTAAAACGCGTACCATGCTGCCGCAGGCGAATCGGGCTGCCATCTCAGTAAACGTCCGGTTTGCATGTCAACCGTTCATATAACAGGAGTTACGCGGTCGGTTCCAAACCCGGGCGTCTGCCGGGACAACTGGCTCGATTCGCCTCCGGCAGGGTGGAACATGACATTCTTTTTCCGAAAAAGACAAAAACGTACCATGCTGCCGCAGGCGAAATACGCCGTTATCGAGAGCAAACGGTCCGTTTGAACGACCACCGCGTAAGTCCTGTCATATAACAGGACTTACGCAGTTACAAACCCGAAAGCGCATTTCGCCTCCGGCAGGGCGGAAGATCCCAGATCTCTGTCACGAACATTTGGCTCAGAGAGCCAAATGTTCGTGACAGAGATAAAACACGTACCATGCTGCCGCAGGCGAATCGGGCTGCCATCTCAGTAAACGTCCGGTTTGCATGTCAACCGCGTAACGCGTATAACAACAATGAACAATGATTGATACAACCCGCTTCATCCTGGGAGTGGCAATTAGCACGGGCATTGGCGGACTGGCCTACTGGCGGCAGTCACTGACCGCCGGCGGCTGGCTCGGAGCCATCATCGTCGGCACGTTGACCTTTGGTGCCGGCGGGTGGGTCTGGGGGCTGACGCTGTTTGCCTTTTTTATCAGCAGCAGCCTGCTCTCGCACTACCGTGAGGAGGTCAAGGAGCAGCGCGCCGCCGAGAAGTTCTCCAAGGGCGGGCGGCGCGATCTGCGGCAGGCGCTGGCGAATGGCGGCGTGGGCGCACTGCTGGCGTTGCTCTACGGCTTATTTGGCGAGCCGCTGTTGCTCTTTGCCGCATTTGTCGGGGTGATGGCAACCGTTACGGCAGACACCTGGGCCACGGAGTCGGGCGTGCTGAGTCCCCACCAGCCACGCCTGATTACGACGGGACGCCGGGTTGAGCCGGGCACATCCGGCGGTATTACCCTGCTGGGAACGGGCGCAGCGGTGGCGGGCGGCAGTTTTATTGGTCTGGCTGTCCTCGGATTTATGATCATTGGGCAGATGCTTACCGGGCAACCCGTGACAGTTGCCTGGTGGTTGCTCCCGGCAGCGCTGCTGGGTGGGTTGGTCGGAGCGCTGTTTGATAGTCTGCTGGGAGCCACGGTGCAGGCCATGTACCGCTATCCGGGTGGGAAGGAAACCGAGCGTCCGACCGGGCGCGATGGCACACCCAACACCTTTGTGCGCGGATGGCGCCGGCTCGACAATGATCTGGTTAATCTCTTGAGTTCACTGGTGGGTGGCCTGGTTGCCGCGATTGTGGCCGGTCTGCTGGCCTGAGGAGGCTAGTCGGACCCGAACAAGACATACTGCCAGTAGTTCAGGCTGGCCTGGAACAGTGTCTGCGGCTCGAAGTCCACGGTAGAGACCGGTGCGCCATGCGCGACCAGTCCATGATCGCGGGCCATCTTCAAATCGAGCAGCAGTTCGCTCGGTGCGCTGACAATCAGGATGCTTTCGATGCCCTGTTGCCGCGCTATCTCGGCAATGTTTTGAAAATCCGCTACATTATCTTCCGGCTCCTCTACCGGCAGCAGCGCATGTTCCGGCAACCCCTGCGCAACCAGATCGGCCTGAACTACCACCGGGTCATCGGCGACCAGGAGCAACCGGCCGGCAAGCCGCCGCCGGTACAACTCCTGTGCATGCGCAAGATGGGCGTTTGTCAGGGTGTCGGCGTGCAGGACCACAATTGCATCCGCCGGGCGGGTTTCATCGCGCCGGCCTTGCACAACTATCAGGCTCCCCACCAGCACCAGTGCCAGCAGGATCAGCGTGGAGAGAACCGCAATTATCCGCAGGATACGCAGTCCAACTGCTGCACCGGGCAGGCGCTGCCGCCCGGCTGGTTGTTTCTGCTTTTCATCTGAAGGTTGTTGCTTATTCACGATAACTCATTCTGTGATAGACGGCGGGACTGCACATGCATGGCGCTGACAGTCCGGTAGAGCGCGGTGGCATCAAACGGCTTGACCAGCACCCGGTCGGCCCCCCGGGTACGGGCATCTTCGGGATCGAGTTGTTCGCCCCAGCCGGTAATTAACAGGGTGGCAACATAGGGATCTTGCCGGCGAATCTGTTCCAACAGTTCCCACCCGGATATCCCCGGCATACCCAGATCGGTGCAAACCAGATCGATCTGATAGGGCTGGAAGAGATCCAGCGCTTCGACCCCGGATGCTACGGCTGTCACCTGGCATCCCCAGCGCTCAAATAGTTGGGTCAGTACGCGCTGCACCATCAGCTCATCTTCGATAACCAGCACCCGCAGTGCGGATAGATCAATCGACTGGCGTACCTCTTTCGGCTCGGACTTTGGCATAGTCGCGGTCTGCATCGGCAGCGCGACAGTAAAGGTGCTACCCATGCCCGGCGCACTGCGCACCGTGATACTCCCATGATGACGCTGAACAATGCCGTGGGCCACGGCCAACCCCATCCCGGTGCCCCGCGCACCCTTGGTCGTAAAGAAGGGGTCGAAGATGCGTTTCTGGATATTCGGCGGCATCCCGATGCCGGTATCACGTACCTCGATCACGACCATAGGTGTCGTCACTTTCTCCCCCGCCGGCTCGCTGCCGGAGTATGAATGCCCATCCTGCTCGAATGTCCTGATGTGGAGTTCGCCTCCATGCGGCATTGCATCGAGTGCATTAAGGATCAGGTTGGTCACCAGTTCCCGCAGGACGGGCGCATCGCCAATAACGGGGGCCTGCGCGGCCAGTTCAGAGATAACTTCAACCGAAATGCCACAACTCTGCGCAGCATCACGCCAACGCGGGCGCGTAATTGCCAGGCTCTCTTCAATAACATTGTTGATATCGACAATATCATCGGGCGGGGAGTGGTGGGTCTGGGCAAAATCCTGTAGCCGGCGGACAATTGCCGCGCCGTCGAGGGCGGCACGCTCAATGACCCGTAGCCCCTCGCGGGTTGTCGCGTCCATCGGTTCAAGCAGCAGCAACTGTGCGTGCCCGAGGATTCCCGCCAGCAGGTTATTAAAATCATGCGCAACTCCACTGGAGAGTTCACCCAGCGCGCGCAGGCGTTCGCTACGCAGCAACTCCTCCTGCGTGCGCTGGAGCTCATCATAGCGTGCAATATTCTCCAGGACAACCGCAGTCTGCCCGGCCAGTGATTCCAACAGATAGACATCATCCTGACTGAACTGGCCCACACTAGCGCCGTGGACATCAATGACGCCCAGCACCCGCTCCGCGCCCTTAATCGGCACAACCAGTTCGGCCCGAGTTGCCTCCAATAGCGGGAGTGCAACATAGTCCGGTTCGCGCGCGAGATCATTAACCAGCATTGCTTCAACTGCACGCATGGCCCGCCCCGCCAGTCCTGCACTGCCGGCCATAGCCATGCAGCCGGTATCTTGCAGATCTGCGACCGTGTTAACCTGCCCGGCGACAGCTTTGATTACCAGATCACCATCCTCGATCAGGGCCACATTGACCTGGTAGTAGCCGAAGGTTGTATGCAACAGGCGTGCCAGTTCATCCAGGAGAGGCTCAACCGCATGCATGGCGCTCAGGCGAATGCTGAGGCGGTGGAGCGCCTGGAGTTGTTCCGTGCGAGCCTGGGCTTGCTGATAGAGTTGCGCATTGTGAATTGCTACAGCCACATGATCGGCAAATGCTTCGGCAATCTGCCGGTCATTCTCGCCAAAGGCATCGGGTTGCCGTTGATCAATTGATAACAGGCCAATGAACTGCTTGTTGGCCCACAGCGGCACCCCGACCCAGGAGCGAATAATCTGACTGTCGGGAACATCCTGCCAGCGTGAATCATTCTGCACATCGGATATAACCACCGCCCGGCATTGTCCGGTCGTCCGCCAGTTGAGCGAACCGGGCCCGACATACAGAATGAGATTGCGTATATCCGACTGATAGCCGCGACCGGCAACCAGTTTGACATAATCGTCATCGCGGCTCAACCAGATGGCGGCCGAGTCATAGGCCACAAAGCGCGCGAGTTGTTCCAGCACAAAGTTGAGTAGCATTTCCTGGCTAATCATCGTATTGCAGGCGGCGGCAAGTTGTCCCAAGGACTCACTCAAGTTGCGACTGCGCTGCTCCTGCTGCGTCAATTCAGCCTGCGCGATAGCAATCGCAAGCTGGTCCCCCACGGCCTGCATCAGATCGAGTTCATCATCGCGCCAGCGCCGGGTGCGGGCCTGGGCAAACAGCCGCAGCCAGGATACCAGGCGCCCGCGATAGGAAATCGGAGCCGTAATCCAGGCGCCCGCAGCGGTCAGGTTGCAAACAACGGCGGAGCGCTCCGCCGTTGTTTGCCAGGATTGATCCGACCATTCCGGGCCCGCTGCTGCTGCCGGTTGTCGCCATTCATTCGTCAGATGAAACTCGCTGGTGTGGCCGGTAGTTACCCGACGGTACAATGCACAACCGGTTCCATGCAGATTACCGGTCAGCCCTCGGAGTGCCAGGTCGATGACCGCATCAGCGTTGCCCATATCCCGTACCGCATGGTTAATCTGGTTCAGTAACCGCTCCCGATCCGCTGCCCGCCGTAGTTTTGTAGCAGTCTCGGCATTGTCGATGGCAATTGCTGCGTGGCCGGCAAACACCTCCATCATCTGCACGACGGTCTCACTGAAGAGCGCATACGAGTCATACTGCGATAGGTTGAGTACACCGAGTATCCGGTCGCGCACCTGCAGCGGTAAGGCGAGGATATTCGATATCGGCGACGAAGGCCAGTGGTGGTAACGGGGATCGGCCGCAGGATTACTCAGATGGATTGGCTGCCCGGTCTGTGCGACCCAACCAGCCAATCCTTCACCAACCCGCAAGCCCACATCCCGGTAGACATTACGGGAGGTGCCAATTGCTGCACTAACGGTTAACCATTCCCCCGCTTCGTCCAACAGCATCACAGTGACAGACTCGGCTTCGCTTAAGTCGTGCGCCGCATGCAGGATACGCCGCAATACTTTGTCCAGATCTAAGGATGAACAGACCAGGCGACTCAGTTCAAGGACCGCCGCCATTGGATCACGCTGCATTGGTACGGTGTTCGTCATAGTTGTTATCCTGTATTGCGGCAGACATTACCCCACTTCGTTGAACATTATACGAAGTCCTCCCGGATAGTGCAATGGTTTTATCCGGAATAGTAGTAAAGTTCTATTGCTAATTGCCGGATTGGTTTTTTTGCTTACTTGTATTACGCTTTGTATAGTTGTATTAAAAAGCTTCTCTGGATTTCATAATTTTACATCCGAAATAATGACCGGATATATATATTCACTGACAGTAACGTGGTACGCCTGCTCACTTGATCCAGACATCCGCTTGACATGGATCTGAATCAAGCGTACATTTATATCAGCATCAATGAAAGAGGCCGACGATGGAGACGGCGCAGCTACAACTCGAAGATCACTTCTGTCGCGTCTGCAAAGCGCTCAGCAGTCCTGTACGCCTGCAGATTCTTCGCTATGTCCTGGCGCATCCCGGCTGTATCGGCAACCAGATTCTCTTGCACCTGCCGGAAGGTGGTCCGCGGGCCCAATCGACGCTCTCGCAGCATCTGCGGGTTTTGCGTACCGCCGGCTTGTTAGAAGCAGAGGAAGATGGCCCGGCTGTTTGCCACTTTGTTAATCAGGAGTGCCTGGCATGGTTGTGCCACGAAATTACTGATTTGCAGTAGGTATCCGTTCCATCCGCCGGGCAGAATCACCGCTGTTGATGCCGACGTTTCCAGGCAGGAATCGGCTATAATGGAAGCGCCCATAGCGTAAGTATTGCAAGGTGGAGGAGCGCCCATGCGACTCTCTGAAGACAAAGTGCGCCGCATTGCCGAGCGGCTTCAGGATGAACTGGCGCAGCGCGGATTGGTCGCGTACAAGGAGCGTCCCGGTGCCCGGCGGGGCGAGGGGCGGGCCGAGCGCGTTAAACGGATCTATGAGTTTATTATCGCCGATCTGCGGCAGGAAGATGAGCTTGACGCCGAGGTCGAACAGATCCTGGATACCTATAGTCGTGGATTGAAAGGGACGGAGCGCGATATTCTCTTTCGGAAGCACAAAGAGGAACTGGCCCGCAAGCGCGGCTATGTGCTGTGATACGGCTCAACTCGCATCAAACAGGGGCGACGCATAACCTGCGTCGCCCCTGTCGTTTGGAGTGCGGCAGCATGCTGCCGCACTCCAAAGGGTTACTCTGGTGGGGTAACGCTGAAATAGCCGATGGCGATATTCTCGCTGCTCAACCCCTGCCCGGTCAATGCCCACACTCCCGGTGGGTCGCCCTCATTGGTAAACACGTTGATTGGTGTTTCACCAAACAGGGCAACTTCGCCATTCGCATTCGCAACGCCCAACTCCGGCGCTTCCTGCACAGCCTGATCGGGGAAGGTCAACCAGACGCTGACTTCTTCGCCCGGTTCAAATCCAAAGAGCGTAACGGCAAAGGTGGTGCCGGCCGGACCCTGTGGTGGTTCCACAATTGCGTTGATATTGTCCGGACGAATTAGATTAACCGGGGCCGGGCGCTCGGTCAGTTCGTAGCGCCAGGTGTAGTAGTGCTGCCCGATATTGCCCAGTTCCACCTG
Organism: Chloroflexaceae bacterium; assembly: GCA_034437035.1. Lineage (GTDB taxonomy): Bacteria > Chloroflexota > Chloroflexia > Chloroflexales > Chloroflexaceae > CAKZQX01. The sequence continues at coordinate 8,289 of DAOTUI010000139.1, forward strand.
CCACTGCGGGGGGTTGTTCGGGTTATACGTGAGGATGCGGCGCTCGTAGACCTGGACCAGCAGATACTGCTCGACACCGTTGACCAGGGTTTTGACCCAGTAAGGTTCGCTGGCCGGGTGCCCCATCACATAGAGCCAGTCCATCAAGAGATCCTGGCGTTCCTCGCCGTTGATCTGCACGGTCCCCACCTGCTGCAGAAAATTCCAGAAGACCTCCGGGATGTTATGGCTCAACACACCATCATAGTAGACCAGGCGCGTACCCGGGTAGGCCGCCGCCAGTTCCGGCACGCGCTCTACTTCGCCGGTAGCGGTCACTGCCTCGGCCACCAGGTCGCCAAACCGGGGTGGTGCCGCGCTATCCGCCGCAATCGGGCCGATCGGGTCGGATAGGATCGGCTGGAGGCGACTGTCAAGCATCACGGTCGTTACGCCAAAAAAGTCGGCATAGGTTGGCGCTTCCGGGTTGACCTCCGGGTCGGGATCACCCGCAATCGGAATCTCGGCTCTGGCCCGGCGCTCAAACCGGGTGTCGCCCACCTGAATCCGCCCGCCGATCATCTCCAGGCTCAAGAGGCCGCTGGTGACATACCAGGGGCTGTTCGGGTCATCATTCGGGTTGGAGATCTCCATCCGTCCCTTGTCCCAATACTGAGCCCGGCGGGTGCTATCAACGCCTTCGACATACCGTTCGTCGATAGTCGTAAACGGGGCCGGTCCCCAGAACCAGGCGCGCTCAACGCTGCCATTGGCAACAGGTCCATCTGTACGTTCCCACACGCGATTGAAGGCACTCTCATCGTAGGTAGCCGCGGCGACGGGCAGTGCCGTCACGAACAGCATCACCAGCAACACGACCAGGGGAAGCATCCTTTGCATCAAACCCACTCCATCGGTTAAAAAAGGGCGAGAAACCAGAAAACAAGCGAGCGATGACGAAGGCTACCGGCGGCTAAGGTGTTCGTCATCGCTCGCTCGTCATGATGATGGGCAAGGTTAGTTAGCGCCAACCACGGGCGCGGGCAAGTTCGTTACTCAACAATCCCAGCAACACGCCGTTTGACCCATGGTCCTCCAGGCGTGCCCGCTCAAACCACTGGGAGGTTACAAAGACACCGGGGGCAACTTCCTCGACCTGGGGCGGGGAGAGCGGTTGCCCAAAGAGCGCCAGGCTTTCTTCAAATGTTTTGCCGGGCCGACCATCAAATTCCAGGCCGTTGCTGCGCCAGTAGCTCAAGAATGGCTCACAGACGGAATGCCCGGTTCCTTCGAAGAAGACGCATCCCGGCTGTGGCGCGGCGCGGGGGAAGGTAAACCAGTTGCGTCCCTGGCTTTGCAGCACCAGATCGCCCAGGCGACTCAGTTGGACATTGTAGGGAGCCGGATTTTCCGGATGGAATTCAAAGCGGTGACGCTCGAAGTATTGCACCACATAGTCACGGCCGTCGCTCCCGCGCTCCAGAAACTCCTCGCTCGTCGGGTAACCAAAGATCGGCAACCCACCGTGGCGCTCCCAGTAGCGCTTGAACTCACCGCGCAGGGTATGCCCGGTTTCGGGGAAATAGCGCTGATCGGGCATATCGGGAATGGGCGCAACCGGCACAAATGCCGGCGGCGCGTTGCCCGGCGTGGGATTGACCGGCGCGGGTTGCGGTTGGGCCGGTTCCGGGGCGGGTTGATCCAGCGGACAACCGCCATAGTTCTGCGCCAGTTGGACTGCGCGGAGAGCATTTAACCGGCCCCAACCATATTCAGGATCTTTGCCGGGCGCGCCTTTGTCATCGGCACTGGCCTGCAGGATACAGGCGACATCATAGTTGCTCAGATCGCTGCGCAGCGTCCATATCAGACCAGCCACGCCGGCAACATACGGACTGGAAAACGAAGTGCCGTTTGGCGGGCCATACGTCCCACCCATCACCGTCGTCCAGAGCCCCACACCCGGCGCAGCCAGCGCAACATAGTCGCCGGTGTTGGAAAAGCCGGTGATTGTGTCGGCATTGCCCGTTGCGCCGACGGCCAGTACTTCCGGGTAGGCTGCCGGATAGCTCACCGGATTGCCCGCCTGACGTTCATTCCCGGAGGCCGCCACAATCAGGGTGCCCCGGCTGTTGGCATACTGTACGGCATCGCGCAACGTCTGGCTGTCCTGCGAGCCACCCAGGCTCATATTGACAATCCGTGCGCCGTTATCCACGGCCCAGCGGAGGCCGCGCGCAACGCCGGCATCGTCACCACCACCACGCGCACTCAGCACCGTGACCGGCAGAATCCGGCATCCCCAGCACATGCCGGCAATGCCGGTATCGTTGTCGGTGTTCGCCGCAATCAGGCCCGAAACGGCCGTGCCATGCCCGTTGGTATCTTCGGCGCCATTCCCGCCATTGATGGCGTTGTAGCCAGGCAGGATCTTGCCTTCGAGATCCGGATGGTCGGTCGAGACGCCCGTGTCGAGCACGGCAACAACGAGTTCGGCTCCGGTTGTGACATTCCAGGCATCAAATGCCTGAATGTTGTTCAGTGCCCACTGCTGCGGCACAGCGGGATCGTTGGGCGTACGCATCGCCGTACGGATAGCGTTCGGCTCGGCAAAAACGACGGCCGGATCAGCCGCAATCTGCACAGCTAATCGGGCGGCATCGATAGTTGTGTTCAGGGATACACGATAGGTATTACTCGTATCGTCGATAGGGTCGACGTGGTAAGCTCCCAGCATACGGAGCATCTTGTTCAGGTGACTTGCCTCGCCGGTTGCAGTGAGGGGCACACCAACCGGGCGGGCCTCCGCAGAGAGGCTCATGCCTGGTTGGAGTTTAACCAGAACTTCACCTGCGCGATATGGCGCGGCGTCGGGCGCAGCCGCATAGCCGGCATGCGGAACGACGACAAAGGTGAGGAGGACAAGTACACACAGCAAGAGTGGAATGCGGTTCATTGAATCTCCTTAACGCGAAGGGTAGGGTTGTATGGTGGTCTCACTGGTCCACATAGGTTTCACGTACCACCCTTTGTGGACGGGGCTGCATCACAGAAAGAATTATAACAGGGAAGGAGCACTCTCACAATACGAAAGCCGGTTGAACATGCCGGGAATTTCGCCGAACTGCGGCCCTCGGAATAGCTCAATCTTAAAGTTCCGTAGGTTACACAAGTTACGCGGTGGGTATCCAAACCATGTGATTGCCTGGATGAACGGTTCGATTCGCCTCCGGCAGGGCGGAAGATAAGATCCATAACGTACCACGCTGCCGCAGGCGAAGCCGGCGTTTGGGTCTGACACCGGGCCGGAACAAGCCCCACCGCGTAACGCGTGTAGGTTACAGGAGTTATGCGGTCGGTGTTCAAACCGGACGTTTGACCAGATGGCGGCCAGACTCGCCTCCGGCAGGGCGGAATGGGACATTCTCCGGAATAAGACAAAAACATACCATGCTGCCGCAGGCGAAATACGCCGTTATCGAGAGCAAATGGTTCGTTTGAACGCACACCGCGTAACTTGTGTAACCTACACGAGTTACGCGGTGGGTTACGCAAAAGGCATTTTCGCCTCCGGCAGGGCGGAAGATCCCAGTCTTTTTCACAAAAATGTTGCACGAAGTGCAACATTTTTGTGAAAAACAAAAAAAGCGTACCATGCTGCCGCAGGCGAATCCGGCTTCCATCTCATTAAACGTCCGGTTTGCATGGCAACCGCGTAAGTCGTGTAAGTTACAGGAGTTACGCGGTCGGTTCCAAATCAGGTGTTCATCTGGATGAACGGCCCGATTCGCCTCCGGCAGGGCGGAAGATTCCCGATCTTTATCATAAAAAATTTGCACTCTGTGCAAATTTTTTATGATAAAGAT
>DAOTUI010000140.1:0-16571 GCA_034437035.1 Chloroflexaceae bacterium
GGCGAGTGCCAAAACATCGTTGGGACCACATGAAGTATGCTGCACCAGAATGCGATCGCGTCGTCCAGGACAGGAATACATGAAGCTGATGAACCCTTCAGACCCTTTGATAGTGACCCCCTTTGAGGGGTCAAACGTCCGGTTTGAACGGCAACCGCGTAACTCGTATCATTTATACGACTTACGCAATCCTCCATCAGGAGGCGAAACCGGACTCTCGTCCAATAAAACGCCTGGTCTGTAACACACCACGTAATCCCTGTAATCCACGGGGAATTATGCCGCCAACGGGAACATCTGTCGCACATGTATGGTATAATTCCCGCGATCCACCCGGTTGACATATGTTAAAAGATAAAAGAGGAACGTTCGATGTCGCGTCTGTCGCGTCACGCTGTGCGACTGTTAGTCATCACCATCGCCTGTTTCACCTTCCTGACAGCCTGTTCACTCCCTGGAACATCACCCCAGGCACCAGCGGCTACCGGACCAACCGCCGCACCAGCCGCCCCTGCCACCACTGCACCCGCCGAAACAGCCCGGCCAACGTCCATCGCGGTTGAGCTTGATGCCGAACTGCGGGTTGACCAGGGTGGTTTTCGCCTGGAATATCCCGAATCCTGGTACACCCGCGAGTTGAACGGCTCGGCCTGGGCCATTTCACCCAGCCAGGCTGCCCTGGAAGCGGAAACGATCAGCAATGATATGGTTATCCTGGTCGACTCAACTCCGCTGGAGGCCATTGCCGAACAACACAATGTCGAGGTGATTGCCAATCCGCAGACCTTTTTTGACTTTATCAGCGTTGAACCGCAAAACGCCGGCTTCAGTCTGAGCGATACTACCACGGTAACAGTCGGCGGGCACGAGGGCAAAGCCGCCGACCTGGAAGCACCCGGCGGGGCCGGACGCCTGATCGTGGTGCTGACGTCGGAGCGTGCGGTGCGCATCCTGGGGCAGGCTACCCCGGACGCATGGCAGGCCCAACGCGAAGTTTTTCAGTCCATTATCGAGAGTGTACGCTTTTTCCCGCCACCGCTTACGCCCACTCCCACCCCGGAAAATATGGTCCAGCAGCCGCTACGTACGCTGGGCGGGTCGGACGAGGTGGTCTTGCGGCTGGGCGGCAACACCGGGCCACCGCGCGGGCGCTTTGTGGCCGCACGCGGGCTGACGGCCGGTGATGACCGGACGATCTATCTGGCCGAGAGTTCGCGCGGGGTCTGGCACTTTGCGGCCAATGGCGATCTGATCGGTACCATCGGCGAGGAAGAGTTACTCGATGCCTACGATGTCGCATACCATCCGGACGGCGATCTGTTTGTTGCCGACTATGGGCGGAATGCCATCGCGCAGTTTGACGAGGATGGGACGCTGGTGCGGCGCTGGGGCGAAACCGGTGATGCGCCGGAGCAGTTCGGCCTCTCGTCACCGCAGCGGCTTGCCATTGGTCCTGACGGCAGCATCTATGCGCTTGACAGCCGCGTCGGCGAGGATGGCAGCAGCGTCACCAGTAGCGTGGTGCGCTTCAACAGCGCGGATGGTAGCTTTGTTGACCGCGTTGCGCTGCCTGAGGGCTTAAACCCGGCTGATCTGGCGGTGGACGATGAGGGCAATATCTTCCTGGCCGAAACGTTTAACAAAGCCGTGATCAAACTTGACGGCACCGGGCAGGAACTGGCCCGCTTCGGCACCGACATCACCCCGGATGGTATTGCTGCCGGCGCCATCGACCTTGATGCCGCGGGCAACATCTATGTGGCGACCTGGGACGTGGGCATTCTCAAGTTTGCGCCGGGCGGTACGCTGCTGGCGCGGAGCGGCGCGGTTGCCGAGCCCAATACCACCCCACAGATCGGCGAGTTCAGCCTGCCCAACGGCATTGCAGTGACACGCCGCAATATTGTCTGGGTCAGTGACAACAGCGGTGAGTATAGCGCGCTGACTGTGCTGCGGCTTGCTACCGATGCGCAGGCCCAGGCTACTGCCGCAGCCCGCGCCACCGCCGATGCAACGCCGATACCGGAGGAAGCGCTCCAGCGACAGTGGGCCGACGAAGCCACCGCCAGCAGCGCCTACGAGGGCTACGAGGCCGAAAACGCCACCGGTGCGCCGGATGTCGAGGGTTGCCGCGATAGCCGGCGCGCCTGGGCCTCGGCTGCTCCCGATAGCCTGGAGGAGTTAGAACTGCGCTTTGCCGATCCGGTCCTTGCCACGCAGGTCAACATCCACCAGAACCACCAGCCGGGCTTTATCACCAACGTCGAACTGCTGGACGAGCGGGGCAACACCACCAGCGTCTACACCAGCACCGGCGAACTGCAGGAGGAGTGCCCCAACGTGCTGGAAGTCTCGTTTGAGCGCACCGCGCGCCCGATTGTCGGCGTCCGGCTGACGATTGACCAGCGCAGCGGCGCCAACTGGAACGAGATCGACGCCGTCGAACTGGTCGGGCTACCCACCGCGGATGCCGCCCCCGCCGACACCGATGAGGATGCCGACGCGGACGCGGACGAAGCACCCACGGACGCGGACGAAACACCCACGGACGCGGACGAAGTCCCTCCGGCCGAGGAGGAACAGCCGGCCGAAGATGCCACACCGGCGGGCGAGGAGGAACAACCCGCCGAAGAAGCGACACCCACCGCCGAGGAAGAAGCACCGGCAGGCGAGGAGTGAGCTACAGAGTTTCTGTAGGGACGCGCAGCAAGCGCGTCCGCCGTCCATCCTGCTGCGACCGGCGGACGGGGGTTCGTAGAGACGCGCTGCTGCACACCCGCCGCCCCGCCTGCTGCGGAAAATCCTTCCCAACAGCGCCGAGCATAAACAAAGGCAGTGAACTGACATCAGTTCACTGCCCACTCCCCACTCCCCACTCCCAACCGGAGCTACTCCTGCGGCTTGTGGCGGGGGCGCTCCTGGCGCAAGGGTTTAATCCGGCGCACACTCAGAAAGATCAAGCAGAGCGTCAAGATCCCGGCCAGCAGGGTGTAGGCCAGCCAGGGTGACGGCGCAAATATCTCGTTCCCGTCCGCGTTAAAGGAAAAATAGAAGGGGCTTTCACCCTGCGAGAGCAGGACCGCCGTGTGGCCCAGGGCAATAAACGGATGGGCATAGATCAGTGTGCCCATTCCATAGGTAAAGAGGGGTGAGGCAAACGGATCATTCCATCCGGTTGCATTCGAGATAATCACTCCAGTGATGATAAACAGAAACGGAATACCCAGCAGCGCCAGGATAATCGTCCCCAGCGACATTACCGTGGCCCCCAGCGTGCTGCGCATCACCGTAGACCAGAAGAGTCCCACGGTTGCATACAACATAGCGGTCATCAGCAACCCGATCAGCCCGATCAGCAACTCGGTCCCGCTCACGCCACCGAAGAGGAAAGCCAACCCGGCGAGGGGTAGCACGGCGATAATCAGCAGGCCGGCAAAGGCCAGCGCCGCCGTTAGTTTGCCCAGGGCAATCTGCCAGGGCGAGAGCAGCGTGGCAATCAGTAACTCATAGGTCTGCCGCTCCTTTTCCCCCGCGATACTGCCGGCCGTCAGCGCCGGCACAATAATGCAAACCTGCACCAGCGCCGCCGTCATCACGGTTAAGAAAACCGCCTTGCCGATGCTCCGCCCGGTCTCGAAATCGGTCGCGGTAAATGACCCACTGCCGGCAACTGCCAGGTAGATCAGCAGGGTGATAATGCCGGTAATTGCCAGGTAGATAGTCAGGGTAAACATCGTACGCAGACCGCGGATGCGCCCGCGTAGCTCGCTGACCAGGACGGGATTAGCCAGAAGCGTTTTCATTGGTTTCTCACTATTATGTCGGATAAGAAATCGAGGATATACCGGTTCACCAGTTCCGGCTGCTCTTGCTGCACCCAGTGCGAGCAGCGGGTGATATAGCAGATATGCAGATCCTCTGCATAGCGCTCGGTGCTGTGGGTCAACTCCGTGCCCAATGCCCGGTCCTGCTGCCCCCAGATCAGCAGGGTCGGCATCTCCACGCGCATAGGCGTGTCCATTAGCCAGGAGTGCTCCCGGCGCAGTGCGCGGTACCAGTTGAGCGCTGCCGTCAGCGCGCCCGGCTTCCTGACGGCATCCTTGAATGCCTGAATATCCTGGGTACTCAAGGCATCCTTGCGCACCAGATCATCACACAAGACCCGCTCGATCAGCGCATAGTCGTTCGCCCGCAGCAGCGCCTCCGGCAGCCAGGGTAGTTGAAAGAAGCTGATGTAGAGGCTGCGCAGCACCTGCATTGGGTTGGTGCGCAGCGCGCGAGCAAACAGGGCCGGGTGCGGCATGTTCAGCGCGATCAGGCGTGAAACCCGGTGCGGGTAGGCGATTGCCAGGTACCAGGCCAGCGCGCCGCCCCAGTCATGACCGGCAACAATCGCTTCGGTATGCCCCAGCGCACGGATCAGCTCGCGCACATCCGTCACCAGGACGTCAAGCTCGTAGCCCCAGGTGGGCTTCTCCGTCTCGTTGTAGCCGCGCAGGTCCGGCGCAACCACGGTGAAGTAAGGACTGAGTGCGGCTATCTGCTGCCGCCAGCTATACCAGAATTCCGGGAAGCCATGCAGCAGCAGCAGCAGCGGGCCGCTGCCGGCGGTAACATAGTGCATACGGATGCCGTTGACATCTGTGTAACAATGTTCAAGTTGTTCCATGACTGCTTTCCTGGGGCGGTATGCGCCACGCGTGGGTCGTCTCTTCCAACGTCCTGCTCGGTTCCGGCTGCCAGTGTACCATATTCCAGACGTGGATGGCAGGCGTCAGGTTGCATGTGTTGGCGGCAGCATGGCTGCCGCCAAAGTCAAAAAGGGGCGAGTCAGCGCGAGTGGTAGTACTGGCTGTTCCGGGGAATTACCGGCTTTGGCGACCGACGGCGGTAGCGGTAGCGGCGAGCGATTTCGATCCCGGTGATGCCGATTGTGAGCCAGGCGGCCCCGGCGGCAAACCCGGCCACTACATCGCTAAAGTAGTGGACCCCCAGGTACATCCGGCTGAAGCCAATCAGCAGGATCAGTGTGACCGTCGCTGCAATAACCGGCCGATTCCAGCGCCGCTCGACAAATACCACCAGCACGTAGGCCAGCATCCCATAGGTAATCAGCGAGCCCATGGCATGGCCACTGGGAAAGCTCCAGCTCATCTCGACGACGAAGGGATTGGGCAGTTCCGGGCGGTTGCGCTGAAAGATCGCTTTAAGCGTGGTGTTGAGCAGGCCACCCCCGGCCGGGATAATGATCCAGCCGGTCAGCAGGTACCAATAACGGCCTGCCAGCAGCATAGCCCCTACCAGGACGACAATAACGGTGAGCAGTTCCGGATTTCCCAGCCAGGTGATACCTCTAAATATGGTAATTGCCGTCGGTGATACGTTCTGATACATACTGGTTGCCAGCGCCCGATCAAAGCGGGCAATTCCCTCGCTCTCGGTGACACTGTCGGCAATCTCGCCAAAAAAGTTTAGCATGGTCACAATGACCAGCAATCCCAGCGTCAGATGCAGTCCCAGATACTCTCGGGACGATAACCGCCGCCCCAGGAAGGACCAGATGCGGGGGTAGCGCTGCCGCAACCATTGTGTTGGCGGCAGATGCGTGATAAAATGCCGGATCCGGCTACCCCATTCCCAGAATCGCCGGTAGTGCGCCTCGAACAAGCGCCAGAACAGGAAGATGAGTGCCGGCACGACGACGACAAAGGCAATAAAGATCGGCAGGGCATACATGCCGAGCAGTTGCGCAATTTGTTGGATCATAGTATGCTCATTGTACCTTTCTGTTTGCAATACACTTTGGGCATGCTTCGCAAGAAGTGTACCGCAAGTACAGGGTTAGCCGATGACCAGGTATGTGCGTATGGTCGCCGGCATCTGCGGCGTCCTGCTTATCGGGTACGGTATATATAGTGGGGTCTTCGTTATGATGCAGCGGCAATTTCTCTTTCCCGGAACTCAGATCGCCGCGCCACCCACCGGCGCGGAGCGCCTCCCCGGTGTCGAACAGATCTGGCTTGCAACTTCGTTCGGCCAGGTTGAGGCCTGGTTTCTGCCGCCGGAACTGGAGTCGGGCATCCAGGCTGCTCCGGCGGTTATTTTTGCCCACGGCAACGCCGAGTTGATCGACGACTGGCCGGATGACCTCCAGCCGTTTACCCAACTGGGAATTGGCGTGCTCCTGGTGGAGTATCCGGGATATGGACGCTCGGCCGGTGAGCCGTCGCAGCGGAGCATCACGGAAACATTTGTCACGGCGTATGATACCCTCGCCACACGTGATGATGTTGATGCCGACCGGATCATCCTGCTGGGGCGCTCCCTGGGCGGCGGTGCGGTCTGTGCGCTGGCCGCCGAACGGCCTGCGGCAGCGCTCATTCTTATGTCAACCTTTACCAGTGTGCCGGCATTTGTCGAGCATCTAGCCGTGCCCGATGTGCTGATCCGGGATCCGTTTGACAATCTGGCGGTCGTTCGGAGCTACCCCGGCCCGGTGCTGGTGATCCATGGCGAGTACGATACGCTGATCCCCTACGCGCAGGGCGTCGCGCTGGCCCAGGCTGCCCAGCACGGCACGCTGGTAACCTATGTGTGTGGGCATAACGACTGCCCGCCAAGCTGGAATGTCTACTGGCGGGACGTGGCGGCTTTCCTGGAGCGCGCGGGGATTATCACGGCAGGCGCGTAGCTGACCCGCACGGCTGTCCCAATATGGAGTGCGGCAGCATGGCTGCCGCTTCCTGTGTGTTCATTAGCCGGTGGGTACCTGCCGGGGCCGGGGCATACTGCCGGGAACGCCTGATCCGGCTTCAGCCGGGACTCCGATCCGGCGATGTGCGGATTAAAAATTCAAACTTCATCAGCCGGGAATTTCCGTTTCTCATTGCCTGCCCGGAATGAATATTCAAACCTCATCAGCCGGCCCTGGCGGTTCCTCGGCCCGGGATGCGGATGCGCAGCAGTGCGTCCCTACCGGCACCTCCTCCACCTGCGCGACACCATCCAACTGCACGAGTTACGTGATTGCTCACCCAAAAGGAAATTTCGCCTCCGGCAGGATGGAAGATCCATCCTTTTTCACGAAAATTTCGCACAAAGTGCGAAATTTTCGTGAAAAAGAACATCATGTACCACGCTGCCGCAGGCGAATCGGGCCGTTCATTCAGACAACGCCTGGGTTGCATGCCCACCGCGTAACTCGTGTTATTCAACGTTCATTGGCCGGATTTTTATTGCCTCGGTAAGCAGCAGGCGGGAGCATGGCTCCCGCACTCTATGTCCCGACTATCTGCGCAAACTTCATCAGGCGGTCATGCAGGATTTGCTGCCACAAGTGATTGCCTGATCTGCGGAAGCATGGCCGGCATATTTCTTGCGACTGGTACTATACAAAGGTGATATCAGCCGGAGTCGAAAGGAGACTAAGTATGGCTGATCAACAAACACGCGAACAGCAGCGGCTCACACGCGAGGGAATGGCCCGCCATCTGGCCGAACTGGATGCCGAGATTAACCGGCTCAATGCCATGGCTGATCAGGCGCAGGGCGACGAAAAGCGCGACTATGAAGAACGGGTTGCGCGGCTGCGTGCCCGGCATATTGACCTTAATGACCGGATGCACCAGATGCAGGAGTCGGCGATGGACTGGGAGGCGTTCAGTTCCGATCTGCAACAGGCCTGAATGAACTGCGGCAGGCCTTTCAGCGATAAACGACAAACCGTGATCCTCCGGCCGTTCCAACCAGTCATATCGCCCCTGGGTCAATGTATCGAGCTTTAAACTAACACGAGTTACGCGGTCCCTGACCCGGCAGGAGATTCCGCCTCCGGCAGGGCGGAAGAAACCAGATCGTTTTCACGAACATTTGGCTCGGAGAGCCAAATGTTCGTGAAAACGATAAAACAGTACCACGCTGCCGCAGGCGAAGCCGTCGTTCGGGTCTGACACGCGGCCGGAATAGTCCGCACCGCGTAACTCGTATAAACTAAGAGGAGGCTATAAACAGCAGTGGTTAGCTTTTTCGCGGACCTCTCGCCCGTCGTCCAGGCGTTGTTGGCGACACTCTTCACCTGGGGGTTGACCGCCCTCGGCGCAGCTTCGGTATTTCTCGTACGTGGGTTCAACCAAAAAGTGCTTGACGCGATGCTGGGTTTTGCCGGGGGCGTGATGATTGCTGCCAGCTTCTGGTCACTGCTGGCCCCGGCCATCGAACTGGCCGAACAACAGGGCATGATAAGCTGGTTACCCGCCCTGATCGGTTTTCTGCTCGGTGCGGCTACTATTCGCGGCGTTGATATGATCCTGCCGCATATCCACTTTCCCGCCGAGCGGATGGATGCGGCAGAGGGCATACGGACCACCTGGGAACGCTCGATCCTGCTGGTGCTGGCAATTACGCTGCACAATTTTCCGGAAGGACTGGCGGTTGGGGTGGCTTTTGGCGCGGCGAGTCTGGGGTTAGAGGCCTCCAGCCTGGGGGCGGCGATTGCCCTGGCAATCGGCATTGGCCTACAAAACTTCCCCGAAGGTGTTGCCGTCGCCATGCCGTTACGCCGGGAGAAAGTATCGCGCGCGAAAAGCTTTTTTTATGGTCAACTCTCAGCGGTGGTTGAGCCGGTGGCGGGCGTAATTGGCGCGGCGACGGTGTTGTTCGCCCGCCCGCTCCTACCCTACGCCCTGAGCTTTGCCGCCGGGGCGATGATTTTTGTCGTCGCCGAGGAGGTCATTCCCGAAGCGCAGCACGAAGGAAACACCGATCTGGCGACAACTGGGGTAATCGTGGGGTTTGCCGTGATGATGACTATGGATGTGGCCCTGGGGTGAGTGTGCTGGAAGCGCTCCTCATCGGGGCTGTATTACCCTCTACGAACTACCGACTACGGACGACGGACTATGGATTACCGACTACGGACGACGGACTATGGACTACGGATTACAGTGGCACACATCTTGCAGCAACCAGATCCCGAGAGACCTGCAACAGCAGCCCAATCATAGCCATAAGGGAGGCACCTGATGACAACAGATATACCTCAATCCAGAACTGTACTTGGACTATTTGATACGTTTGAATCGGCACAGCACGCAGTGCAGGCGCTTATTGATAATGGATTTATGGCCGATAACGTAAGCCTGGTGGCTCACGACCCACAGCAACGCCTGGTCAAGCAGTATGGTGGCGAGAGCGATTCATCCGAGGGCACAACCATCGGTGCAACCGGCGGCGCGGTCATTGGCGGTGTCTCAGGTCTGCTGGCAAGCATTGGCACACTGACAATCCCCGGCATCGGGCCGGTACTGGCGGCGGGCTCATTGGCGACAGCGCTGGGCGCGACGGCGCTGGGTGCGGGCCTGGGCGCTGCGGCCGGCGGCATCGTTGGTGCGCTGGTAGGCATGGGCATCTCCGAAGAAGAGGCCGGTTCCTTCGCCGAAGGCGTGCGCCGGGGCGGTACGCTGGTGATTGTCGAGGCCGCCGATGGTATGGTCGATCGCGCCTATGCCATCCTGAATGAGCATGGGGCAATCGACATGAACGAGCGTACTGGGCAGTGGCGGCAGAGCGGCTGGACCGCATATGACCCACGCCTGAGTCCCCGCGAGGAGCAATAAATCTAATCTGTCGGCCCACCTGATCGAGACCTGACGGTAAGACTGGAATAATGTAAAAGGAGTTATGCATGGATAAGCAGACCCTGATCAAAGCGTTGAACGACGATCTCTCCTACGAACTGCAGGCGGTGCTGGCCTATACACGTTGGAGTGCCGAGGTATCCGGTCCCCACCGGGACTCTCTCCGCGCGATGTTCCAGCGCGAGATCCCCGATGAGTTAACGCATGCGCAGTTCCTGACCGACAAGATTGTGATCTACGGCGGCACACCTGAAATGAAGCCGGCTGCGATTCCGAATGCATCCAGTAACCGGGACAAGCTGAAGGCCGTGCTGGATATGGAAGCGCAGGCGATTAAGAACTACTCGCAGCGCGCCCAGCAGGCCGAGGAACTTGGCGAGACGGGCCTTAAGGTCCGTCTGGAAGAGATGGTCAACGATGAGACCGAGCATTATGAGACGATTCAGATGCTGCTGCGCGACTGGAGTGATTCGGTCTAAGACGCAGATAACTGGTGACAGATGACGGGTGATGAACTCTGAACATGCAACCCGGATATCATCACCACGGTAGGCAGCAGTAGGGTGCATTCTATGCACCCTACTGCTGCCGCGCACCATACCCGTAGTATGTTCTCAAGGTTCATAACCCTGTTCAGGTATCACCGCATGGAGTTCCTACATGGAGTTCCTACAAGTTCTCACCCTTTGGGGAATTTGTAGGAACTTCCTGTATGGTAGTCGGTTCGAACTCAGGTGGCTCGTCCAGTTCGCCCTCCTCCAGCGGTTCCGCCCCGGCCCAGTGGCGTATGGCCGGCGTGACCACCCGCAAGAAAAAGACGCGCAGCGCTCCGGCAATTGGAATTGCCACAATCGCGCCGAGCAACCCGCCGATACCGGCGCCGGCGAGCAGCGCGATCACGACCAGGGGTGCCGGGATGTCGGTCTGGCTGCGCATAACATTGGGCACCAGAATATGCCCCTCGATCTGCTCAATAATAAAGAAATAGATTGCCGCAAACAGCCCCAGTTGAAATGAGTCGAGCATTGTCACCCCGGTGATAATGAACCAGGCGACAATTGGACCGACAATCGGAATAGCTTCAAGCAACCCGGCGATCAGCGCCAGAATCAGCGGATACTCAACCCCGATAATCTCCAGCCCGACATAGGTAAACAACCCGACCAGAAACATAGTAATTCCTACGCCGCGCACATAGCCCCCCATCGTCTGTCCCATCTGATGGATCACCTCCCGCGTCTGGCTGCGGTAGCGCTGCGGAAAGAACGAGAGCGTAAAATACTCCAGCTTTGACATAGAAATAATCCAGTAGATCGAGAGCACCACAATAATGAGCAGATCGATCACGAGTGAGGCCACCGCAACCGGCACTGAAATCACATGCACACTAATGCTTTCGAGGGGTGAAATAAGATTCTCGACGGAGGGCATAGCCCCACTTAACTGTTCATGGCGCTGAACCCAGTTCTGCGCCTGATCAACCATCTCAGGGAGACGGTTGCTAAACTGCTGCGCCTGAACAACCAGTGGGGTAAAGGCCAGCCAGACAACGATACCAAGCGTCAGCGAGAGCACCAGATAGAGCAAGAGGACGGCGACAACGCGTGGCATCCAGCGGTGCAGCCGATCGGCCAGCGGTGCCAGTGCCTGGGCAATGACCATGGCAATAAGCAGCAGCAGCAGCGGGCGGGCAAACATCCAGACGGTAGCAATCGGGATGAGGGCCATAATCACTGCGCTGACAATCACAATCGTTGTCCACCAGATTCGCCACAGTGACCGATTGCCTGGACGCGGCATGTCCGCATCCTGTGATCGCGTCTTCAGGGTATCGGTTGTATATTGCCGGGACGTTCGCGGAGTAGTTGACATAGGTATTTCTTGCTTTTCGGATGAACTAACAGGAGTTACGCGGTCCTCCCGTTTAACCGGTTACCGCGTACGTCCTGTGAGCAAAAGTAAGTAAATTATAGTTCGTATAGTTCGGGGCGTTGTGATCACTACGCGGTCTACGGAACACCGGGGATGCGGAACGCCGGGCACGGGATTATGTGCGAACGGTGCAAAACCGCTCACACATAATCCACACTCCTGGGTATTACAACACGGGCTAGGGATTCAACTCTTCGACGCGGTTCGTTACCAGGTAGATCACCCGCTCACCGATATTTGTTGCCCGGTCGGCAGTTCGTTCAAACACATGCACCATATCGAGCAGATCCGAAATAGTCTCGATCTGCTGCGGGTTTGCCCGCGTCAGATCAAAGAAGTGTGTACGCAACTGTTCTTCGTAGGCATCCACACGCTCGTCGGCGGCCTGCAGTTCGTGCGCCAGATCCTGATCCTGGTGCAGAAAAGCCTCCAGACTATTGTGAAGCATCTGACGTGCCAGCGCGCCCATCTCCTGGAATTCTGACGGCAGGGCAATATTCTCCTGCCCTTCCGCGCGACGAACCCGGCGGGCAATAGCGGCGGCATAATCGCCAACTCGCTCCAACTCCGAAGCAATAAAACCAACCATCAGCACCAGGCGCAGATCACTGGCAACAACGGGTTGCTGGGTTGCCAGGATTATGGTGACGCGATCCTCGATGGTGTGCTGCAACTCGTCAATCCGTGCGTCATCCTGAATAATCCAGCCGGCAGTCTTTGCATCGCCTGTTCTCACGCTGGCCATGACCTGACTCAGTGCTTCTTCAACCATATGCCCCATTCCGAGCAGATCATCCCGTAGTTCCTCAATAATGTGGTCATAGCGCGTGCGTACCATACACTTTTCTCCTTCTCAATGGCCGTGGCTCCAGTAATACACAAACTAGGCGGACTGATGAACGATTGCGGCGGCCTGTGCGGCGCGACCATCGGGAACCTGGATGATCAGCAGTGTAGCTCCGTTGCGGATCCGGGTTGCACACTGCTCGGCGTCGGGCCGGGACAGTCCAGCACTGTTCAGCCGGGCAACCAGGGCTTCCTCCGATTCCTGATGCGTTATGCCATTGGCAAAACTGCCTTCCCGCTCACGGTTGCGGTCATGGTAGACCGGGTCATGGTCGGCAAAGCTGCCCTTCCGTTCGGCATGCCGGTCATGGTAGACCGGGTCGTGATTGGCAAAACTGCCTTCCCGCTCACGGTTGCGGTCATGGTAGACCGGGTCGTGGTCGGCAAAGCTGCCCTTCCGCTCGGCATGCCGATCATGGTAGGCGACCTCACCACCGGGATGCGACGCCGGGCCAATCAATCTGATCGTATCACCTGGGAACCCATTGTCAAGGAGTTGCCGGGCGATCTGTTCGGCGCGCTCGGAAGTATTGTAGATGCTAAATAATATGGTATTCATGGAAAACCTCGCTTTCGTTCAGGCTCTACTTTGAAGGATGCAACATGTATGCCACGGTTTTCCGCTATACCGTTTTGCGCACAGCAGATGCCGGCACCAGTAGCAGAACGTGCCTGCCCTGGCCCCGGCATCAACTCGATAAACTCTATCCATGGGCAGGAGTTACGCGGTCACTGACCCGGAAGGTATCTCAGCCTCCGGCAGGACCGAAGAGATCAGATCTTGTTCACAAAAAAATCACGTTGTGAATTTTTTTGCGAACAAAAAAAAGAACGCACCATGCTGCCGCAGGCGAATCGGGCTTCCATGTAGTTAAACGTCCGGTTTGCATGTCAACTGCGCAACTCGTATCATGGGTTTGATGTAAGTTTAGTGCTATTGAGCGGAGTGCAGACTATGCACTGGCTTCTTTGGATGACTGCGCCTGCTTAATCAGAGACGGGGCATTCTTGACAACCTTCTGCGCGGTCATCTCTTCCTGCTGCAGAATACCGTTCAGTTTTTGAGCTGCGGTACGATGTCCCATCTGCTCGGCGGCGGCGATCAGGGGCTGATAGCTGCCGATCTCAAAATGCTCAACCTTGGAGATGGCCTCGGCGATAACAACAGCGCGCAGCGCGCTGTTGTCGCCAGCCTGTTCGATCAGCTTCTCGCCCTCTTCGACCAGGGTCTTGGCAACGCTGTTTGTTGCCTGGGGCAAACTGGTCTCCAGTGATGATGCGAGGTTCTTGAGCTGATCCAGTTGCTCCCCTGTCTGGCCAATATGCTCTTTCAACATCAACTGCAGGGGCGCATCTATCAGTTGGGGGGGACACCCGGAAACAGGGAATCGAACCGCCCATTTACCCAGCAGAGCCGCAGGTGCAGCAGAATCGTGTATTTGAATACATATCAGGGATGGATTGCTATGGTGTTGCCTGGACGATTATATCGCTACGGTGATCAGGTGCGGCGTCAGTTTGGGCATTTGTGGGATGCAACTGGACTCGGCCCGGTTGAGACAGCGTTTCGCGTAGCGTTTACCACGCCGGGGGTGCGGCTGCGTGCCTATGGTGGAACACACGCGAACAGGCCGGTCCTGCTGATTGTGCCCGCACCGATTAAGCGCCCGTACCTCTGGGATCTCAGGCCAGATGTCAGTGTTGTGCAGAGATGCCTGGCAGCTGGTCTGCAGGTCTACATGCTTGAGTGGATGGAACCGGACGCCCGGATGCAAGCTTTTGGTCTGGCTGAGTATGCCGATCGGCTTATTCGGGACTGTCTCCAGGTTGTGCAGGCCGAAACCGGCCGGCAGCGTGTCTTCCTGGCGGGGCACTCGCTGGGCGGAATATTTGCCGCCATCTTTGCGGCTCTCTACCCGGAACAGGTGCAGGGGCTCGTGCTGCTGGGCACGCCGCTCCATTTTGGCGATAATACCGGTGTACTCAGTGCGCTGGCAGCTCTGGCACCCCGCGCAGAGTTGCTTACGGCGCAGATGGGAAATGTACCCGGTACCTTCCTGAATGGCGCAAGTTTCATCGCTTCCCCGGTAACATTTGTCGGTTTACGCCGGCTCGACTGGCTGCGCAGCCTGCCCGATGATCAGGCCCGCCAGACCATGCTGCGGGTTGAGCGCTGGTCGCTCGATGAAGTGCCGCTGGCCCGACGGCTCTTTGAAGAAGTGATCGAGTGGTTGTACCGTGAGAACCGTTTTATGCGCGGCGAACTGCTGATCGCGGGACGGCGCGTACTACCGGAGGCAGTACAGGCTCCGCTCTTGAGCGTGGTGTATGCCGACTGCGATATTGTGCCACCGACAGCAGTGCTGCCCTTCCATCGGGCGGTGCAGAGTCCCACAGCGCAGGTGCTCTGGTACCCTGGGGATACAGGCGTTTCAGTGCAGCACCTGGGCATGCTGGTCGGGCGAAATGCCCATCAGACCCTCTGGCCGGAGATTATGCACTGGTTGCACACGCAGAGCGGCATCCAGATGCCATAATCTGAGATAGGCAGAGATCAGGGTATGTTGTACTGCGCTTAACGCCAACTACCCATCGACAGACTCATTACCGTCCCACAACAACCCGGGCAGGACGCAACACCTGACCTTCAAAGGTGTAGCCCCGCTGCCGGACGAGTGTGACCCGCACATCCGGGATATCGACATCCTCGGTTTCGACGGCCTCGTGCAGATGTGGATTAAACAGCGCGCCGGGCTGGACATTGATCGGCGTGATCCCTTCGCGCTCCAGCGTATCGTAGAACTGTCGCAGGGTAAAGCGCACCCCCTCGTACAGCGGGTCATCCGGGTTGCCATGTTCAAGTGCGCGCTCCAGGTTGTCGGTGACTTCCAGCAACTGCGCACCGAAATCGCGCAGCCGCTGCAGATTGCGCACCTGGGCATTGCGATCGGCCTGCTTCCGGGTATTTTCGAGAGCGGCGGCGGTGCGTAAATACTTATCCTCGTACTCGGCCAACTGCTCCATCGCACCAGTCAGCGCTTCGCGGCAGTCTTCCAGGGTGGTGTATTGACTGATATCCTTGCGTAACGGCTGTTCACGTTCAGGTTGACTCATTGTTCTCCTCGGTACTTGCCTCGTATGGCCGGATCTGGTTCTTGCGTCCGGTTCATGAAACCTCCACATTCACATTAATCGTTGCAAAAAATGTGCCAATACCCGCACTACCGTAAACTCTCATCAGGTCAGAATCGAACGCTGCACATATGCACAGGCATAAAGCTACACGTTATCAGCACGGCAAGCCCGAATATCTTTGCCGCCCTGACCCTGATGCACCGGGATGCTCAGGAGACGCGCGGCCGGCCCCAGGCACGGATGCGACGCAAGTTGGACGGGTATCGGCGCATCCTGCGGCAGGGCTACACGCCGGATGAGATCCGCACCCTGCTACGGCTGATGGAATATCTGTTGCGGCTCCCGTCAGAACTGACGCGCCCCACCGTTGCAGCGATGAAACAGATTGCAAGCGAGGAGATCGGTATGACTCTCGTGACCAGTTTTGAAGAAATTGGACGGGAAGATGGACGGATAGAAGGAAGGGTGGAAGGGCGCATTGAGGAGCGTCAAGCGCTGGTGCTGCGCCTGCTGACGCGCAAGTTTGGGTCCCTCCCAGAGGAGGTTTCAACCCGGATCACCGGGCTGGATAGTGATACCGTTCTTATATTACAGGAGTTACGCGGTCGGTTCCAACCCCAGGCGTCTGCCGGGACAACTGGCCCGATTCGCCTCCGGCAGGGCGGAACATGACATCTTTTTTACAGAAAAACTGCACAAAGTGCAATTTTTCTGTAAAAAAGACGATAAAGTACCATGCTGCCGCAGGCGAATCGGGCTACCCTCGGCTCAAACGTCTGGTTTGAACATGCACCGCGTAAGTCGTGTCAATGACAGGAGTTACGCGATCCCTCTTCGGGAAGGAGATATCGAGGAGATATCGCCTCCGGCAGGGCGGAAGAAGCCACCTTTTTTCACAAAGATTTTGCACTATGTGCAAAATCTTTGTGAAAAAAAATAAAAAAGTACCATGCTGCCGCAGGCGAAGACTGCCTTTGTAGGAGTACGTGTCTGATTTGTACGCCCACCGCGTAACTCGTGTTA
>DAOTUI010000141.1:0-9115 GCA_034437035.1 Chloroflexaceae bacterium
TCAAAAGACATGCCTGTCCGGCTCTGGAACGTCAGTGATGGTACGCTGCAGCAACGTCTGACCGGACATACCGATTTTGTCTGGGATGTGGCCTGGTCGCCGGATGGGCAAACACTGGCCTCCGTATCACGCGATGAAACCGTAAGACTATGGAATGCGCAGGATGGTTCTTTGCAAAACACCCTGCGCGGCCATACCGATTTTGTCTGGGGTGTGGCGTGGCATCCCGATGGCGAAATCCTCGCTTCAGCTTCCAAAGACCAGACCATCCGATTGTGGGATGCCGATGACGGCAAAGTGTTACGCACATTGGAAGGGCATACCGATGGCGTCGTTAGCCTGGCATTCACCCCAGACGGGCAGAGACTGGCCTCGACTGCACGGGATGAAACCGTAAGGCTATGGGGGATACCATAGCCGTCATGGTGGGCTGAACAAGCTGATGAACTTTTGATGTATAATATGTCAGTCGTGAATAAAGAGAGGCGGTTACGATGCTGTGTTGCGTGTAACTGCCTCTGAGTTTTGTATTGTCGAGGGTGCAATGAAGGTAACCAGTATAGTGGTGCTCGGTCTTATCTGGATCTGTTTGACTCCTCTGCCTGTTTCGTCTGAACATATGCTATCGTTAACGTATATTTCGCCTCGTCCCTCTTCACACCATGTTTCAGCAGGTACCACTATTGCAATTCGACAGGGTTCTCACATTCTGGCTGATAGTCTGCAACCAGATACATTTGCGGTTCATGGCAGTGTAAGCGGCCAGAGCAATGGTCAGGCTTTGCTGGCTGATGATCAAAAGACGGTTATCTTTAAACCTGATAAACCATTTATTCCAGGTGAAATAGTGTCGGTACAGGTTAAAAATCACTTATGTACTGAACAGAGCAAGCAAATTTCCGGCATATCGTTTAAATTCACCATTTCAACCAATCCGATACCCGATCACACTATCATTGGTAAGCCCTGGTGGAGTGATCAACATCCCAATGACCCACAACCCGCAGGGTTGCCCAGAAGTTATATCACCTCACCTGAAAGTTTTGGAATTCCAGATATTGCAATTACGCACCCTGCTCAAGGTACCGCAGAAGGGTATGTTCTACTGTCAAATATCCGATTCAGTCTGAGGCCACCCCCGATTCAATCCACACCACGTTACCTGCTCATCCTGGATAACACAGGTGAACTGGTCTACCATAAAGAATTACCAAGAGATCAGTTTGCAGGGGACTTCAAGAAACAAATCGTAAATGGAAAGGAATTACTTTCATATCATGTAGGTGAATTTACCGCTATTGGAGGTACTTTCGGGATGTTTTATGTCATGGATGAAACCTATTCTATTGTTGATACCTGGCAAGCAGGAAATGGTTACTTAGCAGATGTCCACGATTTGCAACTTCTGGATAATGGCAATGCACTTCTGATGATCTATAATCTCCAGACAACTGATTTAAGTGCGTATGGTGGGCGCTCTGACGCTCAGGTTGTGGACTTAATTGTCCAGGAACTTGATCCTTCAAAGAATGTTATTTTTGAGTGGCGTGCCAGCGAGCATATTCCATACACTGACACATATGCGGAATTGACGGACCAAATAGTTGATTATATTCATGGTAATGCGGTTGAAGTTGATACTGATAATAATCTTTTGCTCTCCAGTAGAAATTTATGTGAAGTGACAAAAATAAACCGCGATACTGGTGAGGTTATGTGGCGTTTATGGGGTAAACAAAACCAGTTCACTTTTACTAACGACGATGGTTTTTGCATACAACATGATATACGCCGCTTACCAAACGGAAATATCACTCTGTTTGATAACCAAAATGCCCGTGCAGTTGAATATCAAATTGACGAGGCAAATAAAACTGTGACACGCGTATGGGAATATAGAGATCCAACGATTAACCCTCTGGTTATGGGAAATGCCCAGAGATTGCCAAATGGGAATACTATGATTGGATGGGGATCAGGTGGTACTATTACCGAAGTTACGCCAGATGCAGAAATAGCAATGCAATGGTTACTAAATGGTGAATACACATATCGTGTGTTCCGATATCCCTGGAAAGGGTTCCCTACAACAGCGCCATCACTGGCACTTCAAGAAGACAATGATGCATTAACGCTCTATTTTAGTTGGAATGGAGCAACTGAAATTGCATCGTATCGTATTTATGGTGGCACCAAATCTCACCAAATGTCACTTCTTGAGACGCAGGAAAAACAAGGTTTTGAGACAACCAGTATGTTTACAGAGCTTCCTGATAAAATGTGCTACTTTAGAATTATGCCAATAGATAAAGATGGCAACAATACTCGTTATTCTAATACTGTATATCGTGATAGTAATTATTGCAATAGATATTCCTGGGTGAACTTGTATATCCCTTTAGTGGTACAAAAATAATGTACTGGCAATAAACCTATCTTGAAGAGCTATTTTTGTTATCTCAAACCTGGACATGTGCCTGATTTCTTAACCGTAAGCCCCATTTGCTCAAGGAGGAGCCATTCGTATGTTTACCACATTTGTCCTGATTACGACGGAGCCTGCCCGCATCTCGGAGGTGGCCCAGGCCATTGCCGACCTGCCGAATGTGGCCGAGGTCTACTCGGTTACGGGCGATTATGATATTATCGCGGTGCTGCGCATTTCGGAGTATGACCATCTGGATGAGGCCATCCCGGAGGGCATTGCGCGCATCCCCGGCGTCACCGGCACGACGACAATCCTGGCCTTCAGGCGTTTTGCCGGGAAAGATCTGGAGGCGAGTTGGGATATTGGGCTGTCGTAGTGGTTAGGGGTTAACGGTTGTAATTCATCTCTAAATTCTTAACGTTTAACTCTTGGAGATTATCACTACCGTGGGCGTCTGTCCGTACAGGCTGATTTCGCGCTGTGCGGCTATCTGGAGGGTGAGCACGTCGGTCAAGGCAGACCGGAGCGGCGCGGGTTGGCTGGTCAGCAGGGCGGCGCAACCGGCGGGACGCAGCACCCGCGCTACCTCGGCGACCAGGTCGGCGTAGAGCGTGGATAGCTCGGCTGCGGTGCCAACCTGCCGCCCAAAGGGCAGGTTGGAAACAACGGCGTCAACGCTAGCCGGATCAAGCGGCAGGTGGCGCGCATCCCACTGACGCAGTTCGGCATGCGCGCCGCCGGCCGCCAGGTTGGTGTGTGCCGCCGCCAGTGCCGCGCCACTGATATCGCCTCCCAATGCGGTTGCTCCCAGCAGCGCTGCTTCGATCACCAGCGTGCCCGCGCCACACAGCGGATCAAGCAGCGTTGTCGTCGCGGTGACATCGGCCAGTCGGAGCAGGGCTGCCGCCACGGTCGGGCGCAGCGAACCGGGGACGGTTGCCTGTTTGTAGGGTCGCCGGTGCAACGGGTGCGCCGCCAGCCGTACTCCCAGCAGCGCTGTTTCATGCTCGATAAACAGCCGCAGACTCAGACCATCCGCAACCTCTTCCGGCACGTAGGTCCAGGGCATCCGCTGCATCACCCCCTGCGCCAGCGCCGGCTTCATCTCCGGTGAGCTGTAGTTCCGCCGTCCCACAAAACTGGCACTGATCGCAAACCGGACGGGCTGCGCCAGTGGCCGGAACTGCGCACACAGGTGTTGCGCCGGACTGAGATCCAGCGTTGCCGCCAGTCCGGACAACTGATCGAGAGTGCTGCGTACCTTGCCAATCCCCTGCCAGGTCGCCACTTCCACAAAAACATCATCGGCACAGCGGAGAGCCATCAGTGCCGGCGCATCAGCCGCGCGCGCGGTCAACTGGATGCGGCGGTAAGCCTGCCGACGCACATGCGCGGTTGGCAGACGCTCCCGCAGTTCATCCAGGGCGACATCCTCCAGCCCACGCGTTGTCAAAATAAAGTAGTCCATCGCCCGGAATTGTAGCATACCGGCTGGCGCTTCCGTTTGACGCATCCCCCGCCTGATGCTAGACTAGCGGCATTTGCAAAACCCCAATTCCATGTTCCCTTCGATGGGTGGCACATCGCTACACCGGGTGCGCACATCCGTCATACAACCTTCGTTAAGGACTGCCAGATGAGCATACGAATCGTTCTTGACGCCATGGGCGGCGACAATGCCCCCCATGAGACCGTGAAAGGCGCAGTGCGCGCTGCCCGCGCCTACGGCTGCACAGTTTTTCTGGTCGGATCGCGG
Organism: Chloroflexaceae bacterium; assembly: GCA_034437035.1. Classification (GTDB taxonomy): domain Bacteria; phylum Chloroflexota; class Chloroflexia; order Chloroflexales; family Chloroflexaceae; genus CAKZQX01. Next base: position 4,185 of record DAOTUI010000141.1, read on the forward strand.
GCCGTGCTTACGGCTGAACTGGCGCGACACAATACCACCGGGCTCAACCTGCCGATTATCGATGCGCCCGATGTTATCGACATGCGCGAGTCGCCTGCCCAGGCTGTCCGCCGCAAGCCCAACTCCACCCATATTGTTGGGCTCAAGCTGGTACGTGACGGCAAGGCCGATGCCTTTGTCTCAGCGGGGCACAGCGGCGCAACCATGGCGGGTGCCCTGCTGGTGTTGGGACGGCTACCCGGCATTGAGCGCCCCGCCCTGGCCGGTGTGTTCCCAACCCTGCATCAGCCGGTGCTGCTGCTCGATATCGGCGCAACCACCGACTGCAAACCCGACTACCTGCTACAATTTGCGCAGATGGGCAGCACCTATGCTGAGCGGGTGATGGGCTGCCCCAACCCGCGTGTGGCCCTGCTGGCAAATGGCGAAGAGGAAACCAAAGGTGACCGACTGGTGCAGGAGGCCCACCTGCTGTTGCGTGCGAGCGAACTCAACTTTGTGGGCAATGCCGAACCCAAAGATATGCTGCTGCACCGAAGCTGCGATGTGCTGATTGCCGATGGGTTTGTCGGTAATATGGTGCTGAAGATGGGCGAGGCCGTGGCCTCATTTGTGGTTAAAAAGGTGCAGGCCGAAAACAAGCGGAACCTGCTGCCCCGCCTGCTGCTGAGCCTGCTGCCGACGGCGCTGTTAACGCTGCTGCCGGGTGCCGGGCGCTGGCGCGCCCCCGTCGGCGCCCTGCTTGGCAGTGCCGGGTTGCTTGGCCTGGGATTGTTTCCGCTGCTGCGGTCACGCCAGGCCAGCGACTACCGCTCCTATGGCGGTGCATTGCTGCTGGGGGTAAAGGGTGTGACGATGATTGCGCATGGTAAATCAGATGCATTTGCGATTATGAATGCGATCCGGCAGGCCAAAGAAGCTGTGGCGACCCACACGCTCCAGGGAATGATTGCGGCGACCAGTAGTGCGCCGCCGGCTGTTCCGGAACCGGCTTGACTTCCAGCAACATCTGTGCTATAGTTCGCACAAAAGTTCGTTAGCCCCGCCCGAACGTCGAGTGCGGCAGGGACGATAGACATACAAGAACGGGGAGAGATGTATGGCTAAGGACTTGAACAAAGTGCAAGTGACCGGACGGCTCGGCGCAAATCCAGAGATGCGCTACACAGCTCAGGGTAGTGCTGTCACCAACTTCCGGGTGGCCAGCAATCGTACCTGGAAAGATCGTGACGGCAACCAGCATGAAGATACCGAGTGGTTTCGCGTGGTTGCCTGGGATAAGCTTGGTGAAATCTGCAACGAGTATCTGACCCGTGGTACCCACGTCTATGTCGAAGGTCGCCTCCAGACGCGCAAGTGGACCGACTCGGATGGGAATGATCGCTACACGACCGAGGTTGTGGCCCAGGATATGATCATTCTGTCGAGCAAGAATGGCGCGCGTGGTCAGGACGCCGGCTCCTACAGTCAAAATGAAAATGAAGGAGATGACTACCAGAACGAGGAGGCACCGGAGCCACAGCAGCAGTCGCAGGCGCCCAGTCGGGCTCCGGCCCGCCGACCGGCCCCCGCCGCCCCCGCCAATCAGCCGGCGCGGCGCAACCAGCCACAGCCCATCGAAAGCGACGACGATATTCCGTTCTAATGCGGAAGTTGTAAACCCAGTGGAAAACGCAAAACGCAAGGTGATTGCGTTCACCTTGCGTTTTGCGTTTTAAGGTGTTGCGACTTTCCGGGATATATTCAAGCGCATCAAACGGTAGACATTGAGCCAGGTATGGAGCTCTTCATCGAGTGCCCTTTACATTAGCCTCCCTGCTGCCTCATCGCCCGCTTTAACCGGGTGCGTTTTCTAAAGACTATTTGCAACATATATGCATCTACACGGCATGTTCGTGCAGTTACGGGCTTTCTTTAAGAAAAATGTTTTTCAACCAGACTCCTCTGTCCAACGTATCATGCCTTGCACAAAAGGCTTGTTGCTGCCCCAAACTGCCTCTCTCTGCACCTCTCCTGCCATTAATCCGCGGTCGATTGCGGTATATCGTAGGAGGTGTTGGCTGTTGACTCTGCAACCCGTTCGCGGGCATCCTTAGACAACCCGGCGTGTCGCAGCATTGCCCGTGCATCCTCCCCCGCATTCTTCCCGATCATCCCCTTCCTGTCGCTCTGGTCACACGGGTGCGGCAGTAGCTTCCCGTGATTCTCCCATCACCCTCCCCATGCACCGGAGTTGGCAGCGGTTGCGTGGATGCGGTATGATTGAGCAAAACGAACAAGGAACCATTGCGATGAAAACCGATATTCCATGAAAGCGATTGACGCGCCTCTGTGCCGCCGATCTGCTCGCCCTCCTGGGCAGGAGGAACGTTGAAACGTTGAAACGTTGAAACGTTCTAACGTTCTCATCGAAAAGGAGCGACTGATGGCAAGTGACTTGATATCCTACTTAATCCAGGACAAAGTGGCGGAGTGGGAGCAGAAAGAAGCGAAGTTGCAGGAAGAAAACGCGGCCCTGCACGCCCAGCTTCAGGCGGCACAACAAACGACGGTGCAGGCCGGGCAGCACGCCATCGAAGGTATCTTGATAGCACGCTTCCCGGACGCACCGTTAGCGGTGATGAATGACATTCGCCGGATCACCAACCCGGAGCGGCTCCAGGCGCTGATCGGGCCACTGGTTACCGCCGCCACCCTGGACGAGGCGCGCCGGTTACTGGCAGATGCGGCGGCAAACGGCGCATAGGTCGCTATCCGCTGCGCCGGGTGTGTGCGACATTCTGTATACATCGAGGGAACCCCATGACCGACCCAACCACTCAACTGGCCCTGCTCCGTGCCCAGCGGGACGCAACGCGCGACCCGGCCCTGCGTGCCGCCCTGGACGCTGCGATTGCCGCACTGGAAGCCACTGCGCCGCCGCCACCCACCGCGCCGCCCCAACCTATCACGAACACTGCGCCGAACCAGGGCGCGCAGGGCATCTTCTACGGCAATGTCTACATCCACGGGCAGCGCGGCAAGTCGGCAACCGAGTTGATCGGCGCGTACCTCCAGCGGCAATTGCTGCGCTGTGGTCGCCTGCCCCTCCAGGGCGTCTACCAGCAAAAAGCTGCCGATGATACCCTGGCGATCAGCCTGGAGCAGGTCTATACGCAACTGGCAACGCAGCACGAGATCGTGCGGGAGGAGCTTACCGGCGCGGGGCTGGCGGGCTTCGATGCGTCAGCATACCTCGCAGCCCACCGGGGGGATGAACTGCTGCCGGGCCAGGAACGCACCCGGTTCATTGCCCACGGCGCACCGGCCCGGCGTCCCCTGGGTGACGCGCTGCCCGAGCAGAGCCTGACAACCCTGGATGCAGACGATCTGGCGCGGCTGGCGCAGGAGAGCGAGCGGCTGCAGTTCCTCGGTCCCCAACTCGTCACCGAGGCGATCACGACAAACCAGCACCTGGTGCTGCTCGGCGAGCCCGGATCGGGGAAAAGCACCGCGCTGCGCTACCTGGCGCTCATCCTGGCGCAGGCCGGGCTCGACCCGTCCGTTGATCCGGCGGCGCAATTGGAGGGCTGGGATGCGCTGGGCGACCAGGGGCGGCTGCTCCCGCTCTTCTTGCCGCTGCTGCCCTTTGCCCGGCGCTTTGCGGACCGGGCCGATCACCCGTGCGACGCCGATGATCTCTGGAACTACCTCGCCGCCGATCTGGAGGCCAACGGCCGGTATGCAGGAGTATCCACCGCCGTGCATGACGAACTGCTGGCCGGGCGGGTGCTGCTGCTGCTGGATGGCCTGGACGAGGTGGCGGGCCGCGCATCGCGGCAGCAGGTGGTCGGCGCGGTGCAGGCGTTTGCCCGGCACTACCCCCAGTGCCGCATGGTCGTCACCTGCCGGGTGCGGGCCTATGCAGGCGAACACAATGCCGCGTGGCAGCTTCCCGGCTGGCCGACGGCGACCCTGGCCGACTGGACGCCGGGCCAGATGGAGCACTTTGTTGCGGCCTGGTACGCGGCGGCGGCCACCTCGGGCGGGATGCCGACGGCGAAACGCGACGAACGCACCACGGCGCTGCAAGCGGCGATCCGGCGGCGCGGCGACCTGCGGCGGCTGGGGGTGCGTCCGCTGCTGCTGACGATTATGGCGCTGGTGCATTACAACGATGGGCAACTCCCCGAAGAGCGGGTGGGCCTCTACAGTCGCTGCATCGATCTGCTGCTGGGGCAGTGGGAACTGGCAAAAGAGGACGGGACGGGCTATGGCAAATTGACCGACTATATCGGCCTGCCCGACACCGATGTCGCCGCACTGCGGCCACTGCTCCAGCGGGCGGCCTTCATTGCGCATGCGGCCGGTAGCGCCGATACCCCCGGCAGCCTGGGGCGCGATACGCTGCGGCTGATGGTGGCCGAAACCCTGGAAGGACGCCGGCACCCGCAACCATTGCAGGGCGCGGAGCAGTTCCTGGACTACACCGATGTGCGCGCCGGGTTGCTCCAGGCCGGCGCGGCCGGGGAGCAGTATGGCTTTCCGCATCTGACCTTCCAGGAGTATCTGGCGGGGCTGGAACTGGTGCGCGGGGTACAATTCGTGGACCGTATCCTGGAGCGGCGCACCGATGACCGCTGGCGCGTGCCGATCCAACTGGGCGTGGGCCACCTGGTGAGCGAGGGCACGCTGGCCGGACCCTATCAACTGTTCAACCGGCTGCTGAAAATGAAAGACCGTGAGGAAGCCCAGCGCCGGCGCGACCTGCTCCTGATCGCCGAACTGGCGGAGGATGTGGGCTGGACGCGCCTGATCGCCGGGGATGAATTGTTCGAAGCACTCCGCGACGAACTGGCGCTGGCACTGGTGTCGGTGGTTGCGGGCACGACCCTGCCCGCAAACGACCGGGTGCAGGCCGGGGTCTACCTCGGTGATCTGGGCGACCCGCG
>DAOTUI010000142.1:0-42770 GCA_034437035.1 Chloroflexaceae bacterium
CCCTGACCCCTGACCCCCGCCCCCCGGCCAGAGGCAGCAACAGTATCCCCGCCAGGGTTATAGGGGTTGTGCGGAGGGCCAGCGCTACCGGGTAGAAGAGGGGGCCCGGCGCTTCGACGGCCCGCCCCAGAAAGAAGTTGCCCCAGGTATGCGGGTTGGCGCCCTCCACCGCAATACTAAAGCGCACCACCTGATAGACGTTCAACGGGTTGACCCAGAGCATGGGCCAGAGCAACACCACGGTGAGCACAAACACGCCGCCCCAGAGCGCCAGGCGGGAGAGGGCGGCGGAGCGGCGAGGCGGCGAGGCGGCAAGCGTGAGCAGCACAACCGGCACCACCGCCACGGCCGGCGACTTGCTCAACACCGCCAGCGCGGCTGTGACCGCCGACAGCAGCAGATAGCCCCGCTGGTGGGGCCTGTGCCAGAAAACCAGCGCCGCCAGCAGGCTAAGCGTGGCAAAGGAAGCGGCCAGCGCGTCCACATGCAGCACACGGCTAAAGGCTATGACAAAAACGGGTCGGTCGCCCAGAGCAGCGCGGCCAGCAAGGCAACGGCAGGCGATAGGAGCCGCCGCAAGAGTGCGTAGCCGACCAGCAGCGCGGCCCCATGGGCGAGCGCGGCCGGCAGGCGATAGAAGAGCAGCATCACCGGGAAGGGCTCGCCGGGGAAGAAGCCGGCTTCTACCAGCAGGCGGTAGAGCCAGATACCGGCGCTGCCAAGCCACATCGTTGTGACGCCGGGATGGCCGGGAAATTTCATACCGGCAAAACTGCCCGCTTGCAGCGCATCCAGGAAGCGCAGCGAACGCGGTATCCAGGCGTTGGCCTCATCTACCGTCAAGAACAAGCCCAGATCGAGGAGCCGCAGAGGCATAGCAACCAGGAGCAGAAGGGTATAGGGAAATATGCGCCAGAGCGCATGCAGAAACCCATGTCGGTTCATTTGCAACCTCATTGTTTGTATGTAGTTTGGGAACCCAATAGCTCGTTCGTACGAGGAGCCGTGGTAGTTAGTGTTGGTAGTAAGACGCGCAAAGCGGGGAGAACGTTACAGGATGACACCACCTCTTTCACCATGTAACCTCCCCACCCGATTCTGCATCAAAGAAAAGGGTACCTATAGCATACTGCCCATAGTACCCGTGGTCGCATGTTTCAACACTATTTCCATATCTAATATATCTTACTTGTACGGACGGCCCTTTTCTGCTATCATTGCACCCGGTAGAGAACCCCTTTTTGAGAAGAATAGCCATAAGATGAGAAGAGGAGATCATGACACAAGATATAAGCCAGCTTAGCGTTAATGCCATCCGGGCGCTTGCTATGGATGGTGTGCAGAAAGCGAACAGTGGACACCCTGGCATGCCGATGGGCATGGCCGATGCATCATACGTGCTGTGGACGAATATTCTCAAGCATAACCCGAACGACCCGTCGTGGCCCGACCGCGACCGCTTCATCCTCTCGGCCGGGCACGGCTCCATGCTGATATACAGCCTGCTGCACCTGACCGGCTACGATGTCAGCATAGACGACCTGAAAAACTTTCGGCAGTGGGGCAGCAAGACGCCCGGCCACCCGGAGTATGGTCACACGCCTGGCGTCGAAACCACCACCGGCCCCCTGGGGCAAGGCATTTCCAATGCAGTGGGGATGGCGTTAGCCGAGCGCTACCTTGCGACGAAATTCAACCGCCCCGACTTTCCCATTGTTGACCACTATACCTATGTTATCGCTGGCGACGGCGACCTGATGGAAGGCGTTTCGCACGAATCCTGTAGCCTGGCCGGCCACCTTAAATTGAATAAATTGATTGTTCTGTACGATAGCAACAAAATTTCTATTGATGGTTCTACCGATTTGTCCTTTACGGAAGATGTTGGCAAACGCTTTGAAGCCTACGGATGGTATGTGCAGCAGATTGACGGCCACTCGCGCGACGAGGTGGCCCGCGCCATCGAAAACGCCAAAGCCGAAACCTCGCGCCCCTGCTTTATCGAATGCCGCACCCACATTGGCTATGGGAGCCCCAACAAGCAGGATACCGCCTCGGCGCACGGTTCGCCCCTGGGCGAAGATGAGGTTAAACTGACCAAGCAGCAGATGGGGTGGCCCGAAGAACCAACCTTCCACGTCCCCCCCGAAGTATACGACCATATGCGGGCCCCCGTGGCCGCCAACGCGCAGAAGCAGAGCGCATGGCAGGATATGCTGAAGCGCTACCGCGACGCCCACCCCGACCTGGCCGCCGAATGGGATCGCATGCTGGCGTGTGAGGTGCCGGCTAACCTGAGCGAGATCTTGCCCACCTTTGAGCCGAGCGAAAAAGGCGTCGCCACCCGCTCCGCCTCCGGCAGCGTGATCAACGCGCTGGCTCCGGCTATCCCCTCGCTGCTTGGCGGTTCCGCCGATCTGCACGCCTCCAACAATACGCTGGTCAAGGGCGCCGACCCCATCCAGGCCGACAACTTTGGCGGACGCAATATCTACTTTGGCGTGCGCGAACATGGCATGGGCAGCATCCTGAATGGCATGGCCCTGCACGGCGGCTTTATCCCCTTTGGCGGCACGTTCCTGGTCTTTAGCGACTATATGCGTCCGACGGTGCGCCTGGCCGCGCTGATGGGTCTGCAAGTAGTGTTTGTCTTTACCCACGATAGCATTGGCCTGGGCGAGGATGGCCCCACCCACCAGCCGGTGGAACACGTCACCTCGCTGCGCACCATTCCCAACCTCTACACCGTACGCCCCGCCGACGCCAACGAAACGGCGATGGCCTGGCGCATTGCGCTGGAACGCAAGGACGGCCCGACCGCGCTTGTCCTGACGCGCCAGAACGTGCCCACCATGGAGCGTGGCGGTGCTATAGCCTCTGCCGAGGGCGCGTTGCGTGGTGCCTACGTCCTCTACGACCCGCCCAACCCCGACCTTATCCTGATGGCCACCGGCTCCGAAGTCGCCATTGCGATGGACGCCATGCGCCTGCTGCAAGAAAAGAATATCGCCGCTCGTGTGGTGAGTATGCCCTGTCAGGAAGTGTTCGACCAGCAAGACCAGGAATACCGCGATAGCGTGTTGCCGCCGTCACTCAAGGTACGCATTGCGGTAGAGGCGGCCTGTCGCCACGGGTGGGGGCGCTACTTTGCCGGCCCACAGCGTCGCTTTATCGGCGTCGAGAAGTTTGGCGCGTCGGCTCCCTCCCAGGAAATCTACCAGCAGTATGGCCTCACCGCCGAAAATGTGGCCAGCGTGGCGCAGCAGTTGTTGGGCAAGTAACGCCGCTCCAATCAAGTTGCCTGGCCCGCCCCCCGCTACATTGGGGGGGTGGGCCATCGTTCGATTGATAGCATATCAAAATGTCCAGAATAGAGCTATAGAAAAGAGAAAAACCAGATGACACACGTAAAAATAGCCCCCTCCATCCTCTCCGCCGATTTTGCCCGCCTGGGGGAGCATATACGCGAAGCGGAAGCGGCCGGCGCCGACTGGCTGCATGTTGATGTGATGGACGGCCACTTTGTCCCCAATATCACCATAGGCCCGCTCATTGTGTCGGCTATCAAGCCGCATACGTCGTTGCCGCTGGATGTTCACCTGATGATAGAGAAGCCAGAGCGCTATCTGGCCGATTTTGCGAAGGCGGGCGCCGATGTTATTACGGTGCAGGTTGAAACGTGCCCCCATCTGCACCGCACCATCCAGAGCATCAAAGAATTGGGCGTCAAAGCCGGCGTCACGCTTAACCCGGCTACCCCGCTTGTCACGATTGAGGATATTTTGCCTTACGTTGACCTGACCCTGATTATGAGCGTGAACCCCGGCTTTGGTGGGCAATCCTATATTGAAACCAGCACGGCGAAAATTCGCAAGCTGCGCCAGATGCTTGATGCTATCCAGTCGCCGGCCGAACTCCAGGTTGATGGCGGGGTCAAGGCGAACAACGCCGCAGAGGTGGTTGGGGCCGGCGCAACCTGTCTGGTGTCTGGCTCTGGCGTCTTTAACAAAAAGGCCAGCGTCGCGGAGAATATGAAGCTGTTGCGCGAGGCGATAGCGGCCGGCCAGGCGTGAGGCGTGAGGCGGGAAGCGCTCCGTCGCTTCGCCTCCCCGTCGCTTCGCCTCTCCGCCTCTCCACCTCTCCATCGCCTCGCCTCCCCGCAGATGTGGTATACTATTTGTTTGAAAGTCTATTGTGTGAAAGGGGGTGTTGGATATGGCCAGCAAAAAGGGAAACCGGATTGTGATTAAGATGAAGAGTACAGAGAGTGGCCATCAGTATACGACAGAGAAAAATCGCCGGAACGATCCAAGCCGGCTTGAGTTGCGCCGGTATGATCCAATTGTTCGCCGCCACGTCTTGTATCGTGAGACGAAATAGCCGGCTGCGCTGGTTGGGCGCGGTGCTGGTGTTGAGCGCTGGTGTGCTGTGGTACAGCGGGGTGCTGTATGCACAGGATAACCAGCGCTGTTTTGTTGAGACGGGGTATTGTATTGCGGGGCCCATCCGCGATTATTGGGAAGCGCACGGCGGGGTAGCGGTGTTTGGCTTTCCAATTACGCCGCTACGGGTGGAGCAGGTGGGCGATTGGCGCGGGCCGACGCAGTGGTTTGAGCGCGAGCGGTTGGAAGACCATGGGGCGGCGGGGGTGATGCGGGGCCGCCTGGGGGCCGAGGCGCTGGACGAGCAGGGGCGGCCCTGGTTTTTATTTCCGCCAGTGTATGGTGCGCCCGATACGTGCCTCTATTTTCGAGAGACGAAGCATAGTTTGTGCGAGCCATTTTTGAGCTATTGGGCCGCGCACGGCGGGGTGGAGCGCTTTGGGTATCCCATTACCGAGGCATTTGGCGAATATGTGGCCAGCAGCGAATGGTTGGGTAGTGTACAATATTTTGAGCGGGCCCGGCTAGAGTGGCATAGGGATGTGCCGGGCGATCCGGTGTTAGCCGGCTTGCTTGGGCGCGAGGTGCTGGCGGGGCGGCGTCTCCCCACAGCTCCACAGCCCACCTTGACCACTCCCCCACAGCATGGTAGACTGCACCCGTACATCGTGGTGGAAATCATCGTATCCTTTCCTCCCCCACCGCCACTATTCCCAATGCTCAATTCAGAAACGAACGAAGGAATCCTAAATGGTATCCAATACTACCGGCATCCATACCCTCCCCAACACTATGCGTGTTATCACCAGAGAGGTTCACAGCGCCCCGGTGGCAACGTCCTGGATATGGTATCGCGTTGGTTCGCGCAACGAACATAGCGGACGAACCGGCATAAGCCACTGGGTCGAACATATGCTGTTTAAAGGCACCCCATCTATGCCCGTCGGCACGCTTGACCGCCTGATTGCCCGCAATGGCGGCATCTTCAACGGCTTTACCACCTATGACTTTACGGCCTATTATGAAACCCTGCCCGCCGACCGCATCGAACTGGCGCTCCAGATAGAATCCGACCGCATGATTAACTCCAACTTTGACCCGCAGGAAGTCGAAAACGAACGCACCGTTATTCTAGCCGAAATAGATAGCTATAAAAACTACCCGGAAACCTGGCTTGATGATGCGCTCAAAGCGGCCGCCTTCACAGCCCACCCCTACCACCATCCAGTGATCGGCTACGAAGCGGACATCCACGCAATGACCCGCGACGATCTCTACCAGCATTACCAGACCTACTATATGCCCAATAATGCCGTCCTGGTGATGGTGGGCGACTTCGGTACCGACCGCATGATGCAAAAAGTAGAACACTACTTTGCTGATTTGCCAGTTGGCCCGCCCTTTGCCCAACCACACGCCATCGAGCCCGAACCCCAGGGCGAGCGACGCCTGATCATTCAGCGCCCCGGCACCGCCCAATATGTGCAGATAGGCTATCTGGTACCCGATTGCCGTAGCCCCGACTTTGCCGCGCTAGTAGTACTCGATGCCGTATTGAGCGGCGCAAAGTCGCTCTCGTTTGACCGGCAAGTACAGACCAACCGCAGCGCCCGTATCTATCAAGCGCTGGTTGAGACGCAACTGGCCAGTATGGCCAGCAGCAACTACGTGCCAACCCGCGACCCCTACCTGTTCGAATTGTATGCTACCGTCAACCATACCCATACCGCCGCCGAAGTTGAAGCGGCCTTGCTCCAGGAAATTGCAAAAATCCAGCAAGATGGCACGCGCCCCGAAGAATTGACCAGGATTATTAAGCAAGTGCGGGCCCAGGTCGCCTATGGCAGCGAGCGCGTCACCAGCCAGGCCGACCTGCTTGGGCTCTGGGAGATGATAGACACGGTGCAAGGCTACCAGCGGGCCGATACCCTGCTAGACGAGATAGCCGCCGTGCAATGCGATGATGTGCAGCGGGTTGCCCAGACCTACCTTACCGAACGCCGCCGCACAGTGGGACACTTCATACCGACCGAGGAAAGGGGATGACACCAGCATGAAGCACCTGTCAACGGCCCCCACCAGCGCAACGGGTGGCGTTGCTTCCGCCATACGCCACACGCTCAGCAATGGTATCGTTGTCTTGATACAGCGCAACCCCGGTACCCCGACCGTAGCCCTGCATGGACTGGTTCAGGTTGGCGCAGTCAACGAGCAAGCACCCCAGGCCGGTCTGGCCATGTTCACCGCCGCCGCGCTGAACCGTGGCACCCAGAACCGTACCTTCCAACAAATTGTGGACGAAACGGAAGAACGCGGATGTAGCGTCAATGCCAGCGGCAGTCTCCACGAAACCCACTTCCATGCCCGTATGCTCTCGGAGGATCTCTCGCTAGTGCTCGACATCCTGGCCGACATCCTGACCCGCCCGACGTTTCCAACCAGAGAGGTCGAAACGCTGCGTGGGCAAGTGTTAATGTACCTGCGCGAGATGGAACAGGAACCGGGCGCCCAGGCCGGCCGCGCCGCTCGTAGTCTCCTCTACCCGCCCCACCACCCCTACAGCCAACCTATGGAAGGGACGATGGAAACCATCCAATCTATTACCACCGACGACCTGGCCGCCTTTCAGCACTACTACCACCCCGCCATTACCACCATTGCCATTGTTGGCGATGTACAGCCCGATGCCCTGATTGCCCAGTTGGAACGCGCTTTTGGCAACTGGAACCCCACCACCCCACCGCCAGAGCAGGATATACCCGTCGTCTCCCCGCTTACCAGCAGACAACGCCGTGACATTCCGATGCCCGGCAAGGTACAAAGCGAAATTATCTGGAGCGTGCATGGCCTCAAGCGCAACGACCCGGCCTTCTATGCCGCAAAAGTAGGCGATATTATTCTGGGCCACCTGGGCATGGGTGGCCGGTTGGGCGACAACATCCGCGAGAAACAAGGGCTCGCCTACCACATCCACAGTAGTCTGCAAGCCGGCCCCTACCCCGGCCCCTGGGCCGCCTTTGCCGGCGTCAACCCCGCCGATGTCGAACGGGCCATCGAGGCAATCCTGTATGAGGTAGATCGCTTTCGGAACGCTGGCCCGACCGAGGAAGAGCTTTCCGACGCCAAAGCGTTTCTGACCGGGATACTGGTTATCGGTATGGAATCGAACAGCGGCATTGCCAGCAAACTTCTCAACATAGAACAGTATGATCTGGGGCTTGACTATATCGAACGCTACCCCGGTCTGATAAACAGTGTCACCCACGAAGACATTGTGGCCGTTGCGCAGCGCTATCTCTCAACCGACCAGTGCATCCTGGCCGTGGCCGGCCCCGCCATACCGCCCCGCTAAGGTATGCGGCTGCTGCTTGCGCTGACCTACTATCGCCCCCACATTAGCGGGTTGACCATATATGCGCAGCGCCTCTCGACAGCGTTGGCCCGGCGCGGTCATCAGGTCACGATCTTGACCGCGCAGTACCACCCCTCCCTGCCCCAACGCGAGGTCTGCGACGGGGTGCGGGTGGTACGAGCGCCAGTAGTTGCGCGCATCAGTAAGGGTGTGCTGATGCCGACGTTTGGCTGGTTGGCCAGCGCACTGGCCCCCCACCACGACGCAATGAACTTGCACCTGCCACAGTTTGATGCCAGTGGTCTGGCGCTCCGCGGACGGCTCCTGCGTCAACCCGTCATCCTGACCTACCAGTGCGATTTGCGGATGCCGCCCGGTGCCTTTAACCGCGCTGCAAACCTTGCCATTACCATAAGCAACGCCATAGCCGCTCGCCTGGCCACCACCATGGTGGTTTCTTCGTACGATTATGCGGCCCATTCGCGCTTCCTCTCCCACTTTGCCCACAAGCTGCGCGTTATTCCCGTGCCCATTGATATATCCCCGCCTACTCCCGATGCGGTACAAGCCTTTCGCCACCGTTGGCATATCAGCGGCCCGATTATTGGTATGGCCGCCCGCTTTGCGGCCGAAAAGGGCGTTGAGGTATTGCTGCACGCACTCCCGCGCATGTTGCACCATTACCCCGACGCTCGCGTCCTCTACGTGGGCCCCTACCAGAATATCGTGGGGGAGGCCGCCTATGCCCGTCGCTTGCAACCGCTTATCCACCGCTACCAGCGCCAGTGGACATTTTTGGGGACGCTTGACGATGCAGAGATGGCCGCCTTCTTTGCCAATTGCCATCTGCTGGTTGTACCCAGTCTCAACTCAACCGAGGCTTTTGGCCTGGTACAGGGCGAGGCGATGCTGTGCGGTACGCCCTGCGTAGCCAGCGATTTGCCCGGCGTGCGCCAGCCGGTGCAACAAACCGGTATGGGGCTCCTCTTTCCGCCCGGCGATAGCCAGGCATTAGCCGAGGCGATGTTGCGGGTACTGCACCAGCGCGAACGCTACCAGCGCCCCCACGCTGCGGTTGCGGCCCACTTTAGCACAGAGCGCACCGCCGACGAGTACGAACGATTGTTTGAAGAGGCGCGGCGGCGATGAGGCACAGCGACAGCGCAGGGTGCAGGGCGATTGCAAAGTCTTACGTCAACGAGAATACCTGGGGAGTTTGAGGGGCTGTGCCCCGCAAAACCACCTTTTCTTGGGGGTGTGGCGCGGCTTCGCCGCGCCACACCCCCTGAAGGCGCAAACCAATGGTTGCGAATACGGAAAAGCCGTCGTCTGTCGTCGCCAGAGCGACGTTGCAATCGCCATGCACAGGGCGCAAGAACAGTTGTCGCAAGCGCAAGAGTATGGTACGCTAAAATCCATATTCGCTACCGGGATAGTCCGTGTGTTATGACCCTGGCAAAGGAGAAACGAAAGCTATGACCGACCACGACCATTTGTTTAAGGAATTGTTGACCACCTTCTTTGTCGAGTTTCTCGACCTCTTCTTTCCCGACGTGCTCCAATACATGGACACCAGCACGATAGAGTTTCTCGACAAAGAGCTTGTCACGGATGCTCTTGGCGGCAAGACGTACGAAGCCGACATTGTGGCCAAAGTGGCATTCAAGCAGCACCCGGCCTTTTTCATTGTGCATATGGAACACCAGGCGCAGCCAGAGCACGACTTCAACCGCCGCATGTTCTGGTATTTCGCGTTGATGCATCTCAAGTATGGGGTGCCGATTTACCCCATCGCCATTTTTTCGGATAGCTCGTCTCGCCGCGAGGAAACGGATACCTACCAGATAGCGTTTCCCGATATGGAGGTGTTGAAGTTCCACTTTCGGGTACTCCAACTGCGTCGCCTCTCCTGGCGCGACTTTGCGACGCGGCTCAATCCGGTGGCGAGTGCCTTGCTGCCGAAGATGGGTATGGAAACGCACGAGCGGCCGCAGGTATTGCTGGCCAGTTTGCGGTTGCTGGCGCGGTTGGGGTTGGATGCGGCCAGGCGCCGCTTTCTTTCCGGGTTTATCAATACCTATCTGCGTCTGACAAAGCAAGAGGAGGCGCAGTTTCAGGCGGAATTGGCACAATTATCACCAGAAGAACGGGAGGGTACGATGGAATTGACCACGAGTTGGAAAGAAGAAGGGTTGCGGGAAGGATGGGAGAAAGGCTTGTTAGAGGGGAAACAGGAAGGGTTGTTAGAGGGGAAACAGGAAGGGTTACAAGAAGGTGAGCAGAAGGGGTTGCATGAAGAGGCTTTCAACCTGACGCGGCGCTTGCTCACGCGGCGCGTCGGGTTGCTCTCCCCTGCGCAAGAAGCGCGGATGAGCACACTCTCGCGGCAGCAGTTGGAACAGCTTTTTGATGCCGCCTACGATTTTACCAGGAGCGCCGACCTGGACACCTGGCTTGATACGGTGGTATCGGAATAAGGGCGGGCGGGGGGAAGCGGGGCAATGGAGAAGCGAGGTAGCGGGGAGGCGATAACAAGACCATGACACCGCAGCGCGACTACCTGCATACCCACCTGCGCTGCCTGCCCATTCACCGCGCCATGGTACGCGCCGTTGAAGCACAACTTTTTGCCGACTATGCCCCCCACCTGCTCCAACCCGTGCTGGACATCGGTAGCGGCGATGGCTCCTTTGCCCACCTCGTTTTCCCCAGGTCGTCCCTGATAGGCATAGACCCCAACCTGGACGACACCCGCGAAGCCCACCAGCGCGGCGTCTATCGCGGCCTGTGCGTCGCCAGCGGAGCAGCGCTCCCCTTCCGCGACGCCACGTTTGCCAGCGTTATCAGTAATTGCGTGCTGGAACATATTGCCCCCCTGGACACCACCCTACGCGAAATAGCGCGGGTACTACGCCCCGGCGGCCTCTTCGTGGCCTCGGTCGTGGGCCACCGCTTTGCCTACCACCTGCTCGGTAGCGCCCTGCTGCGGGCCATCGGACTGGATGGCTCCCTGTATGGTCGCTGGTTCAACCACCTCTCGCGCCATATCCACACCCTCAGCGCGGCAGGGTGGGCCGCCCACTTTGCCCGCGCCGGACTCTCGGTCACAGTCTGTCGTCCCTACCTCAACCCCGCCGCGCTTAAACTCTTCGACCTGAGCCACTACTGGGGCGCACCAGGCCTTCTCACGCGGCGCATCCTCAAGCGCTGGTTCCTCTACCCGCCGCTCTCGCCCAACCTGCTGTGGGAGCCACTACTGCGTCGCCTCTCCACCAGCGCCCCGTTGGACGAAGCGCCCTACTCCTTTTTTGTTTGCTGCAAAAGCCACTCTAGCGCCAGCACATAGCCATACCACCCCAGACCGGCAATCTGTCCCGTCGCCACCGGTGCAACCACCGACGTATGGCGGAAGGGCTCGCGGCGGTACACATTCGAGATATGTACCTCGACAATCGGAATACGCAGCGCCGCCAGCGCGTCGCGGAGCGACAAGCCATAGTGCGTGAGTGCGCCGGGGTTGATAATAACCCCCGCTGCCGCCGCCGCTTCCGCCTGAAGCATATCTATCAGCGCCCCCTCGTGGTTCGACTGAAAACACACCACCTGGGCCCCCGCCGCCGCCGCTCGCTCCATAACCTGCGCGTTAATCTGCTCCAACGTCATCGTGCCGTACACGCCCGGCTCGCGTTGCCCCAACATATTCAAATTGGGCCCGTGTAAGAGCAATATCTTCATAATCGCCTCCCATGCCGTCCGACGAAAGCTCACTCCCCCGCCGGCCCGACCCATACAACAGAGCCTAGTCTAACACAACTCTAATACCCCTCTTGCACCATACTAGCGAAGAAACGCTACACTATACCAGAGTAAACAAAAGTAAACGCGATCTTTGTGCCCATGCCCCCAGAGCAATGCTTCTTTTGGCCGGCCTTGCGCAGGCAAAAGAATTGCAACGCACAAACGCGCAACGATAGAAACATAAAGAGATAGTAAACTTTGTAAGGAGGCGATAGGAACTATGGGCAAGATTGTAGGTATTGACCTTGGTACAACCAATTCTGTAGTAGCTGTGATGGAAGGTGGCGATCCGGTCGTTATTCCCAATGCCGAAGGGAGCCGTACCACCCCATCCGTCGTCGCATTTGCCAAAAACGGCGAACGGCTTATTGGGCAAACCGCCAAACGACAAGCCACCGTCAACCCCGAAAACACCTTTTTCTCGATAAAACGGTTTATCGGACGCACCTTTGAGGAGATACCCACAGAGCGCGAAATGGTCCCCTTCAAGGTGATGAAGGGCCCCCGCGACGATGTGCGGGTTGCCTCGCCCCAGACGGGCCGCGAATATGCGCCCCAAGAAATTAGCGCTATGGTGTTGCAAAAGCTCAAAACCGATGCCGAAGCCTACCTGGGCGAGCCGGTTACCCAGGCCGTCATCACAGTTCCCGCCTACTTTAACGATAGCCAGCGCCAGGCCACCAAAGACGCCGGCAAAATAGCCGGGCTAGAGGTGTTGCGCATTATTAACGAGCCGACCGCCGCGTCGCTTACCTATGGATTGGACAAGAAAACCGAAGAGACGATCCTGGTATTTGACCTGGGTGGCGGTACGTTTGACGTTTCGATCCTGGAAGTGGGCGAAGGGGTGGTAGAAGTGAAAGCTACCAACGGCGATACCCACCTGGGCGGCGATGACTATGACCAGCGTATTGTAGAATGGCTGATAGATGAATTCCGCAAAGACCAGGGTATTGATCTGAGCAAAGATCGCCAGGCGCTCCAACGCTTGAAAGAGGCCGCCGAAAAAGCGAAAATAGAGCTTTCGGGCATGATGGAAACTGAAATCAACCTGCCCTTCATTACCGCCGATGCCAGCGGCCCCAAGCACCTGACCATTCGCCTGAGCCGCTCCAAGTTTGAACAGATTAGCAGCGACCTGACCGAGCGCTTGAAGGGCCCCTTTATGCAAGCCCTCAAAGACGCCGGCATGAAAGCGTCCGAACTGGATGAAGTGGTGCTGGTCGGTGGCTCTACCCGTATGCCGCTGGTTCAAGATCTCGTACGCAGCCTGACCGGCAAAGAACCCAACAAGAGCGTCAACCCGGATGAGGTCGTTGCCATGGGGGCCGCTATCCAGGCCGGCGTGCTTGGCGGCGACATCAAGGACGTGGTGCTGCTGGATGTGACTCCGCTTTCGCTTGGCGTCGAAACGCTTGGGGGGGTCATGACCGTGCTGATCGAGCGCAATACAACCATCCCCACCCGCAAAGCCGAGATTTTCTCGACCGCCGCTGATGGGCAAACCGCCGTAGACATTCACGTGCTCCAGGGCGAACGCAAAATGGCCAATGACAATATGACGCTGGGCCGCTTCCGTCTAGAGGGCATCCCCCCCGCGCCGCGGGGCATCCCCCAGATTGAAGTTGCGTTTGACATTGACGCCAACGGTATTTTGAATGTCCACGCCAAAGACAAAGCCACGGGCAAGGAACAGCGCATTACCATTACCGCCAGCACCAACCTGTCGAAGGACGAGGTAGACCGCATGGTCAACGAGGCGCAGGCGCACGCATCGGAGGACGAACGCCGCAAGCAACTGGTTGAACTGAAGAACCAGAGTGACAGCCTGGGCTACCAGACAGAGCGCACCTTGCAAGATCTGGGCGACAAAGTAGAATCTATCCAACGCGAGCGCATCGAAACGCTTATCACCGATCTGCGTAGCGCCATTGCGGAAGAGGACGAAGAGAAGATGAAACAGCTTATGGCCGAGCTCCAGCAGGAGATGTACAAGGTATCGCAGGCGGCCTATGGTGACGAACAAGCGGCCGGCGCGGCCGGCGCAACCGGCGGCCCAACCGCATCCGCAGGCAACAAAGATTCGGGCGTGGTCGAAGGCGAATACACCGTCGAATAGCGATCACCGGTAAGAGAAGCGCAACGGAGGCGCGGCCCCCTGGGGGCCGCGCCTTTGTGCTGGTTGGAGCGTTACGGGCCCCCGCCCGATCAGGTGCATTGTCATGCACCGTTGGGAAAAAATTCTGGGAGCGGAAGAATAGTTGTTCCCCCCACGTTGTAAAAGCCGAAACGTTCTGGTACAATGCACAACATATATTTCGGGCCATACAAAAACCATGACCTGGCACGACACCCCTTACCAGCCGGCCGTGTAGGCCCGCAACCAGTGAAAGGTTCCCTATGAGCGATATACTGCCTGGAAAATCGTTTCCGCTTGGCGCGACCGTCTACCCCGACGGCGTAAACTTTGTCCTCTTCTCAAGCAACTGCACCGCTGTTGAACTGCTCTTCTTCGACCACCCCGCCGACCCGACCCCTAGCCGCATCATACCCTTCGAACCCGACCAGAACCGCACCTTCTACTACTGGCACGTCTTTGTCAAAGGGGTGCAAGCCGGGCAACTCTATGGCTACCGCGTCTATGGCCCCTTCGACCCCAACCAGGGTATGCGCTTCAACGGCTCGAAAGTCTTGATAGACCCCTACGCCAAAGTGGTTATGTATGGCGACAACTACCTGCGCGACGCGGCTATCCATCTAGGCGACAACTGCGCCCACGCCATGAAAAGCGTCGTCTGCAACCCCGATACCTACGATTGGGAAGGCGATACCCCCATTCACCACCCCTTTCACAACTCCATCATTTACGAAATGCACGTTGGCGGCTTTACCCGCCACCACACCTCTGGCATCGCCCCCGAAAAACGGGGCACCTATGCCGGCCTGATAGAGAAAATACCCTATCTACAAGACCTGGGCATCCGTTCGGTTGAGCTTATGCCCGTCCAACAATTTGACACGCACGACGCCCCCCCCGAACTAACCAACTACTGGGGCTATAGCCCCATCGCCTTCTTCGCACCCCATCGCGGCTTTAGCTTCCGGCAAGACCCGCTTGGCCCCGTTGATGAATTCCGAGACATGGTAAAAGCGTTCCACCGTGCCGGTATTGCCGTCATTCTGGATGTCGTCTTTAATCATACCGCCGAAGGCAACGAAAAGGGCCCGACCCTCTCCTTCCGCGGTATTGAAAACCGCGCCTACTACATCCTCAACCGCCACAACCGCAGCGTCTACGAAAACTTTAGCGGCTGTGGCAATACGCTCAATGCCAACCATTCCATCGTGCGCCGTATGATTATGGATTGCCTGCGCTACTGGGTACAGTCCATGCACGTAGATGGCTTCCGCTTCGACCTGGCCTCTATCCTCTCGCGTGGCGAAGATGGCCACCCGCTCAAAAGTCCACCCGTGCTCTGGGACATCGAATCCGACCCTGTTCTGGCCAGTACCGTTATCATTGCCGAAGCCTGGGACGCCGCCGGCCTCTACCAGGTAGGCTCATTCATTGGCGATAAATGGGCCGAATGGAATGGCCGCTACCGCGACGACGTACGCCGCTTTGTGCGGGGCGAACCCCACACCGTCGAACCGCTGGCCGCCTATATTAGCGGCAGCCCCAACATCTACACCGAACCCGGCCGCGACCCGGGCCGCAGCATCAACCTGGTCACAGCGCACGACGGCTTTACCTTGAACGACCTCGTTTCGTATAACGAAAAGCACAACGACGCCAACCGCGAAAGCAACCGCGACGGTATGAACAACAACTATAGCTGGAACTGTGGCGTCGAAGGCCCCACCGACGACCCCCAGATTGAAGCCCTGCGTGTGCGGCAAATCAAAAACTTTCTCACCATCTTGCTCGTATCGCAAGGCAAACCGATGATCCTTATGGGCGATGAAATACGCCGCACCCAACACGGCAACAACAACGCCTATTGCCAGGACAACGACACAAGCTGGTTAAACTGGGATAACCTGCACCACCATGGCGACATCCTGCGCTTTGTGCGAATCTTCATCCGCCTGCGCGACGAATACCGCATCTTTCACGAAAAGAAATTCTGGATTGAGCCCGGCGGGCCCGAAATCGCGTGGCACGGCGTCCAGATGAATCAACCAGACTGGGGCGAAAACTCCCACAGCCTGGCCTTCGAGCTGTACAATCCATCCCACGGTGAACACATCCACGTCATGCTCAACGCTTTCTGGGAACCGCTCCACTTTGAACTACCCTCGCTCCAACCCAACCGCCACTGGTGTCTGCGCGTAGATACCGCCCAACCCACGCCCCACGATTGCCCAGATATACCCGTGCCCATCTACGACCAGCACCACTATACGGTACAGTCCCGTTCGTCGGTCATTATCGTGGCTTTGCCAATCTAAAACTAGCCAGCGCTATCCTCCTTCTTCTCCTTTTTGGGCTTCTGGCTCAAGAAATAAGTCAACGTGGCAATCATCAACGCGATTGCCACTCCATACCCCAACAGGTCGCGCTCACCATCCCAGGTTATTACCTGCCCCAGGAACAATACACTGAGCACCACAATGACTACCCCGACCAGCTTATCCTTCAGCGCATCCAGATCTTTGACTACCAGCCACTCTGGCACCGGCAAATCATCTACAAACAGCTCGTACAGACTCACCGAGATAATGTAGAGCACGGTACTCAGCAGAAACAAATCAACCAGTTCGATAAACGAGAGCAGCAACGTTTTGGCTCCCTTGGTGCTAATCTTGCCATAGTCTATAGCCTCCATCAATACCTGCACTGTCAACCCACCACCATACAGCAACAGCGCCGTTGCGGCCACCAGCGTACATACCACCGCAATAATGATGAGGTAGCGACTCTTTGCCAGGACTTCTTTCATCAAACCCCCTCCCATGGCTATGCATAGGCGATTGTAGACACTGTAGCATAACAAAGCCCGCCCCGTTTGTAAAGACAGACGCGGGCCGGGCTTTTTTTTAATCTTGTCGTAATTCTTGACCTATTCCAATGCCCCCAAAACATCTATAGTACATGACAGGTAGCGTCACGATAAAACAATTGAGGTGGTATGAAAGGAAATGGAAGTATGAAGAGGAAAAACATTCTTCGTCTACTGCTTGCCAGTGGTCTATCGCTTGGTCTGGTAGTCGGGCTCTACGTGGCCGTATCGCTTGGCACCAGAGCCGCAACCGTGGACGACACGGCGATAGTAACGGTAAGCAGCGGCAAGGCCTACCAGTCCCAGAAGGCTGAAGTTCGGTTGTTTGGCTTTGGGGCAAACGAGACGGTGACATTGTGGCAGACTTTTCCCAACTACAAAGTGTTGCCCCTGGGCGAATTTACCACAAATGGCGCGGGAGAAGCGGTCTTTAACATCACCATGGACGCATCGCAGCCGGTTGGTCGTCATGCCATGAGCGCTCACGGCAATACCAGCGATATACTGGCTATTGGCGAGTTTGAATTGCTGGCCCAGGAGCCCCCCACTGCGCAGGCTGTGACAATTGATGTCAAGCCGATCAACGGCGATCAGCAGGGCCACCGGTTTTCCTTCCGCGGTACTGGCTATAAAACCTCGGAACCGGTCTCGCTCTGGCTCACCCGCCCGGATGGCTCTGTGGTAGACCTGGGTATTGTGAATGGCAGCAGCGAACGGGGAGGCTTTGAATACAGCTATGTCTCTGGACCGGAAGACCCCGAAGGCGTCTATCACATTACCGGCTATGGCCGCAGCAGCGAAACAACGGGTATTGGCTCGTTCAAGATCAATCGGGGCGACTATCTGGGCGAGACGGAAGCCGCATCGCTAGAGATAGAGCCCGCACAGGTACGCCAGCTAGACAATATTGTCGTCACGGGCTCTGGCTTTGAGCCGGGCGAACTGATTGGCCTCTGGCTGACCCTGCCCGATGGCAGCGTGGTAACGCTCTATTCTGGCGTCACGATGAATGGCTCCTTCCGCGAAAATATCTATTTGCCGGCCGTTATTCCCGAAGGCGGGTTGCCCATTGGCACACACGACTTTACAGCCTATGGCGATAGCAGCGGCAAGCGGGCCATAGCCCCCTTTGAAATCCTGCCCGGTAGCGGCATGTAACCCCCCGCGAACGTGGGCTATGGGGCGTGGTGCGGTAGCAATGCTGCGGTGCCGCGCCCTTTCCTATGCCCAGAAACCTTCCTTTGCGAGTGTAATCGCCCGTCTCACATACAACCGACGCTGCGATCACAATACCCGCGTTTCCAGAAAACAGCCCCCATACGGGTGAACACCACCGTATGATCGGGTGGGTGTGTTACATGTTATAATTCAGGGAGCATGCAAAATGGCGTTGGGCCAGAGATGGGCCAGAGTTTTGCCCAGACCCAACCCCGTCTGTTGAATGAGCTAGGTGAGGAGTTGTTCGCTTATGTCTGTTGCTGTTTCTGTGGTTGCGGTTGATACTGCGACACAAGAAAAGTTGGCGTCACTGGTTCCAGGTGATGCGTTTACGGTAACAACCTGTAACCCGGATTCGTTACCCTCTGAACTACCGGATATTTTTGTGCTGGCCCTACCGGGTATTGATACGCCCGAAGAACAACTCATTGAGAAACTACGTGCTGATGATGCGACCGCGGGCATTCCCATTGTGCTTGTGAGTGCGTTACCAATGGTTGAATTGCAATCAGTTCCCTATGCAAGCGATTGGACTATTGCCATTGTTGAAGAGCCGGTACAATCTGATGTGTTGATTGATACGATGCGTTTTTTGCTCAACCCGGAGGGATAGCCCGAGTATCGGGCGTGCATCTGTGGTAGCGACTATCCAGATATGACGACCGCCCCACGATAAACATACGTGTTTGTCTGGTTGGGCGTTGCGGGGCCCGCTGGCCACCGGATAGTTCTGGTTGGCATTTTTCGTGGTATAATGGGGGGTGGTTTTTCCACTGAGGTTTCGTAGTACATAAATTAAGGAGCTGAACGTATGCTAAGTAAAACAGTACAGGATGCCATAAACAACCAGATTCGGGATGAGTTTTTTGCGGCCCATTTATATCTTTCCATGGCCGCCTATTTCGAAGACATCAATTTGGCGGGTTGTGCAAAGTGGATGCGCCATCAAAGCGAGGAAGAGCGCGAACATGCGATGAAGTTTTTCGACTATGTGCTTGATCGCGGGGGGCGCGTGCTGTTGCAGGCCATTGGCGAGCCGACAGTGGAGTTTGATTCGCCCCTGGCCGTCTTCAAGAAAGCGCTGGAGCATGAGCAACGGGTAACAGCGTCTATCAACGCTATCTATGCGCTGGCCGTCCAGGAGCAAGACTATCCCACGCAGGTAATGCTCCACTGGTTTATTGAAGAACAAGTCGAAGAAGAGAAGAATGCCTCTGATGTGATCGCCTTGCTGGAAAAGGTGGGCGATTCGGGCCATGCCCTGATTATGCTGGATCGCCAGTTGGTCGCCCGCCAGGATTAGGTAGGCAGCGCCAACCGCTGGCAACGGATACCCGCCGGGAGTAGCGCGGTTGCGCTGCTCCCATTTTTTGTTGGGCCGGTTTATCGGTGGGAGCGCCAGGGATCAGGCGGGGGAGATTAACTACCAGCTCTGGGTACCTGTACTATTCCGTAGCGTGCGTTCGTAGCACGTCGCTTCACGCTTCACTGGTGTAAGATGGTGTGGCGGGGAGGGAGGGATTCGAACCCTCGAGGGGATTGCTCCCCTAGCGGTTTAGCAAACCGCCGCACTAGGCCACTATGCGACCTCCCCGCAAATCACCACATGCTCCTGGATTTTTCCTCCTGGCGTGTGGTATCGGGTGAGCGGTGTTGGCGGAGGAGGTGGGATTCGAACCCACGAAGGGTGTGACCCCTTAACGGTTTTCAAGACCGCCGCATTCAACCGCTCTGCCACCCCTCCAGATTTCGCACCCTGATTTCTGTTCTACTCTCTCTTCTCTCAACCAGTTATGGCAGGCGGGACAGGACTTGAACCCGCAACCTGCGATTTTGGAGACCGCTGCTCTGCCAATTGAGCTACCCGCCTAAATCTGCTAATAATAGTACCACACTGTGTGCCAGATTGCAACCGTGCGCTGTTTCCCGGGTAACACGGTAAAGAATTGCGCTCAAACCCGAACAGACTTGCATCTTTTTTGGGGCTTTACGAAAACGTTTTTTGTGTTCTGAGGTGTCCGGGGTTTACCCACGGTTCTCACCCCTCTTTCGCGTAGAGAGTAGGAGAGGGGAAGTCAGCCGAAGGTTTATCCCCCATCTCATCCCATTGCCTCCCCCACCTCAGAGACGCTACGGGATGCAAAATCGGCAAACCGATAGCCCACACCCCGCTCGGTCAGAATATAGCGCGGGTTGGCGGGGTCCTCTTCAATCTTCTGGCGCAAATAGGTGACATATAGACGCAGGTAGTGATTTTCGTCGCGGTATTCGGGCCCCCATACCTTCGAGAGCAACATCTGGTGGGTCTGGACATAGCCGGCGTTTTGTACCAGGTGGTAGAGCAAGCGATACTCTGTCGGGCGCAAGTTGACTCGTTCGCCATTGACCAGCACCTCGCGGCGGGCAAAATCAATACTCAACCGCTCATCAACCACAACCATTGTCTGCGGAACAGGTGGAGCGGCATAGTGGCGGCGCAGTACAGCGCGGATGCGGCTCACCAGCTCACGGTGGCTAAAGGGTTTTCCCACATAGTCATCGGCTCCCAACTCTAGCCCGCGGATGCGGTCGTCTTCCTCGTCCTTTGCGGTGAGAATGATAATCGGGACCTGGGAGAAGCGGCGCAGCCGGCGCAACGTCTCGAACCCATCCATTTCTGGCATCATAATGTCGAGCAGAACAACATCGGGCATATCCTCGCGGGCCCGTTCCAGGGCCTCGTGCCCATTGGTAGCAGTCACAACGCGGCATTCCTCCAGTTCCAGATTCATCCGCATAAATTTGACCATATGCACTTCGTCATCTACCACCAGAATGAGCTTATCTTTGAGTTCAGACATAGACTGAAACCTCTTGTACGCTCCAGAGCGAGTATGCTCTAGTCTTGCATGCTCTAGTTATAGATAGACACCCCCGCAGCGGCCCATGTGTATACCCAATTGCTTGTTGTCCCACCTCACTGGATTTCACCGGGCCTCTGCGGGTCTATCGAAAGGAGGAAACAGTGTTATTGTATCACGAGGGGCAGCGAATATCAATTCAATTGGTAAGACGTGGTTCAAAAAGGGTACATTTCGCTTGACAGTCTGGTTGCATGAACCAGGATGACCTCCGTGTGGTAGTAAGCGTTCAGGGCCCCCACCTGTCTTCTCCCCACTGGGGGGATGGATTGGGAGGGGGGGACACCGTCCATATCGGGGCAAGCGAGACGCTTGCGCTCCCAGGGATTGGGTATAATCCGGTTTTGGTATTACATCCCCCCCACGACAACGAGCGAATAGCTCCCCCGCTCCGTCGTGTGGGGGGTCGTGGGGAGCACCACCAGCACTCCCCGCTCGCCACCGCCCAGGGTGGCCGTGGTCGTGCCATCGGGGTTGGGCACGAGCCGTTCAACCGACACCGGCGGACTGCTCTCTCTCCCGTCCCCCTCACCACTCTCCCCATCGGGTGCAAAGCGCACGAGCCGCACTTCCCACCGCTGCGGCAGGTCGCTATCCACGCGGACGAACCCCGCCGCCTGCCATTGGTTTTTCCCGTTCTCCATGTCGTCCTGGAACAGGCAGACATCGGGCCGACCGGTCTGGCACACGCGGATATTGTCCAGGAGCAAGCCAGGCTCGTTAATTCCCTCATCATTGATGAGCCAGAAGCGGAGCATAATCTGCTGCTTCGCATAGGGGGAGAGGTCCATCATCTCCTCAACCCATCGCGGCCCCGCGCCCCCCGCTCCGCTGGCCCCATTCAGCCCGTGGCCATAGTTGGCCCCCTGCGGGTCGCTCGTTGTTGTGTGGGTGCCAGGCAGCGTCTCCCATGTCTCCCCGCCATCCACCGACACACTCACAAACGCATAATCGTAATCCTGTTCCAGATCATACCAGAGCAAGAAGCGTAGTTCGGGGGTGTTCAGGGCAGGGTCGCGCAGGTCGAGCCGGCGGGTCAGCGTTGCCACAACATTATCCCCACGCCCACTCCACCAGGCATAGGTGTCATAGGGCCGCGCCCCCACCAGCGAAACGGTGATACTACCGCTGAAGGTGAGATGGAGCGGGCCGGGCGGCAGCTCAAGGTAGGCCGCGCCGAACTGGGGCAGCGTGCCGCTCACATCCCCTTGCATCCCATCGAAGGGGATAGGGCGAGGCGTGACGGTGTGCGGAAGGGAGGGAAAGGCCTGGATAGCAGACATTTCCCCGCCTACCTGCTCATCTCCCCCGCTTTCCGCTCCGGGTGCATAGCTGTAGCGGCCATCAGCCAGAGCGGGATTATTGAGCAGATTGGCGACGGCCCAGGTTCCCGCGAGCATCCCGAAGCTGGTTATATCCGGGTGGCGGGTTTGCGCCATCTCGACAAACGCCGACAGGTTGTTGCTGGCATCAGCCCGCAACAGCGGGACAAGGCTATCGCTATCTGTGTTGCCTGCGCTATTCTCGCTGCCCACATACTGGCGGTAGATATAGCGCAAAAAGAGATTTGCCGCACCATAGTGGGCCGTCGAGCCGCCGGGCGTGGACCCCCAGGTATTCAACTGTGTCTCAGGGCGGGCAAGGTAGGCTGCAATAAAAGGCGTGTCGGGGTAGCCATTGAGATCCTCATTCAGTGTCGAGCACCCCTCGTTAAACCAGGTTTGCGAACGTCGCTGCTCGTTCCAATGCACCATATGCTGAAACTCGTGGGCCAGCACCGACAGGTAGGCGGGGTGCCCTGGCGCAATTTTCATGTAGAACATCTCGCGCTCGTTGCTGAAGCGGTTGGCCTCGCGTGGGGTCGAATCGCGTGAGGAAAAGTAGCCAATGGCACTGTCGCCCTGCTGCTGCGTATTGAGAATGGTGATACGCGGGTCTCCATCCACGCCCGGCTGCCACTCGGAGCCAAACACCTCGCGGGTACGCGGAATAATTTCTTGCTCGAAGGTGCGGGCCGCCTGCTCCAGATCCTCCTGCGCTATCACCATCCCCTGCTCGACGTACATCAGGACGAGCGGGCCCGCGTAGCGCAATTCAGCCGTTATTACATAATTCTCGTTGCGGGCAATGTTGTTGACCCAGAATGGCTCCAGGTTGCCCGTCTGCACCTCCAGCGGCACAGTGCGGGCCACACGGGGGGTGTCGGGCTTGCCGCCGAGGGCCCGCGCCAGCGCAACCCGATCATGCGGAGAACGCAAGCGGTAGGCCCGGTCGAGGTCCGCGACTTCTTGCCAGGTCCCTCCAGCCCCCCCGGTTTCCCCCCCTGCCGGGCCCACAGGGGTGGGGGTGTTTGTTGGCAGTGGGGGCGGGGGGGCGGCCTGCTGCTGGCCCGGCATCGCGCAGGCTGTCAGCAGCAGCGCAACAAGCAGGGTCAGCAATCGCCCGACAGTCATAGTCATACTATGCCATGTCTCGGAGCCGCTGTATTCGCTTCTCCGAGTTGGGGTGCGTGCTGAAGAGTTCGGCCAGACCGCCCCCACGCAGCGGGTTGACAATGTAGAGGTGCGAGGTTGACGGGTTGACACGCATTGGCGACATCTGGCGGGCCGCCATCTCCAGCTTCTCCAGAGCGCGGGCCAGGGGGAGCGGGTTGCCCATAATCTGCGCTCCTCCCGCGTCGGCTCCATACTCCCGCGAGCGAGAGATGGCCATCTGAATGATCATTGCGGCAATCGGCGCAAGGAAAATCATCAGGATGCCCCCGACAAGCCCCCCGATACCGCCGCCCTCCTCGTCGTCGCCGCCAAACCCGCCGAATATCAACGCCCACATCGCCATGTCCGCAAGCATGGTAATTGCGCCGGCCAGCGTCGCGGCAACGCTTGAAATCAAGGTATCGCGGTTTTTGATGTGGGCCAGTTCGTGCGAAATCACGCCGGCCAGTTCATCTTTGTTGAGCATCTGCATAATCCCCGTGGTGACAGCAACCGCGCTATGCGAGGGGTTGCGCCCCGTGGCAAAAGCATTTGGAACCGAATTATTGATAATACAGACGGTGGGTTTGGGCAAGCCAGCTTTCTGGGCCAGGCTCTCGACCATTGCATGCAGCTCCGGGGCTTCCGAACGGCTCACCTTCTGCGCCCCACTCATCTTGAGCGCAATCGAGTCGGAAAACCACCACGCGCCCATATTCATTACCACGGCCAACCCGAAGGCGATGATGAGGCCGATTTTCCCCCCAATCAGGCCGCCAATGGCAAGAAAGAGTCCCGTAAGGCCCGCCAACAACAAGGTTGTTTTTGCGATATTTCCCATAAGTTTTTCCTCCTTAACATACTTCAGGTGAGAGACAGGTGACAGCAGTAGCGTGTCATCCATAAAAAAACCGCTCACCTGACACGAGCACGAAATCTATTTCTGTTTTTTCTCTGCATGGTCTGTTTTCTGGCTAACAGCATAGTGCTGAACACATACTTCTATAATAAAGTTGTTTTATTGGGAGATCATTAGCGTCGTGCTAGAACTTCGTTAGATTTTTGTCGGCCAGCGTGGTCATGGCTCCCACGTTCCCATTGTCTCATTCCAGACCTGGGCAATGGCCAGGTTGATGGGAACGCAGGAGAGAAACATCTGGCGAAGCGCGGAATGGCTGATACGCACGGCGCGATCCTGGATGCCCTGGTAGGCCCAGGCCAGCGAACCGCTGGCGTATTCGTGTTTTCCTAGCGAAACCCAGGTCTGGTAGAGCGAGAGGTAGGCTTCGCGGATTTCGTGTTCGGCTTCGGTGGGAGGGGGATTGACGCGCCAGGCTTCCCAAACCTCTCGCGCCAGCGTATGCCCTCCCTCGCGGTCTCCCAGGTGGGCCAGCGCGAGAGCCTGCCGACAGCGGCTTGCTCTGGCCAGGTCAACTTCGCCAATTTCCTGACGGATAGCCGCGGCCCGTTCCCAGTAGTCGGCGGCAGCCCGGGACTGTTCCGAGCGGTCGCCCCATTCCCACTCCCACTCGGCCAGGGAATGAAGCGCATAGGCCTCCCACCGCCGCAACCCCAGATGAGAAACAAGGGAGAGCGCAGTTTGATAGTGCTCACGGGCCACTCGAATCTGGCCGGGGTCATCGGGCGAATCTGCTGAACCCTTCGTGATACAGGGGCGGCCGGGCTTCTCGGGGTCGGGAGGCCAGTCGCGGCGGAGGAGGGCCAGCTCATGGCTGGCGTTTGCCCACTTCAACAAACAAAACGCCTCCACCTGCCGATTGCCCAATGTGCGAGCAATTGCCAGTCCTTCGGTTGCATATTGCTGCGCCGTTTCAAACGCCCCAAGCGTTGCCGCAATCGTGCTCATATCAACCAGCAGCATGGCCTCACCATACTGATTGCCTGTCTGGTGCCAGATGGCCAGGGCCTCGTGCTGATATTCCTGGGCCCGGCTCATATCGCCAAGCGACTGGTAGACACTGCCGATATTGAGCAGGCAGAAGGCTTCACCGCTACGGTCTCCAATGCTACGGCGGAGCGAGAGCGAGGCAAAGTAGGCCGAGAGCGCGTCGCGGGGGCGGGCCAGTTTGCTGTGCAGGTTCCCGATATAATTCAGGCTGGCCGCCTCACCCCAGCGGTCCTCAAGCGTTTGATGAATGTCAAGGGCTTGCTGATGATATTGCTCAGCCTGGGGGTAGTCGCCGAGTTCGGCATAGGCAATGCCCAGAAAATTCAGGCTATGGGCTTCGCCCTGCCGACTGCCAATCTCACGGTAGTATTCAACCGCCTGAAACCCCCACCACAACGCCTGGTGGTAATCGGCCCGCAGTTCGGCATTGCGGGCCAGCAGGGTCATACTGTCTCCAAGCAACTGCCGGTCATCCAGGCTTTTCGCCTGCTTCAAGGCCTGTTTGGCCTCGCGCTCTGCCGCATCGTAGGCATTGATGGTCTGGTAGTAGCGGGCGCGGTGTATCTGCACCTGTGCTTGTCGTTGCGCACACCCAAGCGTGTCGGCCAGATAGCTTATCTGGTGCAAATCACGCTCCTGGAGGGTGATGTTGCTGCTGTGATAATAGACCTCCTGGCGGGTCAGCAGCAGGGCAAATAGTCGCTCCTGATATTCGCGGCTCGGCAACAATGACGACCGCTCCTGGAGCAACTCTATTGCCTGGGTTAGATAGGTCAGGCTCTCGTCTGTTGCGTAGGTGCTGGCGGCAAGTTGTCCGGCCCGTTCGGCAAATTCGAGAAAGCGATGCCACTGTTCTGTATGGCGGTAGTGGTCGGCCAGGAGCGGTACGTAGGGATCGAGATTGTCTGCATACTCCCGCTCATACCATTCAGCCACGGCCTGGTGCAACGCCTGCCGATGGGCCAGCAGCAAGCTGGAGTAGGCTACCTCCTGCGTGAGCGCACTTCGGAACTGGTAGCGCAGTTCCGGTTCACGCGAGACAAGCGGGGTGATATTTTGTTGGGCCAGCACATCGAGGTAGCCCCGGAGGTTGCTCACCTCCTGCCGCATCGGGTAGACACCGGACACGACCCGCTCAGGGAAAATGCGCCCTACCACCGACGCAACCTTGCACACAAGCTGGATATTTGGGCTAAGGCGGTCGAGCTGCGCCTGGATGATCCCCTTGAGCGTGGAGGGGATGGCGGTAAAGTCTTGCTCACTTGCAAGCTGCCAGACATTTGTTTCATCAAGGACCAGGGCCGCCTGTTCCCGCAGCATCTTGACTGTTTCTTCGACAAAAAAAGGATTTCCCTGGCTTCGTTCAAACAGCCAGGAGACACTGTTCGTTGCAACCGGGTAATGGTCCAGGCTGACCTCAACCAGTTGGGCCACTGCGTCCTCATCGAGCGGAGGTAAGGGGAGCTTGTGGTGCTGGTCGAGCAGCGAGAGCGCGTTGAGGCTGGCCTGTTTTTCGGTGCCCCAGGCCACGTTGTCGCCCGGACCGGGCGGGCGATAGCTCAAGACGAGCATGAGCGGGTGTGAGGGCAATGCACGGGCAACATCCAGCGCGAGATCCCACGAGAGCGAGTCGGCCCAGTGCATGTCGTCGAGAACAACGAGCAAAGGGTGCTGGCGGACCCGTGTTAGCAGTAGTTGCACAAGCAGGGCAGTAAGGTTCTCGCGTCGCTGGATGGGGGAGAGTCCCCGTGTGACCGAGGTTTCGGGAAACGAAAGCTCCAATATGTCGTTGAGCAGGGGAAGGCGGATCTCCAGGTCGGGGTTGAGTCTGTGGGCATACTCGCGTACCCGCTCCTCGCGCTGACTGGTTGTGGTTGTTGTGGTGGTTGGCAGATCGAATCCGAAAAAGCTGTTGAGGATACTGCGCCAGGCCAGGTAGGGGGTTTGTTGCCCCAGGCTGTGGGCTGTGCCCGCCAGGATGGTCAGGTCGGGGGTTTCCTGGCTGACCCGTCGCATAAATTCGGAGAGCAGACGGGTTTTGCCAATGCCGCCCTCGCCAGAGACCGACACCACCTCCCCTGGCCCCTCCTGCACCTGTTCAATATAGCTCATCAATGTTGCTATCTCCGAGGCACGCCCCACCAGGGGACCGCTGGTGGGAGGGGGGGTCAGAGTTTGCAAGCCAGCAAACCGATAGACAGGCACTGGCTCTGTTTTGCCCTTCACCTGGAGGGGGGGCAACGGTTCCAGATGCCAGTGCTTCCTGGCTTCAAGATAGGTGGTATGGCAGCAGAGGGTATTTCCCTCGCCGGCCGCCTGCATCAGGCGGGAAGCAAGGTTGACGGTATCCCCCATCACGGTATACTCGCGACGGGCCGGGCTGCCCATCGGCCCGGCAAAAACCGTATCGGTGCTGATGCCGATAGCCAGACGAAACGCAGACAGGGCCGGCTCTTTCGTCATCTGCTGGAGTTCTCGCGCACAGGCCAGCGCACGGAGCGGGTCATCTTCGTGGGTCATGGGAGGGGCCCCGAAGAGGAGCAATAAGACCGTTCCTTTATCGTCAACGGCAACCTTATTGAGGCTTCCTTCATAGCGATAGGTAATCGTCTGGATCGTTGCCATCAAGTTCTGGAGGCGGTCCAGCGCGTTGTCCTGGGAGTAATCCAGCCCGCTCACGCCAATAAAGAGTGAAGTCATTCGGCGGAGGTCGGCCAACCAGGTTTGTTGGCCGGCGTGCAGCCGGGCAAGGATTGCCGCCGGCACGTAGTGATGGAGCAGTGCTTCGATGTATTCCAGAACGTCTACCGGGAGGGTTTCCCAGTCGCAAGGGGAAAGGGGGGTGGGGTGGTAGGAGCGAAGGAGTTGCTTTTGCTGGCGTTTCTTCTGTTCGGGCCGCTCGTTGTACTCTGCCTGTGGTTCTCCCTGCACAACAACACAGTCGGGACAATCGGGCTGTTCGTCGTTGACCGCATTGAGCAGGGCCGCCACCTGGCGCGAGAGCACCACCTGGCCAGGCCGCGCCTGTTTCTCTGCATCGGCGGCCTGTTCCATTGCATCGCCAGCGATGAGATACTCCCACCGCTGGAACCCTCCCCCCACATGGGCCGCGAACACATCCCCCGCGCCGATACCGATCTTCAGGGCCAGCGAAGCGCGGCCAATGCTCGTGGGCATATTTTGAAAATCGGCCATTGCAGCTTGCATCTCGACCGAGGTATACATAGCGTTGAGAGCAACCCGGGTCAGAGAGATTGCATTATCCGACACCGCGAAGAGGGCAATAATCGCATCGCCACTGAGACGCACAACCTGCCCGCCGTAGCGTTCCGTATGGGTTATCATGCGGCTGAAGTAGCGGTTGAGCAACTCCATGAGTTCTTCGGCACCGGCCGGGCTGTGCCGCGCCAGCGTTTCGGTTAGCGCAGTAAACCCGCTAATATCTGCAAACATCGTTGCCGCTTGAAACCGTTCAGCATGGGGAGAAATGAGGGCATCGAGAGAGCGTCCCGCAACCGCACGCTCATAGAAGGCACGAACGATGGGGGTTGGGGCAAAAGCAGCTAATGACTTGATCTGTTCGACTATCACGGACCAGGCACCTCTTGCGAGATCGCTTCGATCATTTCGCATGTTCTCTTTCCTATCAGGATACCACAAAACACAAATGACAAATGATGCGTCCCTATTCAAGATGTGGACAATCATGGTACACTTAAAACAAGGGGTAGTAGTATGAGGAGGGAAAAGTAAAAATCAATGCGTTCGGGCACTTCTGACCGGGTATCTGCAGACGAACTGGTACAACGAGCCATACACGCACTACGAGAAGACGATAGGGAGACAGCCCGTCCCCTGCTGGCAAAGGCAGTCACGCTCGACCCGAACCATGACCAGGCCTGGTTGTGGTTGTCTGGCGTTGTGGCCAATGCATCCGAACGGCGATATTGCCTGGAGCGGGTGCTTGCCCTCAACCCGGAAAACGCGATGGCGCAGCGGGGGCTGGAGACATTGCCGCCGGGGAAGGCCCTCCGCCCCGCGCTCCTCGATTCGCAGACAGACCCCCCGAAAAAAGATCTATCCCCGTCTCCTGGGTCTCCCGCCTCCCGCCGACCACCGGTAGCCGGAGCAGCGGAGTCCGAACCCTTCGCGCCCGTGGTGCTGAGTGCGCCGGGGAAGAAAAAGAAGCCGCGCCAGCAAGAGCAGCAACCAGAACAAACGAGGTCTCCTTCTTCGGAGAAACCGGCAAAGCCAGCAGCGAGAGCAAAGCCAGCAAAGCAAGGCAAGAGCAAAAAATCGCAGCCTGCCAAATCCGCTCCCTCTCCCATCACCGGTATTCCCGTGGAGGTGCCGGGGACGCGGCGGAAGAAGCTGATATTGCTTATCGCTGGCTCTGCTGGCTTGCTTGTGGTGCTGATAGCGGTTGTTGCGGTTCTGGCGGGGCCACCGCTGCTGGCTTCGCTTGCTGGTGGCAATGGAAACGGCACAGGGAACGGGGGGACACCGGTTGCCGGCGGGGGGAACGCATCCGAAACAACCAACGGGACCTCCATTGCCAGTGGGAACGTAGTGACGGCAACCAGTGACCCTACTCCCGACACGACCCCGGCAGGCGTATCGTCAGGAGAATTGGCAACACCGACTCCCTCCGGCGAAAACGGAGGGGAACCGGCTGCGGCAGCCACAGCCACGGTCACGCCAACGATTACGCCGACCCCGACGGAAACCGCTATCCCGACAGAAACCCCCACCCCGACTGTCACGCCCACGCCGATTGTTCGTGGCTATGTCATCAATGGGGGGAATATGCGCTCGGAGCAGCGCATCGCCCCGGATACCGTTATCGGGCAGGTGTGCCCGGGCGACCAGCTTATCATTTTGCTGCAACAGGCAGGGTGGACCAACTTTGAGCTAAGCAAACCAGCCGCCGAATGCCACCCGGACCACGTCGCGCCCGATACGGTGGGATGGGCCAGCAGTTCGCTCATCGAGCGGTCCTCGTTTGAGGGACGGGAAATATATCCGGAGCTGCCGCCCGAACTGCCCCCCGCCATCGTCACGGGCTTTGAAAACGGGGAGACACTCAATGTCACGATTGAGGGCAATGCGGCCCGGGTACGACTTATCGGGGTGGATGCACCCGCACCCTCCGAATGCCTCGGACCCGAAGCCGTGGCGATGGCCCGCGAACTGCTCCAGGCAACCGGCGCATCGTTTGTCTTGCTCGAATCAGATGACGCGCTGGAGGATACGGACGACGAGGGGCGGTTGCTGCGCTATGCCTGGCTTCCCAATGGACAGATGCTCAATGCAGAACTGCTTGACCGCGGCTACGCCCGGCTCGAACGACTCGACGATACCACCGCTACCTACCAACAGGAGTTTGCGGAATTTGTCATCGCGGCCCAGTTTAAGGAAGTTGGTCTCTGGGAAACGGGGGCCTGTCCATAAGGGATGCTTGCAGTCATCTATTGTTCTGGTTCATATGAGCACCCCTACTATATCTTGTGGTGTTATCCACACCTGTCCACAAAATGTGGATAAGTGCCGCGGGACCGCTCCCCACGAAAGGCTGTCCTACTCACGCTACTCCTGTGCTATAATAGGCGCAATTTCTATCTACATACGGTATGTAAGGAGAGTTGTTACATGGGTGCAATCGGGAAAGTTCTCGATACGATAGCAGCCATGCTCGTTCGGACAGTGGTAGATCCGGCAAAAGCATGGCTCGACCGCCACGAGCGGACAAAGCTCTGGTTAGAGGTATTTCGCCTGGGGTTGTTTCAGTTTGGGATGGGCGTATCGCTTGCCCCCCTCACGGGCACCCTGAACCGGGTTTTGATCAACGAGGTCGCTATCCCCGCAACGATTGTCGGGTTTCTCATCGCCATTCACTATTTTGTTTCGCCTGTGCGAGTCATCATCGGGTTTCGCTCCGACCAGGCGCGGGCCCTGGGCCGCTGGCGCACCCCCTATCTACTCGTCGGGGCCATCCTGACCTACGGCGGGTTGGCGGCGGCTCCTTTCTCGCTGCTCATTCTTGGCGGAGAAAAACTCCCCTTTCTCATTGGTCTGGTCATCTGTACCATCATCTTCTTTGCCTATGGACTGGGGACCAATATGGTCGAAACCATCTACCTGGCCCTGGTCAGCGATATTACCCCGCCCAAAGAGCGCGGCAAGGTGCTTGCGGTGCTGTGGGTGATGCTGGTGATGGGGACGGTGCTCAGTGCTATCATTATGGGGCAATTGCTGGAAGACTACACCGAAACACGGCTGGCCCAGGTGATGCAGGGGTCGGCGGTGGTCTTTCTAGTCCTGACCATTCTTGCGCTGTGGGGCAAAGAAAAACTCAACCCCGATGGGACCGTCGTTTCCTACACCGAAGAGACCCGCATCCGGATGACGCTCTGGGAATCGATCAAACTGCTGGCCCGCCAGCGCGAACTCCGCAACCTCTTTGTCATCCTGTTTATTGCCACCACCGCCTTTGCTACCCACGACGTGCTGCTTGAACCCTATGGCGGGCAGGTGCTTGATATGAGCGTGTCCGCCACCACGCGACTCACTGCGTTATGGGGTATCTCCATGCTCATTACCATCAGCATCTCCGGCTGGCTCCTCTGGAAGGGGCATTCGCCACTCAAGCTGATTATGGGAGGGTGTGTGCTTGGTGCGCTTGGCTTCCTCACGGTCAGCACGGCCGGCTACCTGAATATGGGTATCGGTGGGGAGCAGCTTGGCCTCTATGTGAACACCTTCCGCGGTGGCGTTTCCCTTATCGGGATGGGCCGCGGCATGTTCATTGTGGCCAGCATTGCCCTGGTCATGTCTATGACAACGATGGGCCACGCCGGTCTGTTTATCGGGCTGTGGGGGGTGATGCAGGGGTTAGCCCAGGGATTCGGCACTATCGGGGGCGGCTCAGTGCGCGACCTCGTGACGGGAATTGTCTCCTACGTCAATACCGGGGTCTATACCCAGGCAGAAGCAACAAAGGGGGCCATTGCAGCGGGCTATATGTCGGTCTATGGGACATCGCTGGTCTTCCTGCTTGTTTCCGTGCTCTTGCTCGTCATTCTGCGGCTGGAACGGTTTCTCAACCCCGAAAATATGCGCTCGCCCTGGTCGGGTCTGCAAGATGTGCCGGCTGACCAGATCGCCTTTTAGCTCGCCTTTCGGGGATGCGAAAATAGGTATATGCCGAGTCTTCCCACAATAACGTTACTCTTCCCGCTCGGTCTGCTCGCGCTGCTGTCCCTGCCGCTCATTGTGTGGCTCCACCTGCGGCGCGAGCGGTTACAGCGGGTTGTTGTGCCATCGTTGTTGCTGTGGCAGCGGTTGCCGCGCCCGGTGAGTATGCAGAAGCGGCGGCGGCTCCCGCTCTCACTTCTGCTGCTGCTCCACCTGCTCATTGCGACTTTGTTTGCGCTTGTGCTGGCGCAGCCGCAGGGCATATTGATGCAACTGCTCAATACGAAACAGCATACCGTGCTGATTGTTGATGTTTCAACGAGCAT
Source organism: Chloroflexaceae bacterium (assembly GCA_034437035.1). Classification (GTDB taxonomy): domain Bacteria; phylum Chloroflexota; class Chloroflexia; order Chloroflexales; family Chloroflexaceae; genus CAKZQX01. Next base: position 32,557 of record DAOTUI010000142.1, read on the forward strand.
GGAAGCCCGCGACGTGGCCAACGCTTCGCGCCTGGAGGCGGCCCGCGCCCGCGCATCCGGTCTGCTCGGCGACCTGGGGGGAGAAAGTCGGCTCACGCTGATTGCCGCTGGCCCACAACCACAGCTTCTTGCAACGGGCCAGCAACCCACGCTGGAGCCGGCCCTTGAAGGGTTGATGACACAGGGAGTGGGAGCCGATATGTCCGGTGCGTTGACGCTGGCACAAACTGCGCTTGAAGCCCGAAACGATGAATTCCCCCGCCAGAACCAGCGGGTCGTTGTGCTGAGCGACCTGGCCCCGCCCCCCGACCTGGCATCCTTCCCATTTCCCGTCGTGTGGGAACGCATTGGCGGCAACACGGGCAACCAGGCCATCGTTGCCATTGATGCCCGCACCCGCGACTACCAGCAATCCGCCGGCACCGACCTCTACCTCCGCGTGGCTAACTACAGCGAGGCAACGCTGACCTCACACCTCTGGTTGATTGCCGATGGGGAGTTGCTCGATACGCGGTTGGTGACAATGCGCCCCGGCAACGAGGTTGACCTGATATTGCAGCTCCCCGCCGGTATAGCGACAATCCAGGCCGTGCTCGAAGAGCGCGATGTTTTTCCCATTGACAATGTGGCCTGGCTCAATCTCCAGCGCACCCATTCCATTGAGACGTTGCTGGTTTCAGCCAATCCACAGCCGCTCCAGCAGGTGCTTGAGGCAATAGACGGACTTCAGGTTGCGGTTGTTGATGTGGCAACCTACGCGAGTTCGCCACTGGCCGGGCAAGCCGACCTGACGATATTCGATGGGGTGCTCCCTGCCGGCCCGGACTGGCCCGCCGGCAGCGTGCTTGTCATCAACCCACCACCGGGGGGCAACGATACGCTGTTGCCGGTTGCAGCTATGCCGCTGAGCAGCACTGGCACGCTCCAGAAATCTGGCCACGCTGCGCCCTGGCTCGACGAGATCAGCCTGGAAAGTGTTGATTTTGGCCCGTTGGCAGCGGTGCAGCGTCCACCCTGGGCCGGGACAATCCTCTCACAGCAAGACGAAACAACCGGGCAGGATGTCCCTCTTATTGTGCAGGGGCAGAGTGGGCAGAGCCGCGTGGTCATCTGGACCTTTGGTCTGAGGGGGGGAAACCTGACCACGCGACTGGCCTTTCCCTTGCTGGTTGCCCGCACCGTGCGCGACCTCACGCCCCCGCCCCTGCCGGCCGCGTTTACGCTGGGGGAGCCGCTGGTGCTCTACCCGCATCTCCATGCCAACACTGCCACGCTCTATGGCTCCGATGCGGGAGCCGCTGCAGGGGGCCAGGCAGGACCGGATGGAACCGCCAGAGAGGTGCTGGCGCAGCACGAGGTTGGGGACGGCCCGCTTGTGTTTGACCCGCCCCCGCGGCCCGGTCTCTACACGCTGGTAGAGCAGCGCGGGGGAGAAGACCTGGCCACTGGCTATGTGGCGGTCAACGCTGGCTCACCGCGAGAGTCTGACATACGCCCCCGTGCGGCCCCGCCAGTTTCCCCCGGACCCTCTATCCCCGCCCTGCAAGAGGGAGCCAGTCCTGCCACAGCCCCCCGCAATGACCCGCACCCCCTCTGGTCATGGGTTGCGCTGGCATGCCTGGCCTTTTTAATGATAGAATGGATATATGTGACGATACGAGGGGGGCGGCTCGATCGTACCGGTAGGTTTAGATAGCGATATGGGCGGCCCGATGCTTCAACTGCATGGTATTTCTCAATTCACAGATGCTGGCGTTGTTCCTGCTCCTGCCAGTAATTATTATCATCTGGCTGTGGCGGGGGATGCGTCCTGGATTTCCGCTGCTGCTGCTGCGACTGGCCGTCGTGAGCCTGGTTGTGCTTGCGCTGGCCAACCCAATGATCGGGCCGGAGCCGCCACCAGCGAAGCCGCTCATTGTTCTGGTAGACCAGTCGGATAGCCTGACCGATGGGGGGCGGGCCGAACTGCGGGCGCGGAGTGCGCGTCTTGTTCGGGCCTGGGAAGCTGCATCGTCGGAGAGCGAGGGCCAGAGTGAAGGACAGGGTCAGGCTCCTGCTCGCCGGGCCACAGTGTTCTGGTTCGGGCGCAAGGTTATTCCCCCTGGCGACTGGCGCACCACGATAGAAGAGGAGCTGTTGCCCCCTGCGCTGCGAGCATCGCTCGATCCTTCGGCAAGCAACCTGGCCGATGCGCTGCGACTGGGGCGCGAGATGAGCGCGTCGGCGGGTGGGCGCATCGTGTTCCTGTCAGATGGCATCCCCACCAGTTCATCTGGAGGCATCCCCGCGGGGAGCATGGTCCTGCGCGAGGCTGAGCGGGCCGCCGCCGAAGGGATGCAGGTAGATGTCTGGCCGCTTGAGCCGTTTCGGGGTCCGGAAATCCGCATTGCCCGCCTTGCAGCATCCCCGGACACCGTGCGCGTCGGAGAGCATTACCAGGTGGCAATTGATGTGGAAGCGGTCGGGTTTTCTGCTGCTGGCATGGGCAATGCCGGGGTTCCCACAAGCACGCTGGCTTTGCTGCGGTTGTGGGAAACTCCCCCCGACAACCGCGGAACAGAACGGCTCCTGGCCGAAACGCAACTGACGCTTACATCAGGACATAACAGTCGGTCATTTCGCAACACGGCGCGGGCCAGCGGGGTGGTCGGGTTGCGGGCCGAAGTGGTCGGGTTTGCCGCCGGTGCCGACACCTTCCCCCACAACAACGAGGCACGAGCAACGGCTGTGATAGAGCTTCAGCCGCGTATTCTCGTTGTCGAGGGGCGCGAGGGGCTTGGGGACGAGCTTGACGCAGCTTTCTGGCGTTCGGACATCGAAAGCGAGGTTATCACCCCGGAAGAACTCCCAACGCGGCTCTCCGATCTCCAGTGGTACGAGGGAATGGTGCTGCTTGATGTTTCGACGCAGCAACTTTCGCTTGCCCAGATGAGCAGTATCCACGAATTTGTTCGCAGCGAGGGACGCGGCCTGGTTGTGGCGGGCGGGCCCAACAGCTACAGCCTGGGGGGATACCAGAATACGCCGCTTGAGGATGTGCTGCCGGTGCGGCTGGAGCCGCCTCCCCGCCCACAGCGTTCCAATGTTGCCTTGCTCCTCATTGTAGACCGTTCCGCCAGCATGTCTATCCCCATAGATGTTTCCAAGTTCGATATGGCAAAAGAAGCCGCCATCCTCTCAACAGAAATGCTCCAGCGTGATGATTACATCGGTATTCTTGCCTTCGACACCGAGCAGGAGTGGGCCGTCCCCTTTCAGCCCATCGGCTACGGCCTGACGCTCAAGCAGATTCAAGATACCATTGTGACGATTGATGTGGGGGGAGGAACCGACATCTATGAGGCCCTCGAAGAGGGGTTGGTCGCACTCCAGCAGCAGCAGGCCAGCGTCCGCCACGCCGTCATCCTCACCGACGGACGGTCATTTACCAACGACCGCAACGCCTACCATCAGGTGGTGACAACGGCCCGCGACAACGATATTACCCTTTCAGCTATTGCTATCGGGCTGGATGCCGATACCGAACTGCTGAACAACCTGGCCCTGTGGGGGGGAGGCCGCTACTACTTTACCGATGCTCCCGCCGACATCCCCAGAATGACAATCCAGGAAAGCGAAATTGCCCGCTCGGCCCCGATGGTCGAGAGCGATTTCCACGCCGTGCTCGACACGCCCCACCCGTTGCTGGCCGGGTTTTCCCCGACAGATCTCCCCCTGCTAAATGGCTACGTTGCAACGACGCGCCGCCCCGGAGCAGAAACAGTGCTCCAGTCGCCCAACACCGACCCCGACCTGGCCAGTCCCATTTTGAGCACCTGGCAATATGGACTGGGGCGAGTGGTGGCCTGGACCTCCTCCGCAACGGCCCCCTGGGCGGAAAGCTGGGCCGAGTGGGGAGAATATGGCCCCTTCTGGGCCCAGATAACCCGCTACACGCTGCCCAATCCAGAGGGCGGCCCGGTGCAGATTCAGGTTGAGCCGCAACCCGGCGGGGCCCGCCTGGCCGTAGACGTGGTGCGCACCAGTGGAAATCCGCTCAACCTGGCCGATGCGGTGGCCGATATTACCCTGCCCGATGGGACACCACACCGCGTTGATCTCCTCCAGGCGGCCCCCGGACGCTATGCCCAGGATCTGCTTCTCCCGGCCGAAGGGACCTATGCCATTGCAGTGACACTTTCTGATGGGCAGACGATGTATGGGGCACAGGCGGGCTATGTCCACGCGCCGCCCGACGAATACCTGGCCGCGTGGGCCTTTTCGCCCGACCAGGCGAATAACCAGGCCAGAAGTGAGGATGGCGAAGTGGAGCAGGGGAGAGCATTGCTGGAACGCATCGCCACAATAACCGGCGGGGAGATTATCGAGGGTGAACAGGATGAAACGCTTGTCGGTGAGCCTGAGGTGCATCCCCGACCGGATGACCCGCTGGCTCCGCTCCGCTCGTCGCCGTGGGTCTGGCTGATGATGGCCGCGGGGGTGCTGTGGCTCCTGGACGTTGCGCTCCAGCGGCGATCTCCGTTTCGTTAGGGTTTGATGGGTCTGATACCGATTTGCTTTCAAAACAGCACAATGCCCCCCACCTGTCCTCCCCCAAACGGGGGGATGGATTGGGAGGGGGGCTGAACGATTACTTTGTGTCTGCGTGGTTTCTTTTCGTGTTCAGGCGAATATAGTATCAGAAGCAGACCGACCCACGGTTGCATAGCAGAAATGATCTTGAGCCTTACTTTCAGGGTTTTTCCCCACAAACATCAGGATTTTCCCGATAAAAACCACCTCTCAAATCGGGTATGCTAGAGACAGGTTTTGGATGTGATGTTCCAAATGAGCAACATCTGAGCAACGTCGGGAGCAGTGTCAGCCAGACAAACGAAAGATGCGAGGAAGCGTCTTTTGCGGCACAATGGACCGTGCTGCATAACAGCGCAATGATGCGCTTCTATTCCAATCAACATATATAAATCATCATAGCGTAGATATTTCCCCCTAGTCATGCGTTCGTTCTGAGCGAGTGTCCCGACCAGCGGGAAATTGTTGCTGGTGCAATCTGACAAATACACCACGCACGCCGCCATTTTCTTATGTTTTCTTTCATTGACAGGGTTCTCTGCGTGTGCTATACTTTGCTTGTTGCGGGAGTAGCGCAGTTGGTAGCGCATCTGCTTCCCAAGCAGATGGTCGCGGGTTCGAGTCCCGTCTCCCGCTCCACATTCTCATCACCTTTATTGTTTCCCTATCTTCCACTATCTCCCCTGTTGGCACGTCTTTTGGCACACGACCACAAATGGCACACGACCACAAAAATTTCCGTCTCGCCTCTGGGTGTGTCGTATTTTCTTCCGTCGGGGCAATAGTCATGTACAAACCCTCCGGTCCGCCCTGTCTGCCTCCGGATCAGCCAGAAATGCAGCGCGGCGGTGCCGCCCCCGATACTGCTTGATCTCCTCTTGCTGGCAAACCCGTTGTACAAGGCCGCCCCTCTTTCCATTTCCTTGTAGACATAATACTTTGCAGCCGCCATGTGGTATACTGAGGGTAGCATAGCAGAAAGCCGCAAAAGAGCCGGTGCGAGAACCGGCAGGAAGGAGCGAAAAAGATGAGTGAAACACCCTACGATGTCGTGATAATCGGGTCGGGCCCTGGAGGATACGTGGCTGCCATTCGGGCCGGGCAACTGGGCCTGAAGGTAGCAATTGTCGAGGTGGGAGCACCGGGCGGCACCTGCCTGAACATCGGCTGCATCCCCACGAAAGCCCTGTTGCATAGCGCAGACCTGCTTGAAGAAGTGAAAGAAGGAAAACGGTTTGGAGTGGCAACCGACAACGTACAATTTGATCTAGGAGGGGCAATGAAACACAAGCAGACCGTTGTCAAACAGAGCAGCGATGGGGTCGCCCACCTTCTCAAGAATAACAAGGTTGATTACTACGAGGGATGGGGACGTATTGCCGGAAAGGACCAGGTGCATGTGCGGCTCCACAGCGGCGAAGAACAAACCCTGACAACACGAAATATCCTTGTGGCGACCGGCGCACAGCCCCGTTCGCTACCGGGGATCGAATTTGACGAAGACCGTATCCTCTCATCCACGGGAATGCTCAACCTGACCGAAGTCCCGCGAAGTCTGCTCGTTGTGGGGGCGGGGGCCATCGGGGTTGAGTTTGCCTCAATGTTTCGCTCGTTTGGCTCAGAGGTAACGCTGGTCGAGGCTCTGCCACGCATCGTCCCCCTTGAGGATGAAGAGGTCAGCGCGGAGCTGACGAAGGCCTTTCAACGCCGCCGCATCAAATTGCAGACAGGCGCAAAACTGGGAGGCGTGAGCAAGGAGCGCGACTCCATCATAGCCACGCTGACCGACGCGGACGGCAAGGAGCAGACAATCCAGGCCGAGCGGATGCTACTTGGCATTGGCGTTGCCCCGCGCACAAAGAATATCGGGCTTGAGGATGTGGGAGTCCAGATGGACCAGCGCGGCTTTATCCAGGTAGATCAATACATGCGGACCAGCGTTGAAGGGATCTATGCCATTGGCGACTGTGTGCCCACGCCCTGGCTGGCCCATGTTGCCAGTGCCGAGGGTATTCTGGCGATTGAACACCTCGCAGGAGAGCAGGTCTCCCCTCTTACCTATCGCCACATCCCCGCCTGCACCTATTGCGCCCCACAGATTGCCAGCGTTGGCCTGACCGAGGCAAAAGCCAGAGAACAGGGCTACGAGGTCAAGGTCGGAAAGTTTCCCTTTATGGCGAATGGGAAGGCGCGTATTCTGGGGCAGGCGCGGGCTGGCTTTATCAAAATTGTCGCCAGCACCCGATATGATGAGGTACTTGGGGTCCATATGATCGGCCCACAGGTGACAGAGATGATAGGCGAAGGGGCCATTGCCCTGAGCCACGAAGCCACAGGCAAAAGTATGATGCTGACCATCCACGCCCACCCAACGCTCTACGAAGCAGTAGGAGAGGCGGCCCACGCCCTCGCGCATGGGGCCGCAATCCACATCTAGCGGGCCCTACTCCTGAGTGGAAGTGGAAGGCGGGGGGGAAACAACCTTTTTTTCCTTCTCGCCATTTTCCATCAAGGCAAGTTGCCGCGCAACCTCCTCAACCGCAATGCGCTGCTTGCGGTAGAAATCGGACTCGCTCATCGCCAGGCGGTTGGCCACATCCCGAATGCGCTTGCCCTGAAGGAAGCGCAAGTCGAGGATGTTGTAGAGAAGCCACTCTTGTGCCGAAGGGTCAAGCTGATCATCGGGGCGCAGATTGTTGATGGCTTGTCTCAATACCCCCTGGAGCGCACGAGTGGGACTCCCCCCCTGCTCATCGAGCACGCGGCGCACAGCCCGCATCTCCAGCAGCGGGCTATCGGAGAGCTTGGGCCCGCCCCAGTAGTGGGTCAGCACCTCTTTGACCATCTGAGGAAACTGCGGTTGCTGCAACACATCGGGCGATTCGCTGGTCATTGAAGCCAGACTGGCCGGCGTGGCCTGGTCCAACCGTGTGGTAATCTCCTGCAACGATTGCATCTCTGAGTCAAGCCCGCGCAAGTTTTCAAAAATGCGTTGCTGCATATGAACCGTTGTCAGAGCCAGCTCCATATGGTGGGAAATGACATCAATCAAGTGGTATGTTTCGGGCGGAATTGTGCCATTCTCTCCGGGGACATCGGCGGAGCAGGCCACCCCCAGCGTGCCAAGAAACAACCCGTCCGGGCTGCGAAGCGGCAGGAGCCAGAACCCATCGAACGACAGCGCGTCGGAGTGGGGGGGCACGCCGGGCCGGTGGGGGACCTCGCAGTCAATGTGTTGCATCAGGTCGCCCAGGGGGTGCTCGGCCAAAAACCGTTTGACCTGACTGCGCGAACCGCACAACACCTTGACACTGAACCCCTCTTTGCCTGGCCCCGCCACAAACCCTGTGTCGGTCTGGAGCGCACCACAAACGGCTATCAGCGTATTCTCCAATAACTGGCGCAGGTCCGTTCGGGTAAAGACGTTGCGCGGCAGGGCCCGCAGGTAGTCTATCTCATCCTGGTCCTGCATATAGACCAGCGCATCCAGATAGGGCTTGATCCGGCTGATGAAAATAGGCATGAGCACAGTCATCATCATCACCGCAAAGGTGATAAGCGTATCGGCTGGCAACCCAAGCAGGCTATCGAACCAGGGGGCAACCTGGATGCAGATGATGATACTCACCCCCACAAACGGACCATACAATCCCCACCGGATGAAATCTTGCTTGATCAGGCGGTCTGGCATCAACACTCCCTGAAACCCGACACTGTAGGTCATCACCGTAATCATCACAATGACCGCCATATTGACCAGCAACACGAGCACAAGCAATACGGGAAGATTGCCCGACCAGGGGAGATACCTCCCCGCGAGAATCAGGTAGGGGAAAACGCCGATACCAGGCCCGATAAAGGTATCGCGCAGGTAGGTGAGCCGACGGCGAAGCGTGGGAGTCAGCGCGTGGCGGCGAGCAAACATGATCGTATGCAGGGTGATGACCATGCTGGCCGCAAAAAAGAGCACATAGAGCCAGAAGAGCGGCCCCGCCCGAAACTGCGAGAGAATCATATCGGAAATGCCATCGCGCACAATCAAATCGGTGTGGAGGGCCAGCAGAAAAAAGAGCACACTCCCCCCATAGCCCGACCAGACGAGCCACCGCCCGCTCAAGGCGCGTTGCGACTCGTGGCTGGTTTTGATCAGCGCGTAGGAGAGATGAAAATAGGCCGCAGGGGCCAGGGCGATCCCTAGCCACTGCGCCCGCAGCAAAAACTGAATGGTTGGCAATGTCTCGGCCTGCCCAAGCAGCACATCGCCCCCATATACAATCATCACGCTCATCAGGAGCAAACAGATTGCCCTGGCAATATCATTTCGCCAGTTGTGCAAGGCAATGTAGGCAAGCAGGGAGAAAGAGACGATGAGAACTGCTGCTATCAGCAGCCCATGAATCTGAAGGAGCACATCGGTCATACCACAGAGTTTCGCTTTTTGTCTTGTGCAGAGTTTTTCTTCTTATCTCACCATTATACCATAGTCGGTATGGTACAATGGAAAGGGAACGTCCCCCCACCTGGCATCTCCCGACTGGGGGGATGAATTGGGAGAGGGGGGCATCGGGGCAAGCGGGACGCTTGCGCTCCCAGGGATCAGGGATTGTCCAAACACCGTGGACGCTTACGAGGAAACACGCAATGTCACGACGCGATCTCTATCATAACGCTGTGAAGCAAGCATTGATCAAAGACGGGTGGAATATCACACACGATCCATACACCGTAGCGTATGGGGTGCGCCACGGATTTGTTGACCTGGGAGCAGAGCGATTGTTTGCTGCTGAGAAAGAAGGACAAAAGATTGCTGTCGAAGTCAAAGGGTTTATGGGAGCCTCTACGGTTGCAGACATGGAGCAAGCCCTCGGCCAATACTTGCTCTACCGGAGCTGGATGGCTCGGATGGAACCAGATCGCCTTCTTTTTCTTGCTATCAACAATGAGGTCGCTACCGAGGTTTTTGAAGACGTTTCCGGGCGTGTCCTCGTTGAGGACTACCATATCAATTTGCTCATATTTCATGTCGAACGGGAAGAGGTTGTGGAATGGAGAAACGCGATCACTACCGAACCCTGATTAAAACCATCTTGCAGGACTACGCCCAATATAAGCCATCGTATGGCGAGATTGAGGCAATGGTTATTTGTGACGAAGGACAGGATCACTACCAGTTGCTTTACCTGGGATGGAACCGTCACTACCGTATTCATAGCATCATTGTCCATGTCCGTCTGTATAATGACAAGATCTGGATTGAGTACGATGGAACGGAATATGGCATAGCAAACGAACTCGTAGATGTGGGAGTCCCCAAAAGCGAGATTGTCCTGGCGTTCCATTCTCCCAAAAAGCGACCCTATACCGATTTTGCCGTTTCCTGAGTGGCCTCCGTCACTCCCCACGAGTCATCAAACCCTCATCAAACCATATTGCCCTCCCCTCGCAACTGCTGGTATAGTGATAATACGGTTATGAGATGGGATGATCGGTTGCTGTTTCCAGGCAACGGACATTCCCGAAAGGAGCGACAACACCATGACCTGTTTTCGCTATGGTGTCGGCGGGACTATCCTCGTCTTGCTGATGCTTATTGTACTTGCCACGGCCCATCTATCTTCACAGGCTTCACAGGCTTCACAGGC
>DAOTUI010000143.1:0-13517 GCA_034437035.1 Chloroflexaceae bacterium
TGTAGCCGTCAATTTCCGGCAGATCAACGTCCAGCACAATCGCATTGGGGGCGTGCGTCTGGGCAGCCGTCATCCCGGCAGTGCCGGTGGTAGCGATTTCCACCTCTACGCCGCAGCGCTGCAGTTCCAACTTTAAGCGCATAGCCTGCGTACGGCTATCTTCAACAACCAGAATTCGTTGTGGCATGGCTCACTCCTTTGAAAGTGAAGGAAACGAAGCTCAAGAGTGACACCCATCGTTCCGTCGTTTCGGCGTCAAATTAACTGGGCAATCGTATCCAGCAGGGTTTGTTGATCAAATGTCCGTTTGACAATATAGGCATCGGCCCCGGAGGAGATCCCCCGCTCACGATCCGCCGGAGTATCAAGCGATGTCACCAGGACTACCGGCAAATGCTGAAAATGCAGATCCGCGCGCACCTGCACAGTCAGCTCAAACCCATTCAGGCGCGGCATGTCGATATCGCTCAGCAACAGATCACAGCCACCATCATCGGACAGGCGCTGCAGGGTGGCCAGCGCTTCAACGCCATCGGTCGCCAGATAGACCCGGTATCCGGCCGCTTCCAGAATATTTTTCTCCAGGGTACGGGTGGTTATCGAGTCGTCCACCACCAGGATGGTCGCGGTGCGCTGCACGGCAACCGGCGCAGGCATCAGGCTGATCGAGCGGTGTGTACCGATGGTTGCACGCACAATATCAACCACGTCCAGGATGGGCACAACCTTGCCGTCGGCCAGGATCGTTGCACCGGCGATAAAGCGCACGCGCTGCAGCGGCGCGGGCAAGCGGTGGACCACTAACTCCTGCTCGCCGAGGATCGTATCGACCAGGCAGGCCACCTGCCGCTCGCCGCTGCCCAGGATCAGCGCCAGCCCCTGCACCGGACGGGAACCATTGCCCGTTGCGCCCCGCTCATCCACGCCGAGCAGGTCGGCCAGGCGCACCAGCGTGAGGGGCCGCTGATCAACGATCAGGGCCACCCGGCCCTCGATCATCTGCACCGAGGCGGGCGTCGTCTGAATGATCCGCTGGACGGAGTCGAGCGGCAGCACATAGTTGGCATTATTGACCTGCAGGAGCAGTCCGTGGGAACTGGTCAGCGAGAGCGGCACATTGAGGGTAAAAGTGGTACCCGCTCCCGGTACACTCTGCACAAACACCCGCCCATTCATCCGCTCAACATTGGACCGAACAATATCCAGTCCGACTCCACGCCCGGATAGCTCATTCACGGTTTTGCGGGTTGAGAAACCCGGTACAAAAATCAGGTCGGCGACGTCGGCATCACTCACCCGCGTCGCATCGGCCTCACTCAGCAGGCCACCTGTGAGCGCACGCTGCCGGATCGCATCCAGATCCAGTCCCGCCCCATCATCGGCCAGCGTCAGCGTAAGATGATCGCCACTGACGGCTGCCCGCAACGTGATACAACCGGTTAACGGCTTACCGGCCGCCACCCGGTCCGCCGCCGGTTCGATACCATGGTCTACCGCGTTGCGCAGCAGATGCAGCAACACCTCGCGCAGCCGCTCCAGCACCTGTCGGTCGGCCTCGGCCCCGCCGTCATCCGGCTCCAGAACGATCTGCTTGCCCGCGGCCCGCGCCATATCGCGCAGTTGCAACCGTAGTGGATTGAGCAGCGTTGTCAGGGGTAGCATACGGGTGCGGCGCACCTGGCTATGCATCCGGTCGGTGACGGCGGCGAGCCGCGCATAATCTTCGCTCGACTGGCGCGACTCTTGCGTCAGTTGGCTCTCGAGTTCGGCAATCAGGGTGTTGGCCTGCACCAGCACATCCAGCAGTACGGCGGTATCCTGGTCGGCAACGGTTGCCGCATCGAATGACTGGATCTCATCCCGATCCAGTAGATGGTGAACCGTGGGACGCAACGCAGGGGCGCGTGACTTCAAGCGCGTCATGGTGGGATGCGCCTGCCGCCAGATGCGCCGCCAGCGCGCCGGTAGTTCGGCCAGGGTGTTGATATCGCGGGCATGTTGCCGGGCGCGGATGGTGCAGGTCATTAACTCACCGGCCTCGTTCAGCAACCCGTCAAGTGTTGCCGTCGAGAGGCGCACCGTGGAGGTAGTCATTTCGGCCCAGAGCGCATCGCTACGGCCCTCGTCCGCATTGCGCTGAGCCTCGTCGGGTGCGCGCAGTTTGTTTGCGGCACTTGCGCCGTTCCTCTCTATCATCGACCCACTACCGGCGACCGGCTGAATCGCTGCCGCGGCAGCGGTGGCAGCATCCGCAGGCGGCGCGGCGGTTGCCGGCTCCGGGGTGACAACCGACGGATCGGCGGGGTCGGCAGGTGCTTCCGGTTCGGCGTCTTCCGCATCTTCTGCCGGCCCGTTTACGATGGCGCTGAGTTTGGCCAGCAGCGGCTGGTAGACGGCAAAGTCGATCGGTTGCTGCGCCACAACCTGCCCCATAATCACGCCGATGTCATCCAGGGCGGCATAGATCGGGTCGCATAGATCGGGGGTCAGTTGGAGATCGCCCTTGCGCACTTCGCTGATCACATCTTCAATGCGGTGCGCCAGTTGTTCGATCTCGAACTGGCCGGCCGCGCGTGCGCCCCCCTTGAGGCTGTGTGCCTCACGGAAGAGATTATCCAGGAGCGCCTGCCGCTGAGGATGCTCAGGGTCGCGCTCAAGTTCCAGGAGCAGTTCGCCCGCAGCCTGACGGTGCTCGGCCTGCTCTTCCTGAAAAGCCGCAAACACCTGGGCCATAATTTCTTCGTCGGTTAACATAGTCGAGCCTCAACTTCGTTGGCTTGCGCTCACTCACATCATTCATTCACAGGATTACACAGTGTAGCCTTATTTCAGTCGGTTGACCAACCTAAAAGCTCGATTCGCCTGCGGCAGCATGGTACTATTTTATCTTTTTTACAAATATTTTACACTATGTTCAAAATATTTGTAAAAAAGATGGGTTCTTCCGCCCTGCCGGAGGCGAAAACCCCCTGTCATTTCAGGAACTGCATAACTCCTGTTACGTAACACGATTTACGCGGTGCGGTTGGTTTCGGCCTCGTGCCAGATCCGAAAGCTGGTTTCGCCTGCGTCAGCATGGTACTATTTTATCTTTTTCACGAACATTTGGCTCAGAGAGTCAAATGTTCGTGAAAAAGATCTGGGTTCTTCCGCCCTGCCGGAGGCGATATCCGCCGCCACACGCGGGGCTGTGTACATCCTGCGCTAGAGCCGGTAAACAGTAATCGTCTGCTGCAGGGATTGGGCCAGCGTGTGCAGATCCTGCGCCGCGCGCTCGGCCTGCCGCGTGCTTGCCAGCGCCTGCGTGGTCGCCTGCTGGATCGACTCCATCGCCTGTCCGATCTGTTCCAGCCCGGTGGTCGCCTGCTGTGCTCCGGCGGCGATCTGGACATTCGCCTGCGCGCCACCCTCCACTTCTGCCGCAATGCGGTGGATCACCTGGCCCGTCTGTCCGGCCTGTTGCGATCCGGCAGCGACACCCTTGGTGCCCTCTTCCGTGACCAGTACGGCCGTGTTGGTAGCGCGCTGGATCTCCCCCAGAATCTCCTGCACCTGCTGGGCCGCGCCTTTCGAACGCTCCGCCAGGTTGCGCACATGCTGCGCGACGACGGCAAAGCTCTTGCCCTGCTCACCCGCCCGCGCGGCTTCAATCGCGGCGTTCAGTGCCAGCAGGTTGCTCTGGTCGGCGATTTCACTTACCGTGGTGATAATCGTGCCGATGGCCTGGGTCTGCTCAACCAGGGCCAGGATGGTCTGGGCGATACCCTCCACCCGCCGACCGATTTCCTGCATTCCGGCGACCGTCTCCTCAACCGATTGGGTACCCGTGCGTGCCACTTCCAGCGCAGCCTGACTGTCCTGGGCAACCTGTGCAGCCTGCTGCGCGGCATGCACCGCAATTGACTTCACCTCTTCCAGCGTGGTTGACGTCTGCGTAATCGCGGCCGACTGCTCACTGGCGGAAGAGGCTTGCTGTGTCGTCGCTGCCAGGATCTCGGCGGCCGCGGCGGCAATGTTGGAACTGGCCTGCTGCACCTGCGAGGTCAGCGTATGCAGGCCGGCAACCATCCCGTTGAGCCCCTCCCCCAGTTGACCCAGGGCTCCGTTCTGGCGGACATCGATGCGTCGGCTGAGATCGCCCCGCGCGACCTGCTCGACAAAGGCCAGATAGTCGGCTACAGTCTGTTCAACCTGCCGGCGGCCCTGCGCTTCGAACTGCTGCGATTGCCGCGCCTCGGCCTGAGCCTGCTGCTCGGCGGTGATGCGACTCTCGAGGGCATCGGCCATTGTGTTAAAACTGCCGGCAAGGCGACCGATTTCGTCACGCCGCCGAAAATGCAGGCGCTGCCCCAGATCACCATCGGCCAGTGCCTGTGATGCCGCAACCAGTTGGCTCAGCGGCCGCGTCAGCATACGACTGGTCAGCAGCACCATAATGAGAATGGCAAAGAGCACCGCGCCAATGGTCAGCAGCAGGGCCGTGCGCGTCTGGGACTGCACCACGCTGGTGAAACTGGCGGTCGGCACCCGGTAGAAGTAGTACCAGTCTTTGGATGGTACTGCGCGGACAACCGACTGACTACGCATGTTCGTGTTATCAGTACCTTCAAAAAAGACCGCTTCCTGGCCCTCGGTGCGCAGTTGATTGACCGCCTCCAGCGCCTCAACCGTCGCATGGTCCTCTTCCAGGAAGGCTTCGGTCTGGGTACCAAACTGCTGCTCGGCCAGCAACTGTTGTCTGACGGCTGCGGGCAGGGGTGCGCCGGGACGGAGTTGCAACTCCGGGAAGGTCGGCACTGCAATGCGGATCAGATGTTGATCCACCAGTACACCATAACTGCCTTCGCCGCCGCGCCCGGCATCAGCCGCGACAATCGCGTCAATGCCATCCAGAGTCATGCCGGCTTTGACGACGCCAGTAATATTTTGTCGGTCATCACGTACCGGGGCGGTGAAGTGTAGCAGCGGAGTTTCTTCTCCCACCTCAATGCGCACCTCAGAGATGGCAACATCGCCCTGGAGCGCCGTCTGCACTTCCGTCCGTTCAATCCATTCCTGTCCCACCAATGTTTCATCGGTACTGACGACAATCGTACCGCTACTGTCGAGCACCGAAATTGCAGCATAGCCGTAGGCATCACGCGCAGCCCGCAGGATCGGTAGTGCCTGTTCCTGGGTTGCCTGGCGTGTGTCGGGCAGGACGACCCTGCGCACATCGGGGAGTGCGGCAAAAACGGTGACATCGCTCTGACGTTCGGTAAGGTACAACTCGATGCGTTCAATCGTTGCCGCAGCCTCGGCATTAATCCGCTCCTCGGCAATTTCACGTTGATTGTTGCCGGCAATACTATTGTTGATGTAGGTCAACAGGAGCATCGGGATCAGCACGCTTAGCAGCGCAACAATGATCAACTGGCTACTCAGTGACTCGGTTGGCGACAGTTTGCGTAGCATGTGGCACCTCTTCCTGGATGGGGCTCCAGTTCAACAACCTGGGCTTATGGTATGCTACCAGTAACACGTTTCCACAACGTTACGAATGTTTTCGCACGTTACGAAATGTTCCCGGCTACAGCCGGTAGGCGGCAATCGCCTGCTGGAGCGACTGGGCCAGGGTGTGCAGATCCTGCGCCGCGCGTTCGGCCTGGCGCGTGCTTGCCAACGCCTGCGTCGTCGCCTGCTGGATCGACACCATCGCCTGCCCTACCTGCTCCACCCCGGCCGTCTGCTGTTGTGCGGCGGCGGCCATCTGCACATTCGCCTGGGCCCCGCCCTCCACTTCTGCGGCAATCCGGTGGATCATCTGTCCGGCCTGTTTCGCCTGCTGTGAGCCTGCCTCAACTCCTTTCGTGCCCTCTTCCGTCACCAGCACCGCCGCATTTGCCGCCCGCTGGATCTCGCCGAGGATCTCCTGCACCTGTTTGGTCGCGCCTTTCGAGCGTTCCGCCAGGTCGCGGACATGCTGCGCAACCACGGCAAAGCTCTTGCCCTGCTCACCCGCCCGCGCGGCTTCAATTGCGGCATTCAGCGCCAGCAGGTTGCTCTGGTCGGCGATTTCGCTCACGGTGGTGATAATCGTGCCGATGGCCTGGGTCTGCTCAGCCAGGGCCAGGATGGTCTGGGCGATGCCCTCCACCCGCCGGCCGATCTGGGTCATCCCGGCCACGGTCTCCTCAACTGACTGGGTGCCGTCGCGGGCGACCTGAAGCGCGGCCTGGCTGTCCTGAGCGACCTGGGCGGCCTGCTGGGCGGTCTGGAGCGCAATCGCCTTGACCTCCTCGATGGTGGTGGAGGTCTGGGTGATGGCGGCCGACTGCTCGCTGGCGGAGGAGGCCTGCTGGGTGGTGGCGGCCAGGATCTCGGCGGCGGCGGCGGCAATGTTGGCACTGGCCTGTTGCGCCTGCGAGGTGATCGTGTGCAGGCTCTCGACCATACGGTTGAGGTTCTGCCCCAGGTGCCCCAGTTCATCCTGCTGACCGTTGATGGTGAGCCGGGCGGTCAGATTGCCGCGCGCAACTTCGTCGGCAAAGGCGCTGTAGGATTGAACGATCTCTTCCAGATATTCTTTGGCAACCCGGTCATCATTGGCGGCGCGGAGTTCTTCGTTCGCGCGGTGCTGTTCCGCGATCTGCGAGCGAATGGTATCGCGCATATGGCTAAAGGCCGTTGCCATCATGCCCACTTCATCTTTCCCATCCGGCAGATCATACTGCTCGTCCAGGTGGCCTTCGGCCATACCAGTGGCAGCGCCGGCAACCAGGTTCACCCGACGGGCAATCGTGCCGGCGATCAGTGCGGCAATCATAAACCCAAGTACAACGGCCAGTCCGGTGCCGCCAATCAACACCGACTGCAACAGCGCGGCGGCGGCGTGCGAGTCCGCCGCGTGCTGGATCAGCAGATTTTCTTCAGCCTGACGAAATTCGGTAATATCTTCATGAATGGCATCAAAGCGGCTCTTGCCCAGCCGTTGCGAAATCAGTTCATCAATTTCACTAAAATCGGCGCGCCCGGCGTTGACATCGCGGCGTAGCGCGATAATGCGTTCCAACGCCTCAACCCGCCAGGTTTCGACATCCGCTTTAACGGTATTCAGCCGGACAATCTGATCCTCATCCTCGACAAGCTCATCAAGTTCAGCCAGGATCTGATTGTAGGCTACAAGACCCTGATCATAGGGCTCCAGGAACTCTTCTTCACCGGTGATGGCAAAGCCACGCTCACCCGTTTCAAGATTGACAATTTGCAGGAGCAGCCGATCGGTTGCACTAATCACCGCATTGGCATGGGCGACTTCGGCCTCGCGGATCTGGCTTGACTGAATACCCCAGAATACGACTCCGGCAACAATAACATTTAACATCAGCACCAGCACGACGACCGACAGGATCTTGTTACGAATTTTAAGGTTATTGAAACGACTCATACCGTTCCTCATTCCAGTGATAGGTTAAGCGATACTCAGAGGTCTGGTCTGTAGCATCCTTCAAAGGATCAAATTCAGGTTGCGATTTCTGCTCATGCGCCTGTAAAGTCATTTCTAAAAAAGACAAGGTGCGTTCGGATAAGAACGACACCAACGGCGTTCGCCCGGCCTGCTGCCGCTGCTACTCGCGCCCCGTTTATATTTATAGGTTCAGGAGGTTACGCAGGACTCCGACTGTAAAAGCTGATCCACCGCAGCACACAGGCTATACGGTGCATCATCTTTGAAGAGGTAGTCGGTGGCTCCCATCTCGATAGCCCGCATCACGCTGCTCACATGGGCGCGATGAGTCAGCATGATCACCGGGATAGCGGCCGTAACGCGGCCTCGTTTGAGGCGGGAGAGCACCTGGAAGCCGTTGAGGGTCGGCAGGTCAATATCCAGCAGGATCAGGCGTGGCGGGTGGGTGCAAGCCTGCCGCCAGCCTTCGGCCCCGTCTGCGGCCACATCTACACGATAGCCGGCCCGCTGCAGCATCAGACGAAAGCGCAATGCCTGGCTGGGACTATCTTCAATCAGGAGAATATCAGGTTGCATGTCGGGTTGATCGTCCATCGTATTACTCTTTCAAACTACGTTATTCAATAACATCATTCACAGTCAGACGCGGATCGTGCAAAAGCAGGGCCGGATCGATCAACAGGTTCATGGTGGAGTCAACTCCCCGCACCCAACTGACCGCCTGCCCGGCACTGGCGGACGGTGTGGGGGCCAGATCGGCACCGGCATGGCGAATCTCAACGATAGTATCCGCCAGCAAGCCGACTTCCATGCCATCACCAGTCACAATCAGCAGGAAAGCCGAGGCCTCCGGCGGGGTGTGCGGCATTTCCAGAAGGGGCCGCAGATCCAGTGTCGAGAGCAACCGTCCGCGCACATTCACCAGACCAACGACGAAGACCGGCGCGGAGGGCAGTCGGGTGTAATCCCCCAACGGCTGTACTTCTCGCACAAAGGCGACCGGAATGCTGTAGCAGCCGTCACCCAGGCGAAAGATCAGTAACTCCTCGCCGCGATCGCCATCGGTGAGCGCTTCCTGGAGCGCCAGCGCCTGCGCGCGTTCTTCCAGGATCTTCCGGGTCGCCGGATCTTGCAGAAGGGTTGTAATATCCATCATATGTCCTCACATTATGCCATTTAGCCGGGCTTATTGTGGCTGCAGGGCATAGGCAATTCCGCTCTGCAGGCTGCCACGGGTGACAATACCGCTCAGGTCAATGCCCAACCCCACCAGGGTTTGCGCCACTTCCGGGCGAATGCCGGTCAGGATAACCCGCGCTCCCAGCAGGCGTACGGCACGCGCGGCGCGGACAAGTGCGTCGGCAACCTGCGAGTCAACCACCGGCACGCCGGTAATATCAATAATGGCGATCTGCGCGTGGTTGGCGGCGATGCCCTGCAACAGCGAGTCCATCACCTGCTGCGTCCGGTATGAGTCCACCGTGCCAATCAAGGGCATGACCATTACCTGATCATTTATGGGGATAAGCGGAGTGGATAACTCACGTAGCGTTGCGGCCTGAGCGCGGATGATCTCTTCCTGCAAAATGGTCTGCCGTAGCGTCGCTTCCGCCGCTTTGCGCTCGGTGATATCGGTAAAGGCAATCATGGCGTAGGCGAGATGACCATCGGTATCGACAATTGGAACGCCCGTTACTTCAAGCGGGATCACTCGCCCCGGTTGATGAACTTCCATGTCATCGATCACAACCTTTTCGCCCCCGATTGCGCGGACGATGGGTAGTTGTTCCGTCGGGTAAAGCGTATCGGTACCGGCCAGGTACGCATCATAGACCTCGGCCAGGTCAGCTACACCCTCGGTCGGCAGAATACCCTTGCCCAGAATCTCCTGGGCGGTCTGGTTGGCATAGAAGGGTCGGCCGTTGGGATCGATGACAAAGACACCGACCGGGAGGCCATCCAGGAACCGGGTTAACCGGCGCTCATTCTCGCCAAGTTCATTCTCTAGACGTTTGCGTTCGGTGATATCGCGTGCCACGGCATAGATGATCTGCTGCTCAGGGAAGGTCGCCGATTTCCACTCGATCCACTTGTATGCACCATCTTTGCAGCGGTAGCGGTTCTCAAAGGCAGCCACATCCCGACCCTGCTGCGTCTGTCCGGCGGCGGCAATAGTCATTTCCTGATCATCCGGATGGACAAAGTTCAAGAAGGGTTCGGCGAGTAACTCTTCTTCGGTATAGCCGAGCGTCTTGGACCAGGCCGGGTTCAGGCGCTTGAAATAGCCATCCATGCCGGTAACACAGAACATATCGAGCGAGAGGTCGAAGAAGCGGTTCAATTCATTCTCCAGGCGGTTGCGTTCGCCGACATCGCGGATCACGGCAACAACCTGCGCAACCTGACCGGCGGCGTTAAACACCGGCAGTTTGGAGGTTTCGACGGATAAGAGGGTACCGTCATAGCGGGTAATCTCTTCCGCTATCTGGAGCGGCTCCTCATGTGTAAAGACATACTCATCATCTTTGACATACTGCTGCGTATAGTCGGGATCAACAAACGGCGCATCAATTAGATCACGCAGTTGCTCCATGGACATGCCGTAACAGTCACGAAAGGCTTTGTTTGCATGGATAATGCGTGACTGTGGCCCCTTGATCAGGACCATATCGGGGAGCGCATCCAGCGTCTGGCGATACAACTCCACCTGCCCACGCAGTTCTTGCTCAATGTCTTGTTGATCCTGTAGTTGGCGTTCGAGATCGGCGATGCGCCCTTGCAGTAACGCACTCTCGTCCGCTGTTCCGTTGCTGTTCTGTACGCGGGTTGTCATAGCAGTCATCCTTACTTGCACACCCGATGAGGTGTTGTGCGATATGGGCGGAGCCTGACTTGCAGGATGTACCGGCATAACCGGCTAACCAGGTGCGTGCCCGGCACCTGGTGGACATTGCGTCAGGCTTTGATAAACGTAAGACCTGAGAGTCACAGCATTCAGGTACTTTTGATCTTAAAGCGGCCTGAAGCGGCTGTCTAGTGTCAAATAGTCCTGACACTTTTATAATCTTTGAAGTATCCCCTAATGGGCAGCTTAGGGACTAACGTACTAATTGTGGGATATTTCACAAGTTTGTGACGGTGAGGGGCGTGCCTACGCATGCGGACGGGGGACGCGCAGAAGCGCGTCCCTCCCACAGCGGGGGGGCTAGCCGGAGGATCTATCAGATCGAATCGCGCAAGCGCCAGGCCAGCCCGGTATAGCGACTGCGCACATTGTTGTTGCGTACGGCAATCGTGATGGCTTTGCGATCACCCACCAGCACAACCAGTTCGCGTGCGCGCGTCACCGCCGTGTAGACCAGGTTGCGTTGCAAGAGGGTATAGTGCTGCATCAGCAGGGGCACAACGACCACCGGGTACTCGCCGCCCTGACTCTTGTGAATGCTGACGGCGTAGGCCAGAGTTAGCTCGTCCAGCAGGCCAAAATCGTAGGCGACTGAACGCTCATTTTCAAAGCGCACCCAGAGCAGTTGCTCTACCGGGTCGATTGCGGTGACAACGCCAATGTCGCCATTGTAGACATCCAGGTCGTAGTTGTTACGCAGTTGCAGCACCCGATCACCCAGGCGAAAGGTGTTGGAGCCAAAGTTCTTTTCCGGTTTTCCGGGTGTAGTCGGGTTCAGGGCTTCTTGCAGCAGGCGGTTAAGACCGGCAACCCCGGCCGGTCCCCGATGCGTCGGCGAGAGTACCTGGATATCGGCACAGGAGTCATAACCAAACCGGCGCGGAATGCGCTCGGCAACCAGTTCTACCGTGAGCGCGGCGCAACGTTCCGGCTCGGCTGCCGGAAAGAGGAAGAAATCGTTCAGGTTTTTGTAGTGTGGTAGCTCACCGTTGTTGATGCGGTGGGCATTGGTGATAATGCCACTGTCCGCCGCCTGACGGAAGATTGCATCCAGGTGAATGCTGGGCACGGTCATACTCTCCAGAATGTCGCGCAGCACCCGCCCCGGCCCAACACTGGGCAGTTGATCGGTGTCCCCCACCAGCAGCAAATGCGCACCCGGCGGCACGGCTTTCAGCAGATGGTTCGCCAGCAGGATGTCGAGCATGCTGGCTTCGTCCACCACCAGCAGATCGCACGCCAGCGGGTTGGCGGCGTTGCGGTTAAAGTGGCGGCCACCCTGGGGCGAGAACTCCAGCAGGCGGTGGATGGTGCGGGCTTCGGCGCCGGTGGCCTCGGCCAGGCGTTTGGCGGCCCGACCAGTGGGCGAGGCGAGGGCCGCCCGGTAGCCACGCGCCCGCACCAGCGTGATAACGGTGCGTAGCGTCGTGGTTTTGCCGGTGCCCGGCCCGCCGGTCAACACGCTAATGTTGCAGGTCAGCGCCATCCGCACGGCTTCCTGCTGGCGCTCGGTGAGACTGATATCGTGGCGGGTGGCAAGATGCTCAAACACGCGCGGCCAGTTGGCCTGCCGATAGAAAGGCGCCATGGTCGAGTGTGCCTGTTGCAGGCGCGTAATCGCGGTCGCCACGCCCTGCTCGGCGTGGGCCAGCGGCGCAAGGTAGACCGGACTTGCGGCGTCTTCCGTCAGCGGCTGGTTGTCGGCAGTCGGCGGTGATACAATTTCGATATCGCCCGCGATCAGGGGATCATTCAGGGCCGCGGTCGCCTGTTCCGGGGTGACACCCAGCAGGGCGGCGGCGCGGGTGATCAGTTCATCGGCGGGCAGGTAGCAGTGACCCTCCTCGGTCGCCTGGCTGAGGGTGTAGCGCAACCCGGCCCCGATGCGCTGGGGATCGTCCGGCGCAATTCCCAGGGCCTGGGCGATCCGGTCAGCGGTGAGAAAGCCAATGCCGTACACCTCATCGGCCAGGCGATAGGGCCAGGTACGCACAATCTTTAGGGAGGCTTCGCCATACTGCTTGTAGATGCGCACGGCCAACCCCGGTGTCAGGCCTAGTTCCTGCAGGAAGATCATGATATCCTTGATCTGCTGCTGTTCCTGCCAGGCGTGTTTGATCAGCCGGGCGCGTTTGGGACCGAGGCCGGGCACTTCGGTCAGGCGCTCCGGCTCCTGGTCGATCACCGCGAGCGTATATTTGCCAAAGGTCTCGGCAATCCGCTTCGCTGTGACCGGGCCGACCCCTTTGATCAGTCCGCTGCCCAGGTAGTGCCGAATACCTTCAACCGTGGCGGGCAGTACCGTCCGAAAGCCGCTGATCTCGAACTGGCGACCGTGGGTGGGATGCTCCACCCAGCGACCCTCCAGTTCCAGCGTCTCGCCGACGCGCGCGCCGATCAGTTTGCCGACAACCGTTACCAGGTAGGATTTGCCGCGCGGGATCAACCGGGCGACGGTATAACCGTCCTGGTCGCTGTGAAAAGTGATTCGTTCGAGGGTACCTTCGAGGGTGGGCATACGATTCAGACTTGTGATATATTCTGGTGACGGCTATGTATTGCTGATGAGTGTAGCTTAATACCTGTGAAATCTAATCCAGACAACGATGCGCAGGAGTCCCGGCGTCAGCCGGATCAGGCGTTCCCGATGATATGCTGCGGTCCCGGCAGGCATTCCACCGGCGAAAGCCGGGACTCCCGGATGGCATATATAGCCGCGCGCATGGCACATTGTGCGGACGCAAGCTGCCGGAAAAGCGGGAGCATGGCTCCCGCACTCCACACTTCATAGTATTAGCTACGGCGGACAAACTTCACCAGGGCCAGCAGCAGCACCGCGCCGAGTACGGCGACAATAAAGCTCTGCGGATTGAACCCGACTTGAAACGGCTGATTGGTCAGGGACTGGACGATCATGCCTCCGATAAACGCGCCAACAATACCGATGACAATGTCGAGAATGCAGCCCTGGCGTTCGCTGGTGCCGGCGATTTTACTTGCAACCCATCCCGCCAGCGCCCCGAAGATAATCCAGGCACTGACCACCATACAGAAAATGTGTTCCGTATGAAACGACGCTTACACGATAGCATCATCGAGCAGGATAAAGCCCACGGGAATGGGCCTCTCTTCTTTCAGCAGATAGTGCAGCAAGCGCAGACCCAG
>DAOTUI010000144.1:0-24702 GCA_034437035.1 Chloroflexaceae bacterium
TGCATCCGCATCATCACTTCTGTCTCTCCTGAGCGCGGATTGTATCTCTGATATCTAGTATACCATGATTACACGAAGACATTTCAGGTATTATACCAGGATATATCTTACAAACGTTGTTCGCATAAGTGAACCGGCATATCCTGTTTCTTTGAGATGATAGGTAGAATCAGGACAGGCTATGGTTATTCCATGGGTCACGCTTCTCCAGCAGCATATGCGGGTGCAAGCACTACAGGTTCGGCGGAGGAGCCGCCGCTACGGATTGCTCTGCTCGACTCCTGGCTGCAACAGCCGGTTGATGGCAGCGGGACGGCGGCGGCCATCGGTGGATTGGGCCGGGCACTGACCCGGCGCGGCCACCGCGTGGTACGAATTGCGCCTACATTCACATGGCCGCGTCCGCTGCTGCTCCGGCGCTTGCTCTACAATGTCCAGCTTCCGGCACTACTGCGTGTGCTTGATTATGATATTATCGTCGGCTTTGATATTGATGGCTTCCTCTGGTCCGGTCGGGCCGGGCAAACGCCCTACCTGTGCAGCATCAAGGGGGTGCTGGCGGAGGAGTTGCAGCATGAACGTGGCCTGACCCGGCTACTGCTCTGGAGCATGTCCCGCCTGGAGCGCTCCAATGCCCGGCGTGCGCCGCAGGTCATTACGACCAGCGCCTACTGCCGGCGGGCCATCCGGCAGCACTACGCCGTTCCTCTGGAGCGTATTCATCTAGTACCGGAAGGGATTGATCTCCCGCAGTGGCGGCAGACCCCGGCACGGCTCGATGCGCCCCGCGATCCGCTGACGGTCCTATGTGTGGCCCGGCAATATCCGCGCAAACGGATCGCCGATCTGCTGCAGGCATTTGTACATGTGCGTGCCCGTCTGCCCGCCGCGCGGCTGGTTATCATCGGCGATGGGCCGGAGCATCGCCGGCTGCGAGCACTGGTTGCCGCGCTGGGGCTTGCGGATGCTGTACAGTTGCTGGGGGGCCTGCCCGATGATGCGGCGGTAATGGCCTGGTATAAACGCAGTGCTATCTTCTGTCTGCCGAGTATCCAGGAGGGCTTTGGAATTGTCTTGCTGGAAGCGATGGCCGGCGGGTTGCCAATTGTCAGCACTACCGCAGCCGCGATTCCCGAAGTAGTCCCACAACGGCAGGCGGGTATCCTGGTACCACCGGCAAATCCGGCGGCGCTGGCAGATGCGCTGATTGAGTTGCTGGAACAGCCGGAGTTGCGCGCGGCATATGGCGCATTTGGTCAGGAGTATGTGCAGCGGTTCGATTGGGATCGGGTGGCGGCGCAGTTTCTTACGGTAGTTCGTAGCCGGTTGGATCGGTAGATCCGGGCGCTGATATCTGACATTTCTGACATCTCACCGGCAGAATCTGACATATAAAAATGTTTGACAGAAGGATACTGGCATGCTACTGTATGTGAACCGACGCACAATGATTCAGGAAGAGTCGGCGCGTTTCTGACCTTTCGACGACGTAAGGTCTGGTGAAATTTGCTTGTATCAGTGTTGGCGCTGTAAACAAGGATGTAATGCCACATTATGGAAGAAACGTTCGTCATCACGGCTAAAACTGAGCCGCATTCAACCAGGAGCAGTACACTCGTCATTCTAACCCCGGATTCCGGTTCGGAAGAGACGATCATTATTCCGACTAGAGCGCGTTGTACGCATCAGCCTCTTTTGCCCCGCCTGCTACCCTGGTCGTGGCGGGTGGTTGTGCCGCTGATGCTTGTGCTCCTGTTCCTTACCGTAACAGGGCTACTGATCGGGTAGTCTTCCGTTACCATGCAGGTATAAGGCGAGGTCTGGGGAGGCTGGGTTCATCCTCCGTTGTCCTCGCCTTTTTCATTTTTTCATGTCCAGTGCCAGGCCCAACACCTTTCAAATAACCGGACCGACGCGGTAGGCGATCAAACCAGATGTTTGACCAGATGTGAGTCAGACTCGCCTGCGGCAGCATGGTACGTTTTTATCTTTTCCACAAAACATTTTCACTTCGTGAAAATGTTTTGTGGAAAAAGGATGGTATCTTCCGCCCTGCCGGAGGCGATATCTCCTTCCAGGGGAGTGACCGTGTACATCGTCTTATTTGACAGGAGTTACGCGGTGCGCGTTCAACCGGACCGTTTGCTCTCGATAACGGTGTATTTCGCCTGCGGCAGTATGGTACTGTTTTGTCTTTTTCCGGAAAATTTGGCACGCTGTGCCAAATTTTCCGGAAAAAGAATGTCCCATTCCACCCTGCCGGAGGCGAATCGGGCCAGTTGTCCAGGCAGACGCCCGGTTTGGAACCGACCGCGTAACTCCTGTTATTTGAAAGGTATTAGTGCTATACCGCTATGCGGTGAACCAGCATCTCTTCGTCAAATCCCCGCAGTGGTACATGGTTACTCTCCAGCTTTTGTCCGTTCACAATCTGCTGCGCATCCTGATCAGCACAGATGGATTCTGTGAAGACGATATCGCGTCCGTGTGAGAGGCTCTGCACCCGGGCGGCAATATTGACGGTCGTGCCGAAGTAGTCGGGGTGATCATTGAGTGTGACGCTCAGGCAGGGCCCGGCATGCAACCCGACCTTGAGAATCAGACGTTCATCGTCGGTCAGGCGCATCTGGTCATTGAGCGCCACAATCGCCTGCTGCATCTCGATCCCGGCGCAGAGCGCCTCCAGCGGATTCTGGAACGCGGCCAGAATAGCGTCACCGATGGTCTTCACAATCGTGCCGTTGTTCCGATCGGTCACCGCGAAGAGTTCATCAAAGTGACGGCGCACCAGATGATAGGCGCGGGGGTCGCCCCGCCGTGCGTAAATTGCCGTGGAACCGGCCAGATCGGTAAAGAGCAGCGCAACCCGCGTGACATCCAGGCTCTCGTCCGGGAGCAGGCGCTGGTTGGGAAAGAGCCGTTGAAAGTCGGGTAAGACCAGCAGCGCCAGGCCGGGCACACTGCCGAGCCGGGCTTCAACCTCGACGCGGAAGGTCGGATCATCGGCTTCGGGTGGCAGGGTGCGTATCCGCTCGTGCAGGCTAAAGCTGATGCGTACCTCGTCATCGAGATGGGGCGCAAACTGTGAGTGGCAGTTGTCGCACTCCGCATCGTGATGGAGATGCTCGAGTGATGTACTGCGGTGGTCAACCGCGTTGCACATCGGGCAGCGCACCTCCCAGTGCAGCGCAACAATGCCTTCATGCAGTCCGGCCAGCAAAAGTTTTAACGTCTGGCGCTCATTCACACGCAACTGCTCGGCCAGGTAGCGGGGGTTGAGATGAAACAACTCGTGTGGCCGGGCCTGCTCCAAAAAGTGCGCAAAACGCTCTTGCAGCTCCGCAGGGATAGCATGGGTTTCCAGATTGGCAACAGCGTCGCGCAAACTGGGGCGACGGGAAAAGAGGCGTAGCACGTTATGGTCTCCTTGTATCTGGCTCTTATGAGAATAACATGCGGAGTGGCCTGGTTGCCATACTGCAGTGTGTATCCAGGGTGTACCTTCATCTATAAACGAACGCAACACCTGTTTTGTCAAATAAAACAGCGATCAGGCGGGTGTGATCTCCAGGTAGACATGCCTGAACTTGCGTAACTTCAGAAAGAGATCAAACAACTTCTTCTGCCGGCCGTATTTCTGATCCAGCGTGCGTTTAGCGCCCGGTTCCTCTTCTTGGGACAAAATGCGCGCCATGGCATCAACCGATGGGCCGAGCGGTTCCCCCGTACGGGTGGAAGGGGTGAGTTGCACCTGCGGATTGTTGCGGATACGTTTGGCCTTGCCGGTCTCCGCGCCGGTGTAAACATATACTCTGCCGTTTTCCTGGGCAAACCAGACCGGTGTTACCACAGCTTTGCCGGTTTTACGAAACGTGGTGAGGTTGATAAATTTATGCCCCTGTAAGGTGGGAAAAGCCGGGGCAGTTTGCTCCTGCGACATCACTATACCTCCATAAAAACAGGAGCAGCAGGCGAACGTCCGCTCCCCCTGATTGCATCTTCGTCATCTACCATCGGCGCTCTTTTTCATCTTACCATGGGTTTGGGGTTGATTGCGCCGCGATAACGACCGCGCGCATGGCCTGTTCGTCCACCGGGGGCACCAGTCCCGCCAGCCACCAGCCGCGACTCACCCAGGCAATACCGAGATAGCCCAGGAAGAGCAGCAGCAGGAGCGCGTCGATCCGGCTCACCCGCCATCGCCGACGTGGTTGGACGCCATAGAGACTCGCCCAGAAGAGCAGCAGGGTTATACCGCCATAGAGCAACCAGGTAGCCCGATAGAGCGGGAGGACAGTGATATCGCTACCACTACGAATGAGCGTACCCTGTGTCAGCAGACTGAGCATCGCCAGCGGTCGCAACGTCCCGGTGGTGATAACTTCGGGCGGCCGCGCACTCGCCAGCGCCGAGGCAATCGCGGAAAGGGGATTGATCAGAACATACTCCGGTGGAGCCGGCTGCATACTGTGAGTGATGCTCCACAAGTTGGCCGCAAAAAGCGTCCCACCGATAACCGCTGTAAGGATTGCATAGCAGATCAGGGTGGCCGCGTAAGTCTGGCGCGTCACCACTGAGCAGAACAACCCCAGCAAACTGCCCATAATTGCTGATAGCAGCACCGTGACAAGCACCCGGGAAATATCCCACATTTCGACGCCGCCAAACAACACCACAATGCTGAAGAGCGGCAGTGCGGCTACCAGTAGCAGCAGCACAAACGCCAGCGCTGCCAGCAGCTTGCCCAGCAACACCTGGGAGGCCGAAAGCGGTGTTTTTAGCAGCATATCAAACGTTCGCCGCTCGTGCTCACCACTAATTGCATTTACTGTTGTTGCCGGTGCCAGGTAGATCGTCAGCCCCTGGGTTGCCAGCGCCAATCCGGTAAACAGCGCCTGCCCGATCTGGGCGCTGACCAGTGGTGCGCCAAAATCGACCTGCCCAACGACCGAGCGATAGAGCAGACCGAGGGCCATCAGCAACAGGCCAACATAGAGTGTGAGCAGCAGTGCCGCGCGGTTGCCGCGCAGTTGTGTGCGAAACTCCTTGAAGAGAATTGGCATCAGCGGCGTGTTCATGGCAACACCCCGGTCAGTTGGGCGCGGGCAAACAGGCAGGCGGCTTCACCAATGCGACCATCCAGCCGCAGGCGCACCTGCCCGTTTTGCACGAAGGGTTCCGGTTCCGGCACCTGTAGATTGCCGGGGCCGTCAAAGTCAAATTCAACCCAACGCTGTTGTTGCCAGTTAAACAGTTCTGTTGTAACGCCAACATTCGGCCAGTCGCGTTCGCTCGTCAGCGTCAGGGTCAGCGCGCTCGTTTGCAAGGTTGCCAGATCGTCGGGTAGTTGCAGGGTTGTGGTAATTGGGGTGGCGTGGGTTGTAATGCCAACTCCCTCACGTCCAGAACAGGTTGCGCGTTCATCGGCGGTCGGATCAAGCCGCAGCCAGCCGATTGGGAGTGTTACTGTGCCACTGCCCCGGATCACCGGGTGTGTCACCAGCAGCGCGATCTGCTGTTTTGCTGCGCCGGTAGCCTCAACGGATATGTCGAGCGGGCTCTGTTCCAGCCAGGCGAGCAGCAGCGGCCCGATGCGTGGGGATTGAGAGCCGCGGGTGACTGCGGCATTGATGACCGCCTCGCGCACCAGGACACGCCGGTCAGCTACACCGCCGGGCCGGCGTCCCTCATCCAGTTGTGGACCAAGCATGAGATAACTTAACGCGGTGCCGGGAAGATGTGCCAGATCGTCTAACTCGGTTGCAACCGGCCAGAGTGCCAGGCCGTCTTGTCCGGCAGGGATGGCACCAAACTGTACCAGTTGTTCGCCATAGGCTATGCTGACATCTCGTAAGCGCTGATCCGTTGTATTCTCAACCTGTGCCTGGATGGTATCCCCGGCGAAAACAATATGCGCATCAACTTCAGGAAATGTCACCTGCTGCTCAACAATAATGCCCTGCATTTCCCAGCGCTGTACGCTAACAGTCAGCTTCTCGGATTGCTGGAGCATATCTCCGGCAACGCCCCCGATCTGACCGTATGCGCCGGTCGTTGAGCGCAGAGGACGTGCCAGTGCGCCGGGTGGCATATGTATCTGAAGTTGTTCATCCTGGGGCGTGAGTATGCCAATAACGGTACGCACCCGCACCTGGTCAGCGTAGAGATGTTCTACCAGAGTTGCCTGCGACACAATCCGCTGATCGGCGCGTAATCCCAATGCCAGACCCGATCCGATAGCCGTTATCAGGAGCGCAACTCCCGGCAGCACAATCCAGCCCCATGCCTGCCGATCAAATCGGCGCAGAATGATGGCAATACCGGGGCCAATCAGGATGGTGTAAACAATGAGCACGAGAAAGAGTATGCTTGCCGGTGGTAGTGCCAGGCTGGGGAGGTTGCCAATGGCACTGGTGAGAGTCTGTTCTTGAAATCTATCGGTTGTAAATTCCAGCCCGGCAATACTCGTGAGGCGCTCAACCGGCTGAAGCAATCGGTCCCAGAAAACTGGTGCGGCTTCCCACTCACGGAGCGCGTCCTGGTTTGGGTTGAATGCCAGTTGGGTTACGCGGCCGGCGCCAATATCTCGCTGGACCCACATGGGTACCGCGTCAGGACCAACACTGATGGCTCCCGGCAGCGCTTCCAGTTCGACCCCTGACAGGTTGGCCGGTCCCGGTGTAGCGACAAATGTACCCAACCATTCAGGATTAAGTTGCTGTGTAGAGCCAATCGTTGCCGGGCGTAGTGCTTCAGGCAGTTCCCCGGCGGTACGCTGTGCATCTGGGCCACCGCTTATAATCAGATGACCACCACCGGCAACCCAGCCGGCAACTGCTTGCCGTTGGGCTTCGGTCAATGCTGCAGTCGCCGTATCGGCAATCAGGAGCAGCGAGAGGCTGCTCAACCCGATGGCTCGCTCGGGGAGGGTTTCGGGGGCAATGTCAGACGTAACAAATGGCAGTTGTTGCATCTCCTGACGGCGCGGCAGGGCCAGTTGGAGCGGTTGGTTCGACATAATCCCTAGCAAGCGCTCATCTGGGCGGGGGCGCACATCTACCTCTTGTTCGGCAATCGCTGTTCCGGCCTGCTCAGCCGTCACCAGGAGCGAACGCGCTTCCTGTTCCATTGCCACGTACAGTGTGACGGTTTTGGCGGCACCTCTGGGAAGTTCAACCCGCTGCGTGTAGCGGTTGGGGCTGTTGGAAGCTGCAGCCGTGAGGAGCGCAGAGATGGCGGGGCCATCATTGGTGAGCGTAACCTGGAGCGGTAGCCAGGTGCCTGGCATGTAGTTGCCTTCGAAGGCGGGTGTCACGGTGAGTTGGAGGTCTGTTTGTGCATGTGCCGGTTGTGCGGTGAAATATATATTGCTGATCAGCAGGATGCCGATGCTTCCGAAGCGAAGCAGCCAGAGTCGTAACAAGCGGTACTGCATAACGTAGGTTTGCATAGATGCGTCTTTCCGGCCAGACAAATTATGTTCGCTCTTTTTATGTCGGTACCATTGTAGCAGAAACGCTGCGCGGCGCAATGGTTCAGCCACGTTTTAACCGGCTGTTTTTAGTATGGAGTGCTGTTTTTGCGAAGTATACAATGAGCTACCTGACGCACATCTCATCTGTTTCTGAACCTAGATTCACCCGGAAGTCATGCGGCGGCACGCAACCGATGATATACTGAGCGGCATGAATCTGAGCCAAAAATTTGTAGTCATAGCGCTATTTTGTGCGGTAGTAGCCTGGCTGTCAGGTCCAGCGGGACGTTTTCTGGTAGTCTTACCGCTGCTGCTTGTTGGTCCGGGCTATCTAGTGGCACGCCTGCTGCCGAATGAGCCGCGGCGCATCCGTTGGGCGCATCCGGTACTCTGGATCGGGTTGAGCCTTAGCCTGATTGCGTTGCTGTACCAGTGGTCAACGCTTATCGATCTGCCGCTGACGCCACCGCTGTCGGCAGGTCTGACTGGGCTTTGTGCGCTCGGTATCATCTGGCATGTCTGGTATAAACAGGAAGCTGATCCGGCGGTATCCGCGCATCCAGGTGTGGGGATGACAGGTCTGCTGCTGCTGATTCTGGCGCTAACGACCTGGACTCGCTTCAACCATATTCAGGATCTGGCGCTGCCGCCCTGGGTCGACTCGGTCCATCACGGGCTAATGATCCGCGTTGCCGCTGAGACGGGGCAGGCTCCCTACTCGCTCCGACCCTATCTGCCGGTTGATGACCTGCCTTACCACTGGGGTTATCATGTATTTACGGCAATGATTATGCAGCTTTCCGGTGTATCGCTGCCCCAGGTCATGCTCTGGGAGGGGCAGATCTTTAATGCGCTGCATGCGTTTACCTGTGCGGCGCTGGCAGCCTATCTGTGGCGGCGTCCTCTAGCGGGCCTGGTGGCGGCACTGGTTGTCGGTCTTATTTCGATTATGCCGGCGTTCTACCTGAGTTGGGGCCGTTACACTCAGCTTACCGGGCTTTTGCTCTTGCCGGCGCTGATCATTACCTGGCATACGGCCCTGCGTACGACTTCGTGGCGCTGGTGGGTCTGTGTGGCGCTGCTGCTCGCCGGGTTGAGCCTGATCCACTTCCGCGTTCTGATCTTTGCGCTCTGTTTTCTGGCAGCCAGCGGATTGGTCTGGGCAGTTGATAAGCCCGGTCGTCTGCTGACGTCGCGGCTCGGGTGGGCCGGTGCTGCCTCGGCGCTGGCGGTAGTGCTGGCAGTTCCCTGGTTATGGCTGGTGGTGGCGCGTACGTTGTTGCCTGCCGTGGATCAACCCGAGAGCCTGCTGGGTACGAGCAGTTATAATGATGTCAGTCCTGCATTACTCTGGGCCGGACAGAATCGGCTGCTTGTGGCCCTGGCACTGGTTGCGGCCGCCTGGGGCATACGGCGGCATGCGCGGGTTGTGGTGGAGCAGGTCGGCTGGATTGTCGGGGTTGTGTTGCTGGCGAATCCGCAACTGGTAGGACTCCCCTATTTCTGGCTGATTACCAATGATGCACTGGTGATCAGCCTGTTTATCCCGATTGCAGTAGTGCTGGGGGGAGGCGTAGTTGGACTGTGGGACTGGCTTGAGCAGGATGTGCTGCCGCAACGACCGGTGTTGCTGCGCTGGAGTGGCGCGGCAGTCGTGATCCTGCTGGCGTTCTGGGGCACCTGGAACCTGCGTAGCGTAATCAACCCGGTGACGGTCTTTGCGACCCCGGCGGATGCTGTGGCGCTTGACTGGGTGGCCGAACATACTGATCTTGATGCGCGGTTTTTGATTAACGCGACATCCTGGTTTACCAATGTGAGCCGGGGAAGCGATGGCGGCTGGTGGTTGCTGCCGCTGACCGGGCGGTGGACTAGCACGCCGCCGATCTTGTACCGCTATGGTCCGCCTGAGTATGTCGCGGCAACTCAGGCATTCTCTGAGAAAATTCGGGACTTTCAGGCGGATCAGAATCAGCTAGAGGCGTTGCAGCAACTCGTTGCGGAGGAACAGATTACCCATATCTATCTGGGTTCGCAGTCGGGACCACTAACGCCGGAACTCTTTGCCGATGCACCCGGCTTTGAGACGGTATATGAACAGGATGGAGTGACCATTCTTGCCGTACAACAGTAGACGTGCTATCATCCCTGCAACTGGATATGCGATGCCTGGTAAAACATTATGACGACTGACGCGCAAATTAGCGAACGTGAACGCGAGATTTTGCAACTTGTTGCCAGTGGTGCAACGAACCAGCAGATCGCGCATCAACTGAATATCAGTGTTAATACAGTCAAGGTTCACTTACGCAATATTTTTTCCAAGATTGGTGTCGTTTCGCGTACCGAAGCGACGCTGTACGCCGTTCGTGCCGGCTTGATCCAGGTTGATACGCCGCCGGAGGTGAAACCGGAACAACCTTCCGCGCAACCCCCCGATCAGGTTGTCACTGCTGAAGATCCTTCCGCTGTAGACGCGCGCATTGCACCGGAGAGCGTTGCGCCGCCCGATGCTTCCCCGCCGGCAGAAGAGCATGTGCCGGTTGCACCGATATCGGTAGTTGCTACTGATAATCAGACGCAGACGCAGATCGGCTCCGTTCAACCAGAATTGCCGAAATCCCGTCGTCTGATAGGTCGTCTGGCGTTGAGTGGTGCTATTGCTCTGCTGCTGGTCCTATTGATCGTACTGGTGCTGTTTCCGCTGGTACAGTCAGGGGAGCAGGCAGCGACACCTGCAGCACCGGCATCTGAGGTTGAGCTACCCGAGATGGATGAACGCTGGCAGGAATTGGCGCAGATGCCCACAGCCCGGGCGGCGTTTGCCCTTGCCGATTTTGCGTTTGATGGTAAAGCATACCTCTACATCCTTGGCGGTGTTACGCCGGATGCGGCTGCGAGTGATCAGGTTCTCCGCTATGATGTGGAAACGAATACCTGGGTTTCATTCGGTCAGAAACCGACGGCCGTGCGTGATGTGCAGGGAGTGGTGGTCGGTAATCGCATCTACGTACCAGGTGGCCGGTTGGCCTCCGACGAAGTGACTGACCAGTTTGAGGCCTATGATCCCCAGCAGGACCGCTGGGTATCTCTCCAATCACTACCGGAACCGCGCAGTGGGTATGCCCTGGCAGCCGTGGAAGGCAAAATCTACTTGATTGGTGGATGGGATGGACAAACCTATCGGGATGAGGTTTGGCAGTATAATCCGGATCAAGACAGTTGGAGCGAGCGTACGCCAATGCCGACGAGGCGCGCATTTGCCGGGGCAGTTGTGTTGCAAGGCCAGATCCATGTTATTGGTGGTGAAAACGACACTGGCCAACTCCGGGTCCACCAGCGTTATATTCCGGCTGTGGACACCGATGACAGCAATCCCTGGACATTGAAAGCACCTCTACCATTCCCATATAGTCATCTGGCGAGTGCCACCGTCAGCAACCTCATTTTCGTTCTCTCTGGGGCTGATAATGCGGAAGGCTCCCTCTTGTACAACAATAACCTTGACGCCTGGCAGACGCTGCAAACGCCGCTCAGTCCCACATTGCAATCTTCGCGGGCACAGACGGTTGAAGATAAGCTCTACATCTTTGGTGGGCAGGAAGATGATGACCTGAGTGCGCGTGCTTATGCCTATCAGGCAATCTACAATGTGCTGTTACCGCTTAGTTCGGGGTTTTAGAGTATTTCAACTCACCGTTCGCTTATTTTCGGAACGAGTTCATAAAAATTCCCCACGAGCGGGTCAAAAACGGACACTTGGGAAGCATCTCGCCCCACATGGTGACAAAAATTGCAGAAATGTTTTACACATCACGAAACCGTGTACACCAAAGTGGGGAAAACGCCCCGAGTTTTGTCAGTTTTTCAGACTCAAGTGGGGTGGAATTTCCATTTAGTGTCCAAAAAAATAAGCGAACGGTAAGTTTCAATGATACCCTTAAATTGATGAAAGCATCTATAATTTTACATACTGGTCAGTAGGGGTGCTATCAACTAACCTCATCTTATATATCGCATAAAGTTTTGAATAATAGGATGTGGACAGGTAACCTGCACCGATTTTGTGCCCCAGATAGAAAAGTATGTAGAGATCGATACACACGCCGGACTGTTACAACTTGCCCGACAACGCTATCCGCAACATTGCTTTTACCAGGTTGATCTGGATCAACACACTTTCCCGGTTGAACTTGTCGGGCAGCGGTTTGAAACGATTACGATGATTGCGCTTCTGGAGCATCTAGCCCATCCGCAACGGTACTATCCAGCAGGCATCCCGTTTGCCGGCACCGCATGGTTATCTGGTTGTCACGACGCCAACGCCGTTAGGTCATCGTGTACATCATGTGGGCGTATCGTTAGGGTTATTTTATCAGGAAGCAGTAGATGAATATAGATTGGTCTGGCATGGATGTTAAGTTGATGCTCAGAATGCTGCTCCTGAAAGTACAGCAGATGCTCCGCCGCCATGGTTTGGAAACAGCCCGGTTGTCGCTTGGTGCAATGTTTGCCCGTTCCCAGACCAGAGATAACTCGATCCGGACGGTAATTGACATCGGGGCATC
The DNA here is from genome assembly GCA_034437035.1 of Chloroflexaceae bacterium. Taxonomy (GTDB): domain Bacteria; phylum Chloroflexota; class Chloroflexia; order Chloroflexales; family Chloroflexaceae; genus CAKZQX01. The sequence goes on from DAOTUI010000144.1 coordinate 12,043, forward strand.
TGACGGGCGCTGGTCCCTGGTAGCGCGGCGCTACTTCCCCGATGCAAGCTATTTCTTGATAGAAGCGCGCAAAGAACACGAACCTGCGTTACGCAGACTCAAACGAAAATATGACAATATTGACTACGTGATTGCCGCAGCCGGAGATATTAACGGTGAAATTTATTTTGATGCTTCCCATTTGTTTGGGGGTATTGCCTCACACACTCCGTTTGAACAGAACTGTGTGCTCGTTCCGGTGACGACGGTTGATCAAGAGGTGTGTAGGCGTCAACTCAAGCCACCTTTTCTGTTAAAATTAGACACACACGGCTTTGAAGTTCCTATCTTTTATGGAGCACAGCAGACTTTGCGACAAACACGTATGATCGTGGTAGAAACGTATAACTTTACAATCACTAGCGATAGCCTGCGCTTCCACGATATGTGTCGTTTCCTCGAAGATCAGGGTTTTCGTTGTGTTGACCTATGTGATCCGTTGCACCGTCCGCGTGACCATGCACTGTGGCAAGTAGATCTCTGCTTCATGCCAATTAATCACACCGTGTTTCAATCGGATAGTTACTGGTAAACTGTGTGTGTTATATATGTTTATAACTGTATTCTTTTCATTTTAATAGTCCACATGCGATGTAAAGTTGTCAACAGTAGCGGTTGTAATGACACTTGTGGAGAGCGTTATTGCGGATGGCACCGAAGCAGAGTCATCTTCTTGCGTAGGCATGTGTATGGACTGCGAGCGTTGCTGTGCGTGTAGCAATGCTGGTATTTAACCTGCCCGAACGCGGAACGTACTGGCGTGCATACTATATCGCCCGAGATCTCTGCCGGCGTGGGCATCGTGTGACGCTCGTGGCAACAGCACCGCATGCGCGGCGGCGCTTTCGTGTAACGTACGAGGTTGGGGGCCGCCTGGCACTGGTCGAGGCTCCCGATTTTTTGCCGGGCAGTCTGCGTTCAGGGTGGGATCTCTGGGCCAGTCTGCTGCGTACGACCTGGCTAAGAAGTGTGGAGTTTGATCTGGTGCATGCCTTTGAATGCCGCCCCAGTGTGATTTTTCCGGCCCTGGCAACCTGTGCATACAGGAGTACACCTCTGGTCATTGACTGGAGTGACTGGTTTGGACAGGGTGGCTCGGTTGAGGAGCGCACCAATCCGCTGCAGCGAGCGCTATTACGTCCGGTGGAAACCTTTTTCGAAACATACTTCCGCCCGTTTGCGGATGCGACAACAGTCATTAATCAGGTGCTACGCCAACGCGCGCTGGATCTGGGGGTTCCCGCAGTAACGATTACCCTGGTGCCGAATGGCTGTGACACCACCGGATGGCAGTTTGAGAAGTGTCAGGCAGCACGCACAGCCCTGAACTTGCCCCTGGAAATACCGTTGATCGGGTACGTGGGGGCGATCTTCAAGCGAGATGCGCTTTTAATGGCGCGCGCATTTGATGCGTTGCATGCCCGGCGTCCCGATGCGCGGTTGCTGATCATGGGCTACTGCAATGTTGCAGTTGAGCAACTTGTACATTGCCCGGATGCTGTCATCCGTACCGGCCCGCTTGATACTGCGACACTCCGGCGCTACCTGCGTGCCTGTACGCTGGGTTGGCTGCCGCTATCCGACAGCGGTGCGAACCGGGGGCGCTGGCCACTCAAGATGAACACCTATATGGAGGCGGGATTGCCGTTTATTACAACGGAAATTGGTGACCTGGGAGCTTTCGTGCAGCACTACCCCGCTGGTGTAGCGGTTTCACCTATCCCTGCGGCAGTAGCCGAACAGACCATAACACTCCTGGATGACCCGGATCGTCTGGCACGCCTTGGTATGACAGGACGGCATCTGGCAGAGACTGAGTTGAGTTGGGCGCGGATTGCTGATACTGTCGAGAAGGTTTATCGCAAAGTTCTTGGTATAGAGAGTCAGGTGAAGGCGGTTGCTCCTTGAGAAAAGATGTTGTGTCACGTATCGTTGCGCTGCTGCTACATCTGGCATCACTGGTATTGCACGATTATACTTACACTCTCCGTGGTGGGTTGGCAAAGGGCTTAAAGCGGCGATATGGATCTGGCGGGAAACCCCACCTGTCCCTGACAACCGAGGAACAATTTTTGCTCGGGCAAGATTTGCGGGGAAAGACTGTTTTTGATATCGGTGGGTATATTGGTATCTATACCCTGTTTTTTGCACGAGCAGTAGGGGCAACCGGCCGTGTGGTTACATTTGAGCCCCATCCGGCTAATCTGCGCGAATTGGCCTTCAATGTCCGTTTGAATAACTTTGAGAATGTGACCATCGTGCCTCTGGGAGTAGGCCGTCGGTGTGCGCAGGTCGAATTGCTGATCGATCCGCTTTATCCCTCGCGGGGCTTTGTAGCCGGTGCTAGAAAGCCCGAACATATGCCGGCCCGAAAACTGGAGATAATGCCGATTACGGTTGTATCGCTTGATCACCTAACGCACACCGGGCAGATTCCTTCCCCGGATTTTGTCAAGATCGACGTTGAAGGATTGGAGATGGATGTGCTCCAGGGAATGCATCAGATTATTACTACCTCTAAGCCGCAACTGTTGATCGAGATACATTATGAGATGCCGGAGTTGATAGCATTGTTGCTGGCACAGGGATATTCAATTTATGCTATCGAAACCCGGACACCGATTACCAATCCCGATGCCCCACGTATTACGTGGGGGCACCTATTTTGTGTATAGCCGACAGCGTGATGGTCATCCCTGGCGCTCTATTTCCTCTGGTTCGTACCTCAATCCGCTCAGGCATACTTCGGTGCGCCCTCTATGGGGGGGTATTGCGGCAGGGAGCCTATTGCTCGTCACAAAGACCGGAACGAGCGACTACTACTTTTGGGTTATACCACTTATTTGTCGGAAGTAGTACCAGATTATAGCCGTAAATGACGTTATGTTAGAGAAGATGTGAAGCAAACGATCAACTGGAAGCCAGGTATGTCTGATAATAGTGTGACCCAGTTTGAGGTGACGAACTGCCCAATGTGCCGATCGGATGCCGGTACACTCCTGTTCGCCGGGAGCGATCTGCTGCATGGAGGTTCGGCGCGGTTCCGGTTGGTGACCTGCCAAATTTGTGGACATATTTACCAGAATCCCCGCCCAACTATTGAGTCGATTGGACGTTACTACCCGGAAGATTACATTCCTTTCCAGCGTGCCATAGAGGATGAACCGCACCTCTGGCAACGCCTCGACCGACGCTATGGACGTTATCGGCGGTGTGCTGCCGTGCATCGGGCGGCGGGTGGTGCGGGCCGACTCCTTGATGTGGGATGTGCAACGGGTATTTTCCTGGATGGCATGCGGCGGTTTGGTTGGCAGGTTCAGGGCGTTGAACCGACATGGTCGGCGGTAGAGTATGCCCGCCGCCGGTTCAATCTGGATGTTTTCCACGGACGTCTGGAGGAAGCACGTTTTCCAGTCCAGAGCTTCGATGCTATAACGCTCTGGGATGTGCTGGAACATGTGCATGAGCCGCGTCCGCTGCTTGCTGAGATTGTGCGACTGCTGCATCCCGGAGGATTGCTGGTGATCAGCCTACCCAATCCGGATAGCCTGGAGGCACGACTGCTGGGGTCTTACTGGTTAGGCTGGGATCTTCCCCGGCACCTGAATCTCTTTCGCCCGGCGCTCTTGAACCAGCATCTCCGGCAGGTTGGCCTCCATGTCGAACGTATTCGCTCATTTACGGCAGGGTACGGGGTTCTGGTGATGAGCCTAGAACAGCGTTTACGTGCTGCCGGGTTCCATTCTACTGTGCTACTACGATTGTTGCGTATGCCGCCCCTGCGGCTCCTGGCAAAACTCTACTATGATGGTCCGGCGAACTGGTATAATCTCAGTTCGATTATGGTCGTATTTGCACGCAGTGTGTAGAAAGGCGAAAAGGTTCTTGAGTTCGCAGATGCCTGTTGATATCCGTTTTGAGATCCGGCTCCATTCCGAGCAGCCTGGCTGGACACGCCAGGCATATGACCAGCTTTATACCAGTGCCGGCATCCGCCTGCTCGATTCGTTCTACCGCTGGTTGTTGCGGCTGCTCCATCCCGTGACGGGACAAAGGCTGCTTGATGTTGCCTGCGGCGAAGGTGTATTGCCCCGTTTTGCCCGACAGTTCTATGGTTTGAATGCATATGGCATAGATCTCTCTTTGTCGGCGCTGCATATTGCCCAGCAGGACGGTGGTAGTCTCACCTGTGTTGCGAGTGGAGAAGAACTGCCCTTTAGTTCTGCAAGTTTTGACTATGTGACCTGTATCGGGAGCCTGGAGCATTTCCTGGATATGCACGCGGGCGTCCGCGAGATCGCGCGCGTGCTGCACCCGACGGGGACGGCCTGTATTCTTGTGCCCAATACCTATAGCATCCTGGGCAATGTCTACCAGGCGTGGAAAACCGGCATGAGCACCATTGATCTGCAGCCGCTGCAGCGTTATGCGGCCCGGAATGAATGGGCTATGTTGCTCGCGTCCGGGGGCTTGCGCATTCTGCGAACCGTCAAATATGAACGTGAGCCGCCCGACTCCCTGGCGGATAGCTGGTGGTACCTTACCCATCCCCGGTCGTTAGCACGGTTAGCGTTGACCCCCTGGATTCCACTAAATCTGGCGAGTTGCTTTGTCTATATCTGTCAACCGGCGACGGGAGGAATCTGATGATCGTCTGGCGTGATCGATTGCGCACAACGCTGCGTACACAACGCTTCTGGAGTATGGTGTTGAGTATGACTGTCCTGAGCAGCTTGTGTATCTATCTTCTTATGACGGTTTTTCGGGACGATACATCCGTTCCAGCGTGGGATGAGTTACTCGCGCGTATCAGCCCTACAATGTTTCTAACAACCAGTTTGCTTTATGCTGTAATTCTGACACTGGCTGTTATTGGTTGGGGTTGGATTATCGGGATGGTGAGCGGCAACTGGCAGTGGGGCCGGCACGCGCGGATCTACTGTCTCACGACGATTACTCGCCGTATTCCAGGTACGATCTGGTACCTAATTGGGCGTATTGTCATGTATGAACGGCTTCAGGTACCCCGTTCGTTAACGGCTATCGCCAGTGGGTTGGAGTTTGCGGCAATTGTGTTGGGCGGATTACTGGTTGCCGTCATAACCTGGCCGTTTGTCCTCAATCGGTATGATATCAGTCCGCTCTGGTTTGTGGGTGGACTGATGCTAGGGGTGATTCTGTTCAACCCGGTCATCCTACGGATGATTATCCGGCGCTTGCATCCCCAGAGCGGGATGCTCTCCCTCCATTATCGTTCGATGATGGGCTGGATTTTCCTCTATGCCGGTATCTGGTCGGGTGGTGGGGTGATTCTGTTTGTCTTAACCCGTACTGTCCATCCTACGCCAGTGACGATGCTCCCGGTAATCATTGGTGTCTGGGCAACCGCAGGTGTTGTTGCAACCCTGTTGAGTTTCGTGCCGATGGGCCTGGGCCAGGAGTTAACGCTGACGGCGTTGCTCAGTCCGTTTGTCGGGCCGGCCGAGGCAATCATTATCGCGCTCTTCATGCGGGGTGTTTTAACCCTGAACGAGGTGGTATGGGCAATCATTGCCGGTCTGACAGGTCTGAGTGAGTTATCCGAACTGCTCCACACCGGACGGCGCGGGCGGACAGGGGATAATGGCCTTCCAGCGCAGACTGATGCCCAAAAACCGGAAGAAGTATATGACTGTGCGTCGATACTACCGCATAAATAACCCGTATGGAGTATTGCAATGCCCGGCAGGCTTGGAGCATACTGAATGTGGGATAAGCCGGAGACGTTGATACTTTTGTATAGAAACCTAAGGAGTAGAGACCTATGCGTACGTTACGTTTCGCTGTTCTGGTAACCATCGCCACCATTATGGTCGCCTTTGGCGGTGTCAGTCACGTTCAGGCCGTTTCGCAACCCTTTTCTTCGGGATTCCAGGTGCAAAACCTGGCTTCCACGGACGCTGAGATTACTATTACATTGTACAATCAGGATGGTAGCGTTGCCGCCGAGGTAACGGATACTGTGCCGGGGAATGGCAGTGTCACCTATGCTACCCTGGATGCCCTGAATACAAATGTTCCAACCGGGTTTAATGGTTCGGCGATTATCTCGTCCAGTGAGCGCGTGGCGGCGATTGTGAACGTAGTATCCCCTGATGTGGCAACGCTTAACCTGGGTGAGGCGTATGTCGGGTTTGACTCGGGTTCGCAGAATGTGCGACTGCCACTGTTGTTCAAGCAGTCGAATGGGTTTAGCACTTTCTTTAATGTGCAGAATGTCGGCGATGCACCGGCAAGTGTAACTGTCACCTACCAACCGGGTAACATTCAGGAAACCGCGTCAATCCCGGTGGGCGCAGCAGCACGCTTTGATCAGGATGAGAATGGTGATATCCCCGCCGGTTTTGCCGGTTCAGCAACAATTACCAGTGACCAGGACATCGTCGCGGCAGTCGTTCAGGTGAGCAGCAACTCGGCACTGGCCTATAACGGGTTTACGCAGACAGCGACAGAGCCGCTCTTCCCGCTGATTAACGCGAATAATGCCGGGTTTATTACGGGTATCTCGCTGCAGAACGCGGGTGATCAGGCAACGGAAGTCACCGTAAGCTACACACCGAGTACGGCCGGTACAGCCTGTACTGAAACCCAAACGGTGCAACCGGGAGAAGCTGGTTTCTTTGCTGTCAATGCCTTCCTATCATCCAATACAGGCGAAAATTGTGCTGATGGTGAGACATTCGTCGGTTCGGCCCAGGTGACCACGAACAGTGCTAACCAGCAACTGGTGGCGATTGTCAACCAGCTTAACCTGCAGACCAACAAAGGTGGCGCGTATGCCGGCTTTGATACCGCTGCCGGAACCAACACGGTCGTCTATCCGCTGATCCAGGATCGGTTGTTTGGTTTCTTCACCGGTATTAGTCTCGTAAATGTTGGCGGGTCGGCAACCACGGTGACCTGTACCTATGCTAACTCCAGCGCTACCCAGTCGGAGACACTACAGCCAGGTGAAACATTCACGGCAGTCCAGGCGAATGCTATCGCTGATGGCTACAATGGTTCCGGTGTATGCCAGGCAAGTGACTCCGGCCAGATTGTCGGTATTGCCAACCAGGTACTGGTAGCGGGAACCCGCGATACCTTCTTCGTGTATGAAGGTATTAACAACTAGTCAGAGTTGCGGTTTTATAGGGAAGTAGGGGCGGTGGATAACCGCCCCTCATACTATTCACAAGAGGTGAATTCGTATGAACTTTGTGCGTGTTTTGTTAATGCTAGCTACACTGTTACTCATACTTGCCGGGTGTAATCAACCGGCGCCTCCCGCTCCTGACGAGCCAACTGCTACCCCTACTGTGCCAACTGATGTCGGTACAGAGCCCTATCCTGCGGAAGTTCCAACTTCGGAGACTGAAACATATCCTGGCCCCACCGAATCTGATCCGTATCCTGGTACCAATTCAGAAACACTCGATGCCTATCCTTCCCCTGAGACTGAGCCTGGGACTTCTGATGCGGAGGGAGCGGCTGAACCTTTCATTGTGCCGACCCCTTCATCTAATGAGGTTGGCAATGTAACCGGAACGCTCTTACGTGTCACCGAGGAGGGTGATGTCGAGCCGGTGCGTGAAGCATTGCTCTATCTTGGTCCGTTGGTTACAACAACTGAGGGGGTAGAGGGTCTGGCACGCCTGGATATCACAGCCGATCCTCAGGCAACTTTGGGCCCACAAGGGGGGTTTGCCTTTACTGATGTTGAGCCGGGGCGATATATTTTGTGGTACGTTGCACCTGCCGGCAGTCCCTTACAACTCCGGCAACCGGATACGGGTGAAGATTTAGTGATCGACCTGGACAGTGGCGAGATTGTCGATCTGGGTGAACTGCGTTACGAGGGGTTGCCATCAATTACGTAAGTCAGGGCAGTCGCCGCATCGGTTGACTGGTCTACCTTGATTAACTACCCGGAAGCAAATATACCGGCCTTTTACATAAGAGTACTACTTTCGGGTTATGTTGAGTAATACTTTATCCATATCCCTGGCAGTTCTACAAGCAGAGTGTAGCGCAGTCAACCTTGAGATGTGACTCCGATGTTCCAATGCTAAACCTCGCAACATGGTATCGTCCGTTGCCAGAGCTTATGTTGCGAGGTTTCTTCAGTTTCTCATTCTCCGCATCTCATCTTTTACATTCAGCACTGATACCTGGCATGGCTGTAGTTCGTACAGTACGCTATCACCTTGCTGGTACACTGGTTGCCCACACTCTTCGCGGAGTGCCTGCATGAGATGAAAGATTCGCTCCCAGTAACGCAAATTAGTAAACATCCAGGCTGGATGTTCAATCACATGCGTAATGCCCATGTGACGCAATGTTGCCGCGAGTTCTTCGACATTGTCAAATTGTTCAAAAGGAATAATGCGCTGTGAGATTGGATGCCCCCAGATATACTCTCGCTCAAGATAGTAGGTCCGATTCTCATAGGGAAGCAAAAGAATTCGCGCATCAGCAGGAAGATGGGTATTGGCATAGCGAAACAATGGCATACTGTCAATCTGCTGATCAATCCATGTATCCCATGATACCTGACCCCGGAGGTACGGGAGGCGGGCAATGAAGAGTTGGCGCTCATCTGGTTTGAGCCAGGGCGACTCGCGTGCAACCAGCACCAGTACCCCGATCAACACTATGGCACGCAGAGCCTTCCACGGGAGCCGATCCATGCTCCAGACAATGACATATGCCGTTATGAGTGCCAATAATGGTACAATCGGCAGCAGATACCGCACCTGCAGACTGGCGAAGCTAAACCAGAGCAGGTAAAAGCCACCGCACACAAATAAACTTTGGCGCAGAAAGCGGGGCGCAACACCAATGAGTGCCATACCACAGAGCGCGCCTATTGGCAGGATTGCCCCAATACCAGCATGATAGCCCCCCAGGATCGCCGGGTCATGTATCAGGTGGCGAGAAGTGGTAAGCAAGCCCCCCAGATCTCGTGATATCCCCGGTGTCCAGACATCAAGCAGCAATTGCATATGGTATTCGTCACCAAGTGCATCCCAGTCACGTCCACCGAAGATATGGAAGGCAAACGGCCAGAGGGGGTTGCCTGTGAGGATGAAGCTGCGGGCATACCATGGTCCTGCCACAAGCAAACCGGCGACCCCAAACAGTGTGCCATGCCGCAGAAGCAGGTCAATACGCCATGGTCGTCGGCGTATTTCATCGATAATGATTAATAATCCGAGCAAGATCGGGAAGCCACCGCCAGTCAACTTGCTGCCGGCAGCGAATCCGCAAAACATTCCACAGAGTGCCAACCAGGGCCAGCGCCGTTCTGTCATCCAGAAGTGCAGTGCAACCAGGGCTGCCAGAACATATAATCCCAGCGCAACATCGATTAACCCGGTTCCCGCCAGGCGTTTCACCAGGGGAACTGCCAGAAACAGCGTGGCAGCAATCACTCCCACCCGATTATCGAAGATACGGTGCGCCAGGAGTATAAGCCCGGCCGGGATCATAAGCGCCATTGTCAGCATAATCAGATGTGTAGCACGGTCGGCATTGAAGAGTAAAGCTATGCCGAAAAGCATTTCATTATTCAGCGGCCAGTTGGATGTTACGATGAAGGGGACATAGATTACACGGTGTGCTTCAACATAAAGCCTGGGTAACGTGAGATGATAGGCAATCTCATCCCACTCATGCGGGGGCATCAGCGCGTGAGTCAGGGTAATCCAGAGTAGCGTGCCAATACTTATACCAATCAGCAGGTAAGCCGAGATGCGGAATAGCCAGTTGTATTGTTTCCCTCTTAGCCGGCGGTGGAACTTCTCCCGCCAGTCAATACGGATGAGCAGCAGTGCCCCGTACAGCGCCAGCGGTATCAGAATTGCAATAAACAACCACTGGTACAGGAGGCCCAGCAACCCAAGTAGTAGAGTACCAACCGATAGCACACCCAAACCGCATGTCGCTGCCAACCAGAGATAGATGCACTGCTGGGCGCGGATTTGAAACGCGTAGAGGGTCTGCCATCCGAGGCTGAATGCTGCTAGAAAAAGCATTAAGGTAACCAGGCTGTCGTACGCTACTCCCATAATCGTCATGCATCCACACCTTCTTGCTCCAACTGCCGCTGCAAGGTTTCCAAGATGTGAACCATATCCTGCCAGGCGAAAGATTGCGTCGCTACCTGTGCCGTCATTCGGGCGGCCAGACCTTCCCGATAGAAGCGAATCACGGCTTTGGCCAGGGCATGCTCATCCTGGGGGGGGACAATCAGGCCGTTTATCCCATCTTGAACGACTTCCGGCAGGCCGCCGACACGGGTCGTGATAACGGGTTTACCAAAACCAAAGGCAAGCTGAATAACACCACTCTGTGTTGCGGAAATGTATGGTAATACAACAACATCAGACAGGTCAAAAAAGGGTTTTAAATCTTCATTCGGTACATACCGATTGACAAATGTGATCGACGTTTCAACATTAAACTCTTGTGCATAGCGTTGATAGAACTGCGGATTGCTCCAGAACTCACCCACAACCAGGAGATGAACATTGATCTCCCGCAATATATGTGGGAGAGCCTGAATAAGATATTCCAGACCTTTGTAGGGTCGTACAAAACCAAAAAAGAGCAGCGTTGCACACTGGTCGGGCAGTCCAAGTTGCTGACGTAGCGTTGTCGCCGTTGTAGCATAGCTCTGATGCGCAAGCTCAATATAGGTCGGGTGGTAGACTTTCACCACGCATGCATCGGGCAGGAGTGCCAGCAGACGGTAACGATCTTGATCACTATGAACAATAAAGCTGTCACCCTGGCGTAGTACCGTGAGGGCAAAACGTCGATCAAGCATACCACCGCCATCGTGCGGAACAACATTGTGGCATACATAGATAATCGGAATCGTCGTCTGGCGTTTAATCCAGCGCGAGATGAATGTCAGGCTGGGGGTCCAGTAGGGCACCCACCACTGCAACAGAAGGAGATCCGGGCTGTCGGCGCGTACTTTTCGGCAGAGTTGCCACCAGGTAAACGGGTTTACCGGATCGAGAATATAGTCACAATCGACGCGCAACGGTTCTGCGCTGGGGTCTTTGTCGGTTTTACCGGGAAACAGCCAGCGCGGGTATTGGCGTGTGAACGAATACAACTTGGTCCAGTGTCCCGCCGCGCGCAAATGCTTGACCAGGAGTGTTGTATAGTGCGCAATCCCGCCACGGTAGGGGTAGGTTGGCCCGACAACACAGATTCGCACTACCGTACACTCCAGATTGTCACCCCATCGTGCCGGTAGACCAGTTCGTACCAGGGTGATTGTGACAGAACGGTCGGGTTAAGATATTCCTCAGGTGGTGATGCCGCCGGGCCATCGTAGAGGTATGTATAGCCCTGACTACGAAAAGTGGCTGCTGCCTGCTCTGAGTCAAGGGGATACTCCTGGATCAGTGTATTTGTTGCATGGATGGTGCGCTGATAGCCGGGTTCTTCCCCAACTTCACTCCCGTAGAGGAGTGGTGGCAAGTTGGTTGAACGCCCACTCATAAAGGATAACCACCAGCCACCATCGGAACCGGCATACAGGCTGTCACCATATGCCGGGAAACTATTGACAAGGAATAGTGCATCTTCAGATGTATTCGCCTTAATCCACTCGATTGCAGTAACATCGGCAGGCGTGAAGAGTTGGTACGTAGGATCAACGATCTGCCGCTGGTAGTCCATTCCCCAGAAGAGCAGCACCACACCCGGCAGGATGTAGCCCCACGTAATCAGTGGTCTAATTGTGATAGTCTCTGCCAGAAAGGTAGTTACCCGGTCAAGGGTAACACCCGCCAGGGGGGCCAGTACCAGGTAGTTGGCGATAAGCATGGCGAAGTTAGAGATAATCCCGGCCCCCGGCAACCCAATCAGATAGGGATTGGTTGCCAGCCAGACCAGGCACCCCCAGCCGACCAGCACCATTCCGTGCCAGTGACGCCGCCGGCATAGGAACAGGATGCCGAAGAGTGCTAATCCAAAAATTAACGGTTTTGTGTGCAAGGAGATTATTTCACTAAATGCCGGCAAGATATTCAACTCATTTGTACCGACATTGGTTGAGAGAAAATGTTCACCCAGGCGCAGCCACATACTCTCGCGCAGCCGCAAAACCCATGGTATGAGTAGCAGTATAGTCAACGCATTAGTTATCAGGGCTATGCCGGCTACCCGCATAGCTATTCCGGGTGTACGAACGCGTGCAACCAGCAGATAGCTCCCATAGATCAGGATAAAGCAAATGGCGAGGAGGGTGACCCGATAGTGTGTCAGGATCAGACTGGCCGTGACCAGGACAGCCAACGTAAGCAATCGCATAATCGGCAGGTGTTTTACCTTACGTTGCGTTGCTTTATCCAGCAGTGCCATCCAGACCACACACACTGCCGGTAGGACGGTTTGCCCGGCGAGTTGTGTGTAACGCCCCCAGTTTACATAAAACGCCGGCATCGGACTGATAAACCCGACAATCAGGGCGGCCCAGAGCGCCGGTGCATTGCTACCAAGCAGGCGGCGAGTTAGCAGGTAGACTAGCGGTACCGCCAGCGCATTCTGGAGTTGCCCTACAATCAGTAGGCTCCGGGTGAC